>JAJDEJ010000350.1 GCA_029259815.1 Planctomycetaceae bacterium | reverse complement strand
GGAAAAGCGGATCAGGCGGATGCGACGGATCCGCTTTTCCAGCTTTCCTCATTGGCCGCCCATCACCGCTCCGTGTCCCCACTCTCCAACCGTTGCTCACGCCGATCACGATGAGACCAACGTCGATGCAGCGAAAACCGTGCGGTCTTTGCCTCTCGACTGTTGATTTCTGTCTGCATCTCGCCTATCCAAGAGGTTGTTGACAGCTTCCCGTTCAACACTTCGATTCGAGAGTACAAAACCGTGCCTGCAACGAATGGTCGGTCTCTGAGTAGTCCCAGCGTCGCCTACATGGAAGGGCTCTATGATGAGTACCTGCGTGGTGGGACGGAGATCCCGGATGACTGGCGGCGATACTTCGAGCAGTTGCGACAGAGTGACGGCGATGGACGATTTGCGGAGCGGCCGTTTCCGCAGCGGAGCGTGTTCGCACCAGTCAGCGGCTCAGCAGGAGCTTCGCCCTCCCAGGTGAGTGTGAAGGGCAACGTGGCCGGGTTGCAGGAGCGGCTGGACCAGTTGATCCGCAACTATCGCGTTCGTGGTCACATCATGGCCGCCGTCGATCCGCTTGGCAAAGAGCCTCTATCGCCGCCCGAACTCGACCCCGGGTATTACGGCCTTTCTGATGCAGACCTAGATCAAGAGTTGTCGACATCGTGGTCCGGTGGTCCTGAGGTTCGCACGATCCGGCAGATGGTCAATTGGTTGAAACAGACCTACTGCCGCTCGATTGGCGTACAGTTCATGCACATCGACAGTCTCCAGGTCCGCCTGTGGCTCGCCGAAAGGATGGAGACGACGGGCAACCGCATTAAGCTCGATCGAGAAGAGCAGTTGCGAATTCTGGGGCGACTGGCCGACGCCGTCGTGTTCGAGGAGTTTCTTGCGAAGAAGTACGTCGGTGCCAAGAGCTTCTCGCTGGAGGGAGCGGAGAGTCTCATCCCATTGCTCGACATGGCAATCGAGAAGGTGGGCAATGAGGGCGTTCGCGAGATTGTGATCGGCATGGCGCATCGCGGTCGTCTGAACGTATTGGCCAACATCACGGGCAAGAGTCCGCGGACCATCTTTCGTGAATTCGAAGACGTCGACCCCGAACTGCACATGGGACGGGGTGACGTCAAGTACCACATGGGTCACAGCGGCGACTGGACCACGTCGAAGGGCAACTCGGTGCACCTCTCGCTCTGCTTCAATCCGAGCCACCTGGAGTTCGTCAACCCGGTCGCAATGGGTCGCATGCGGGCCAAACAGGACCGATTCGGCGACTATCATCACGAACGGGGGGCCGTGATCCTCATTCATGGCGATGCGGCGTTCATCGGCGAAGGCGTCGTGCAGGAGACGCTGAACATGAGTGAGTTGCCGGGCTACAGTGTCGGCGGCACGGTCCATGTGATCGTCAATAATCAAATCGGCTTTACGACCTCACCGTACGACAGTCGGTCATCGACGTATGCGACCGATGTGGCGAAGATGTTGCAGGTGCCGATCTTCCACGTCAACGGCGAAGACCCGGAAGCGGTTGCTCAGGTCGTCAACCTGGCGCTCGACTTCCGGAAGAAGTACCAACGGGACGTCGTGATCGACATGTACTGCTACCGTCGTCGTGGTCATAACGAGAGTGACGAGCCGGCGTTCACACAACCGGTGATGTACCGTGCCATCCGCAAGAAGAAGTCAACTTACGACGACTATCGCGAGCATCTGCGTGCCCAGCGAGGCGTTACCGCGGAGGAGGCCCAGCAGATCGTTGACGGTCGCCGTGAGAAGCTCGAACGCGAACTGGCCGAGGCGCGGCGGGACGATTTCATTCGGTGTCTGCCGCAACTCAGTGGCGTATGGACGGGGTTCAAAGGAGGAACCGTCCTCTCGACAACTCCTCCCGAGTCACAGATCGATGTCGCGACGCTTTCAAGATTGTTGGCCGCTCAAACCGAGTTACCCGACGATTTGACATGCCATCCCAAGCTCGCACGGTTGATGGACACACGACGTGAGATGGCACAGGGAAAACGCCCCCTTGACTGGGGCGCCGCAGAAGCAGTGGCCTTTGGCACGCTCATCGCTGATGGCACACGCCTCCGCATGACGGGTCAGGACGTTTGCCGAGGCACGTTCAGTCACCGACATGCCGTCTTGTACGATTACGAGGACGGGCACGCCTTCACCCCACTGACGAACCTCACGGACAACTCACGTCTCATTGAGATCTATAATAGCCCCCTCTCCGAAGCCGGCGTGCTGGGATTTGAGTATGGGTACAGTCTCGACTGCCCGGAGGGTCTCGTCATCTGGGAGGCCCAGTTTGGCGACTTCGTTAACGCCGGACAGGTCATCATTGATCAGTTCATCGCCAGTGCGGAGGACAAGTGGGACAGGCTCAGTAGTCTGGTGATGCTGTTGCCGCACGGATTTGAAGGACAAGGACCCGAGCACTCTTCCGCGCGGCTGGAGAGGTTCCTGATGTTGTCTGCTGAGGACAACATGCAGGTCGCCCAACCTTCGACGCCGGCCCAGTATTATCACTTGCTGCGTCGACAGGTCGTGCGGCAATGGAAGAAGCCGTTGATCGTGATGTCGCCCAAGAGCCTGCTGCGGCTGCCCGAGTGCACATCGTCACTGGAGGACTGCGCGAACGATGGTTTCCGGCCGGTTCTGCCCGATACATCATCAGCCGACCCGGCACAGGTGCAGCGCGTGCTGCTCTGTTCAGGCAAAGTGTACTACGATCTCGCCAAGCGCCGTGACGACGAGGGGCGTGATGACGTGGCGATTGTGCGACTGGAGGAATTCTACCCGCTGCCGATCGAGAGGCTGGGGAACGCCCTTTCGGTCTACGCAGACGGAACGCCTGTGGTCTGGGTTCAGGACGAACCACAAAACATGGGGGCATGGTGGTTCTTGAAGGTCAACCTGGGTGATACGATTGACGGTCGCCTGCCTCTGTCGGGCGTCACACGTGCTCGGTCAGCCAGTCCGGCGACCGGCTCGCATCACAGCCATCAAATCGAACAACAACAACTCCTTGACGAAGCGTTCGGCGTCAAAGCGTCTTCCTGACCAGATATCACGTCAACATCGCCGACTCATTTGAAGGTTGGCATTCGTAAGGTTGCATCATGAGCACTGAGATTCGAGTGCCAGCGGTTGGCGAGTCCATCTCCGAAGTCTTCATCGGAGAGTGGTACGTCAACGAAGGCGAGTGGGTGGACGTTGATAGCAATCTTGTCGGCCTCGAAACCGACAAAGCAACGTTCGACGTCCCTGCTCCGGCTGCAGGCACCATCACGAAGGTGCTCAAACAGGCGGGCGACTCGGCTGACGTCGGTGAACTGATCGCCGAGTTGGAAGAAGGGTCGGCCCCCGACGGTCACGACGCTGGCGGACAAGCGCGCGGCAAGAGCGAAGCCTCCTCATCTGGGGGCGGAGCGTCTTCGTCAGACGGAGATGTGCGTGTGATGCCGGCCGCACAACGGGAACTATCGCAGCGCGGCATGCAGGCTGGCGACGTCCGTGCGACGGGACCGGGCGGACGGTTGTTGAAAGAAGACGTCATGCGTGGCGCTGCCGCCGGACGAGCGAGTAGCAATGGTGCCGGAGGCGGACCACGTGAGGAACGTCGTGTTCGCATGTCGCCGATCCGGCAGACGATCGCGAGACGACTCGTCGAAGCCCAGCAGACAGCCGCACTGCTGACGACATTCAACGAATGCGACATGTCAGCCGTCATGTCACTCCGCAAGCAGTATCAGGATGAGTTCACCAAGAAGTACAGCATCAAACTCGGATTCATGTCATTCTTCGTACGAGCGGTCGTCGACGCGCTCAACGAGTACCCCCAGGTTGGGGCACAGATCGAAGGCGACGAACTCGTGCATCGCAACTACTGCGACATCGGCATCGCCATCGGCGGCGGCAAAGGTCTCGTCGTTCCCGTCCTGCGTAACGCCGAGCGAATGAGCTTCGCGGAGATCGAACTCGCGATCGCTGAGTATGCCGAGCGTGCCCAGCAGAACAAGATCAGCCTCGAAGAACTCGAAGGAGGCACGTTCACCATCTCCAACGGCGGCATCTATGGATCGTTACTATCGACGCCGATCGTCAACCCGCCTCAATCGGGCGTGCTCGGCATGCACTCCATTCAGGATCGACCGGTCGCCATCAACGGAGAAGTCGTGATCCGCCCCATGATGTACCTCGCCCTCTCCTACGATCACCGTGTCGTCGACGGTAAGGAGGCCGTGACGTTCCTGCGACGCATTAAACAAGTGATCGAAGACCCGACGCGGTTGTTTCTGGAGGTGTGATATCCTGAGCTGTGCCGCGCTCCCGATGGTCGCGGCTAAACAATGCCAACCATGTTTAGCCGCGACCATCGGGAGCGCGAACAAGAGACATCATGCCACATCACGATTTGATTGTTATCGGTGCCGGACCGGGTGGGTACGTCGCTGCGATTCGGGCCGCTCAACTCGGGAAGAACGTCGCCTGCATTGAGAAGGAGCCGATGCTGGGGGGGACATGCCTGCGAGTCGGGTGTATCCCCTCGAAGGCGCTGCTGGAGTCGAGTCACCTGTACGAGCAAGCGTCACATGGCTGGAAAGACCGAGGGATCGCGGTCTCGAAGGTGCAACTCGATTTGCAGACGATGCTGGATCACAAACAGCAGGTCGTCAACACGCTGGGTGGTGGCATTGAGGGACTGTTCAAGAAGCACAAGGTCACACGTTACGCGGGGCATGCTTCGTTTGAGGAGCCGGGACGCGTCATTGTCAAGGCGAGCGATGGCGAACAGGAGTTGACGGCGGATCATATTCTGATAGCGACTGGCAGTAGTGTTGCGAGTCTCCCGGGGGTCGACATCGACGAGGACCGCATCGTCAGCAGCACAGGAGCCTTGTCGTTCGCAGAAGTTCCCAAACATCTCATCGTCATTGGCGCCGGCTATATCGGTCTGGAGATGGGCACCGTGTGGCGTCGTCTCGGGTCACAGGTGACAGTGCTCGAGTACCTCGACCGCATTTTGCCCGGCATGGATTCGCAGGTGGCGAAGGAAGCTCAGAAGATCTTCACCAAACAGGGACTCGAGTTTCGGTTGGGGTGCCGTGTCGAGGGAGTGTCGATCAACAGGAAAGGGTGCGAGGTGATGATTGACGGACAGGAGTCGGTCCAGGGCGACCGTGTGCTGGTCGCGGTCGGACGTCGACCCAACACGACTGGCCTGAATTTGGAATCCATCAACGTGGAGGCGACTGATCGAGGATTCGTCACGGTCGATGACCACTTCGAGACGTCACAGTCTGGTGTGTTCGCCATTGGTGACGTCATCGGCGGAGCCATGCTGGCTCATAAGGCTGAGGAAGAGGGCATCGCGTGTGTGGAACAGCTCTACACCGGCTACGGTCACGTCAACCACGACAACATCCCCGGTGTGTGTTACACCGAGCCGGAGATCGCGACCGTGGGCAAATCGGAAGAAGCCTTGAAGGAAGAAGGCCGCTCGTATCGCAAGGGGCAGTTCCCGTTCCTTGCCAACGGACGTGCCCGTGCCAGCGGTCACATGGAAGGCTTCGTCAAGATCCTCGCCGATGAGCAGACCGACCGCGTGTTGGGTGTGCACATCATTGGTGCACACGCGGGGGAATTGATCGCGGAGTGTGCGTCCGCAATGGAGTTTGGAGCGTCGAGTGAGGACATTGCCCGCTGCTGTCATGCCCATCCCACGCTGGCCGAGACGGTCAAAGAGGCGGCGCTGGCAGTGGATGGCCGGGCGATCCACTTCTGAGCTTTCCTCAGCGAATTGTCGACGGGACGTTGCTTGCCGGGTATGCTGGATGTCTGCGTGCCGGGCCTGAAAGCGTGGGAGAGCTGCCATGATTTGCGTCACCGTGACACCAGTCTCGCGTACGTTGGCGAAAGTCGACCTGCTGAACGCCGCAGGGCAGGGAGACATCATTGAATTGTGTCTCGACCATTTGGCAAAAGAGCCTGACGTTAAAGAGTTGATCTCGACGGTGGACAAGCCGGTCATTGTCTCATGTCGACGTCAGGAGGACGGCGGACATTGGAAGGGGACTGAGGAGGAGAGACTGCTGCTCCTGCGTCAGGCCATCGTCGCAGGGCCGGACTATATCGAACTCGATCTGGACATCTCGCCAAAGATTCCCATGTTTGGCGAGGTCAAACGTCTGATCAGCTTTACGACACTTGATGAGCCGGAGACCGACATCGATCGGATTTTCGACGACGCGGCTGAGCATGAGGCGGACGTCGTCAAGTTCACCTGGCCGACGCCGACGATTGATGACGCATGGCCACTTCTGGCGGCAGTGAGTCAAAAACGGAAGCTGCCGATCGTAGGGATGGGGCTCGGTCGTCCGGAGATCACGTTCTCACTCCTCGGGCATAAGTATGGGTCGCCGTGGATCTATGCAGCCCTTGAACACGGCATGGAGGCACACGAGGGACAAGCAACCGTCTTCGATTTGGACGAGGTCTACGATTTTCGTGGAATCGACCGCAAGACGGTGTTCGTGGCGATCGCGGGGATGGGGGAAGCGGCGACCATCACGACGAAAGTGCTCAATGCTGGGTTCAAACAGTTAGGCAAGCATGTCCGCTGCCTGCCGGTCGAGATTGGCGACCTCAAGCTCTTGCAAAGGATGTTCGAGAAACTGCACATCACGGGTGTCCTGGTGTTTGGAGATGTCGGCCGCGAGATCATGCCGATGGCTGTTCACATCGACAAGCAGGATTTCCAAAGTCAATACGTTGACCTGTTGTTGAATCGCAAGGATGGCTGGCATGGCTACAACACCATCTGGCGCAGCGCCCTGACCCTGCTGGAAGCGGCACTCGGCAAGACGAAGTCCGGGCAGCGTCCACTGGATGGGCGTAACGTCCTGATCCTCGGCAGCGGTGGCGTCACACAAGCGATGGCCTTTGCCGTCACGCAGCGAAAGGGGCTTGTCAGTGTCTGCGGACCGGATGACAAGCGGTCACTGCAGATCGCCAACCTGATGGACTGCCGGCACGTGCCGTTACAGTCGGTGTACGACACGCTGGCCGACGTGGTCATCATCGCCGACGCTGATCTGAAGTGTGGTCAGACACGCGGCTGCTTGAATCCGTCAATGCTCAAGCCGAACATGCTAGTGATGGACGTCAGCGATCCACCGATCGAGCATGAACTGATGACCGAAGCCCGCGACCGAGGCTGCCGCATCATCGAGACGCGCGACGTCTACGCCCATCAAGTCGCAGCTCAGTTCAAGGTGCTGACAGGAGAGAGTTATCCTCGTGGGCTGTTGGCCGAATGGTTGTTCTGAGACGAAGCGTTTCAATATCCACTACTGGGAAGGTCGGGGCCGATCAACGGGAATGTCCAGATCGGTATTCGCAGCGACATCCACATGAGCCGGTTTCAGAACCTACAGGTCGGGTTGGGAATCCCGTCCTACGGTCACGAGAGGTTCTGCAACCGGCTCAGGCTCGTGATGCTACCGTACCGTATCGGATCTCTCTGTTTGTGCACGATCTGTGGCCGTCAATGGCATGGCTCAGTCTTGGGGAAAGTGCAGACAAATCCTCTGGATTTCATTGGGATCGGCACAGAGCCACTGTTAGGCTAAGAGCTAGATAGTGAGTCTATCGACTCGGACACGAAGTACGGGCCAAACAAGAAAAACGAAGTACCATCCATCAACCAGCCAGGATGAACTGAGAGATGGGTTTCTACGGAGACCCAGTCATGCGGACGACATCTATCATTGTCATTGGTGGAATACTTGCAATTGCGATTCAAGCCTCATCCGCTGAGGCCGCTCTTGTCGCGAACTGGAACTTCAGCGGCTACAACGGCGATGATCGCTCGATCGGATCGGAAATGGGTGCAGATGCCGGTGCGACGTTAACGGTCGATGCAGGCTGGTCGGATGCTGATCTTGATGCTGTCAACGGCAACGTGCTGAACGCGGTGAGTGGGACACCTGCCGGAGATGCCATCCAGTTCATGGATTCGGCGAACAACGGTCTGGGCTTTGCTATCAAGGCGGATCTGACAGGCTTTATGAATCCTGTGTTGTCGTTTGCCTACTCACGACCAGGCAACGGTTTCGATGATGTCGACTTGTTCTACTCCACAGACAACGCAACATTCACGAAGTTCGCTGATGTCGATAATCCGAATGCGAGTGCAGCTGTCAAGACATACGACTTCAGTGCCATCAACGCACTCGATGGAGATTCGTCAGTCTTCTTTCGTTTAGTGTTGAGCGGCGCTTCGAACGCGTCGGGTACAGCGGAGTTTGATAACATCCAATTGAATGCAGTACCGGAGCCTGCGAGTCTCGCCATGCTGGGCATTGGCAGCTTGGCGTTCCTGGCTGTGAACCACCGTCGGCGACTTCACAACTGCCCGGCTGCTTGATGATCTCCGTTCAAAGAAAAGCAGAGGCCCGACTTGTTGCCAAGTCGGGCCTCTTGCCATCAGTCTGACCCACTGATTCTTGGTTAGGCACTTTGTCGCACGGCGACCGGGTGATCCGGACCGAACTGGTCGCAGTAGCCACTCTCCTGTTGAACTCGCAATCGCGTCAGCCCTTCGGAAAGCATGGGCATTGCGACGCAGAGGGCTTTGCGAATCTTCTTGGTTTGGAGTGAGGTCTCGCTGGCACCGAAGCCGACGACCGGTTCGTCCAGGCACTCCTCCGCACGACGAACTGCGAGCCAGGGCAACGCGAAGTGGTCTGCGAGGCGCGTCGCGAACTGGAGCGGATTGACACGCTCAGCACCGGCGACATGATGCAGACCAGTGAGGTTCTCGTCGATCCCTCGCAGCAGGATGTCTGCCAGATCGGTGGCGAGGATGGGCGTTCCGTGTCGGAGGAAGTCGTAGTCCTGGAGTGAGCGGCGATCGAGGTCGGCGAGAATCTGGTCAATCCAACCGATGGAACTTCCTGTGGGACTCCAGCCAAAGGCATTCGTGCGGATGATCAATGCTTGCGGACACTGCTCAGTCACCCGCTTCTCTGCCTGCCGAATTGCCTGGGCACCGGCTGAAGGGCAGAACGCCTGGCTCTCTTCATCGTGGAACATCCACGGTCCGGAGAAGACAGCATCCGAAGAGATGAAGGTGAAGTGACATTCCTGAGATCGTGCCGCGGCCGCCCATTCACCGGCGATCGTGGCCATGTTTTCGTCAAGAGATGGTTCGGTGGAAGCATCCCAGGCCGATCGTGATGCAGGGCCACAGAGGACGACAGCGTCTGGCTGGAGGTCTTCCAGCCACTCTTGCGGGGCCTGCCCGTCATGTCCGACGGTCAACATCTCGCAACCGTTGATAGAGACGCGGGGTTCGTGTGTCAGGGCGACGACCTGATAGCGGTCAGACGCTTCGGTCGCGAGGTTGGCCCCCACAACAGTCTCTGCACCAACGATGAGAAGTCTCTTCACGCTTGGCCTCCATGCACGTGCGTGCTTCTGATGGACCGTCGCGGTTCGGGTCAGCACGTTCCTGTGCGTGCCGCGATCGGGGCGGGAGTATACGACGGTCCTTGCGAGACCGCCAAGGCCAATCCGAATCGTTCTGTCACATTCGTGTGAGCAACGCCAACAACCTGTTTGAATAGCCCACGGTCCCCAAACCGTGAAGGACGATCGAACATTGCCGACAAGAAAAACTTGACGCAAAGGCGGTAAGTCGCAAAGGGGATGACAGGAATCAGTGAGCAGAAGAACTCTTTGCGCGTCTTCGCGTCTCTGTGTCTTTGCGTCCGGAATATCAGCGAGAATTGTCACAGCAGTCATCAGCATTCAGGGATGAGACTTCCATTCTGGCGACGTGAGATCACTCCCAAGTCGTTCCGTCTTCCCACAATCGGCCCGTTTTGGTATCCCACGCATCAAAGCCGATTCGGTCTTGTCGAGTCGCAGGCGGGGGCAACCCCGTGGGAGGCAACGTCTTCGCCACAGTGATGACCACCGGCGAAGCATGACCAGGAGGGGCAGGAGGAGACACGCTGTGAGTGCTTACCCATGGATGAAGCGGCACAAACGCTATCTGAGCTTTCGGTACATCTTCCCCGAATTGGCTGCAGGATGGATTGCCTTCAAGCGATTCCTGCTCCGGGTGTTGTGGTTCTTCACACATCCCATCGACGAGTTTCTTGACGACATTCGTGACGCGATGTTGTGGCCCTTCGCGGCGCTCAACACGTTGTGGCGCTGGATGGTCATCGGCACCCATGAGTTCTTCTCCGATCTCTTACGTGGGATCGAGATGGCGTTCGGATGGATGGGCGGTCTCCCGGTCTGGACCGGAGCGGCGGTCTCCGGCGTGATGGGCATCATTCTCACAATCCTGCTCTTCCTGTTGCCGGCGATCAATCCGGGAGTGACAGCCAGCATCACTGCACTCGCCCAACCGCAGGCAGAGGCAGCGAACGTGGCCCCCGCCTTCGATCCATTCCAACAATCGCCCGCGCAACCGGAGTACGATCCGTTCGAGGATCGGGCACCGGCTCGACATGAACTCCCACTCTCGAACTTCAACCGACCTCTCCCTGAGCTGCAGATGCATCTTGCTCAGCTGGCGATGCCGACCGGGTGGAACTCTCGACAACAGATCAGCGTCGTGTCTGCGGCCTCCCGTGTTGACCTGCGTGATCTCAAGCAACGATTTGACCGGACAGCGGTCCATGATCGCTGGGAGCAACCCCGATTCGACCGAGGGCAACGTGCCCTGCACTTCACCCCGTATGCGTCTCGTGTCGGCGTGCGATCCACGAGCGTGGCTCCCAGTTGGGTGAATCCGGAATCCGTTGTCGAACCTCTGAACCAGTTCTCCACACAGCGTCATCCCCATGTCGTTATTGAAAAGTCATCACCAAAAAACGCGCCAGTGGGTCAGCCTCTCCAGTATGGATTGACTGTCAGGAACGTTGGCGAGGAGACTCTCGACAACGTGAGGGTGCGTGAGCAACTCTCGAACATTCAACGAGTCAGCAACA
This sequence comes from Planctomycetaceae bacterium, assembly GCA_029259815.1. Classification (GTDB taxonomy): domain Bacteria; phylum Planctomycetota; class Planctomycetia; order Planctomycetales; family Planctomycetaceae; genus JAHBXU01. Next base: position 20,938 of record JAJDEJ010000350.1, on the reverse strand, counting down.
CTCGTCCACCCGCCAAAGTTGTCGGTGAGGCGCTGGTCTGGGACCTGGCCGAGTTGCGTCCAGGCGAGAGTCGACAACTGCAAATCGAAATGCAGCCTAACTCGGAGGTGCTGCTCGCTCACAAGAGTGCGGTGCAAGTGACGACACGCGTCGCTGCAGTGAGCAATGTACGTGTTCCGCGCCCGGAACCTCAACCCGTTGAGCCCAAATCGGAGACACCGGCGTCCGTGATGCCACAATTCTTTGACGCCCCGGAACCGGAGCCCTTACCACAACCCGAAGCTGAAGCCGAGCCCATTGATCAGGAGCCCATCCCACAGATCATCCCTTTCGAGGATGAGGATGAGCCTGAGGTGTTACCTCAGTTTGAACCCGAGCCGGTGCGGATCGAGGAACCGGTCCAGCCACTCAGCCTGGAAATGTTTGCGCCACAGGCGGTCGCGTCCGGGGGTGAAGTGAGAACCGTGTTTGAAGTGCAGAATCGTGGAGGAGCTGAAATGACTGACTTAATTCTGGCGGTCGAGTTGACGGACGAACTGGACCACCCCAACGGACACCTGCTCGAATTGAAGATCCCCCGGATTGCAGCGGGAGATGTCTTTCGCACCCGATTGACCACAGAAGCCGTCAAGGATGGCACCGCAACTCTCTCGTCAAGACTCACCAACTCGGTTGTCGACTCGTTGACTGCCCAGCAAGAGGTTCGGATCAGTAAAGACGTGGCTGCGCCTTCCGATGTCGTTTTTGAGATGCTCCCTCAATGTCACCCTGTCCCCTGTGGACGACCGATGTTCTGAGACATCGGAACGCATTCGCGCGGAACCGATCTTGAAGACCGAAACTTGAGTCGGCGAATGGGTCCCTGCGCAATGGATCCCAAGTTCTCCTGTTTCTCAGGTTCAGCCTATTTAACGCTCAGCGAAGCCATTCTTGCCGAAGCGCTTGAATTCTCGTTTCATGTGCTCATTCTCACATAGGTGACAGCCTTCAAACTCCGATAAGTTTCTCAGGACCATCGCTCGGCTTGGTAATGAGATGAGGAGTGAAATATGCGTCGGACACTGGTGGGTTTGGCAATTCTGGGAATGTGCGTTGTCAGCCTCAATGAGAGATACTCAGCGGCGGGAGAGCCGGGCCGGTCGCCACTCGCTTGGCAACCGGATCTGAAGTCAGCCCACGTGATCGCTTCTCGGGAGAACAAGCCCATGCTGCTTGTCTTTGGTGCCGAATGGTGTGGGTGGTGTAAGAAGCTCGAAAAAACGACTCTTGAAAATCCACAGATGGCGAATTACATCAACGAAACCTTCGTCCCCGTGCACATTGATGTCGATGACCACAAGAAGATCGCAGAGATACTTGAGGTCGAATCTCTCCCCTGCACGATCGTGTTGAGCCCTGAAGCCGATCTTCTTGGTCGCTTTGAGGGGTTTGCCAAGCCCGGTCCGATGTACAAGAAGCTCGCTGCCGCCAAGGCGCTTCAGGGCCGAATTTCGCAAGCCTCGAGTGCCGGCACCCGTTGATCCGGCCATCCGCCCTGACAACCGACGACTCCAACCCCGAGTGCCCACGGCAGTCGGGGTATTTCGATTGCAGAGCGTGGTTTCCACAAGTTGAGGCCTCGTGCGAACATCGAGCCTTGCAATGGCCATTCTCCGTCGCTAACTTCGCTCCCTATGACGACTCATCCTATTCCGTCAGATCCCTCTGACGACGAACTCGAATCATTGGCTGAAGACCTGTTTGGCGTTGACCTGTCAGCCGATCAGGGAGATATGGAACCGTTTGAGGTCGAAGAATTCGATCTGGAAGACGATGAGTCTGCCGAAGACATTCCGTTTGCTGAAGAGGTGATGTCGTCAGCCGACGAGCCCCGTACGACGGGTTCACGTCAGTCTGTTTCAGATTTCGATGACGACGATGATGATTTTGGTGGGTCGCTGTTGGGGCTCGATGATGAGCCCGAGGAACGACTCGGAAGATCAGAGAAACCATCGAGCCGGGAACCGGTCGTCGCTGAATCAAATGATTCTTCCAGCGACACCGATGACGATCTGGTGATGGATGCCGAAGAGCTCGATGATGAAACCGATGACGATGAATTGGAAGATGACTCAGAAGAGGCATCGGACGATTCCTACTGGGACGCTCTTGATGGCTGGGAATGGGACGACGAGCCGGTCTCCAAGCCGGTGACGAAGTCGCCAACTTCATTTGCGCGCGTCGAGACAGAATCGACATTTGAAGAGATGGTCAGCGAATCATCAGGTAAGACAGAAGAACTCTTGGATGACGATGGGTTTGGTGCGGGTCTTGAGAAAGAAACACAGGACTCCAATCGCGGCTCTTCCCACAAGAAATCGCCTGACGAAGGTGAGGACAAGGATGATCGTCCGCGCCGCCGCCGACGACGTGGGCGTCGACGAAAGCCGAAGCAGGAAACCGCCACTGAGAAGACCCTCTCCGAAGATGCGACTGATTTTGATTTAGAGATCGATGACGCCGATGAGGCTGACATCGAGCAGGACGACGCAGTCAGCACGCGGACCGACGAGTCATTGTCCGATGATGACGATGGCTTTGGAGCCGGCCTTGAGGTTGAAGGTGAAAGAGAACAGAAAGAGCCGGAAAAGAAACGACGACGGTCGAGGGGCGGTCGCCGCCGCCGTGGCCGTCGACCATCAAACAGCGAATCGGAAGCATCCGTTTCTCAGGACGATGCGTCGGAATCCGAGCAAACGTCTTCTCAGGACACACGCAAACAGCAACGCCCACCGTCACGAGACGCAGCCGCTCAATCAGAGACAGCCGCTGCCGATCATGATGAGACCGAAACGAAGTCACGGGGGGAGCGGAATCGATATTCCAACGTGCCCACCTGGGAAGAGGCGATCGGGTATCTCACTCGTCCCACCGGGCGTCGTTCGAGTTCAAGTGCGAGCGATTCGGATTCAGAAGGGAAGCGTCGAGGGGGAGGACGTGGACGTTCTGGCTCACGTCGTGGAGGAGGTCGCCGAGGTGGCGGCAGTAAAAGCAGCGACAATGACTGAAGTCAATCGCTGTGATCGATCATCGTGGTTAGTGCCACGGGCACTTTGGTGTAGCGGCGTTTGGACGCCGAACGGTCGAAGATTCCAGTCTGGACCGCCGCTAGGGACGCTACACTGATTTGTCCCCTGCAGTAGGCTCTCAACTTTCCAATGATTCGCTAACCCTCGATTCTCCTCACGCTCAGAACGACCAGTCGGCGTAGAGCTTTGACTGGAATTCTTTCCACTCGGCGTGCTGACGGCGATCTTCCGACTGATCCACCAATTCACAGATCCAGGCGTCCATTCTTCGCAATCGGTCCGATAGCAGTTGCACCAGATTGGATGTGATTTTCAGCGCGGCCCCGAAGTCGGTCCTTTTCAGCTCATCGAAGGCCTTCGGAGTGATGTGGATCGATTCGACCTCGGACAAAGCCCTGACGGTTGCAGAATGGGGAGCTTCCTGCAGAAAAGACATTTCCCCGAAGATTCCTCCTGGTTCTAGCACAGCGAGCTGCTGATCAGACCCGTTGCCGCTGAGTCGGACGACTTCACAGGTGCCTCGCAGGATGACCCACAAGCTGCGGTAGGTCAAACCCTGCTCCAGAATCCGGGCTCCCACCGAGAAGGTTTCTGATTCAACGAGATCAAACAGTCGGACAAGTTCGTCTTCGTTGAGCCCGTTAAACAGTGAGCAGCATTTGAGCTCATTGATCGAATCAGTCATAGAGTTACTCGAATTTGTGAATTCAGAATATTCGGAGATTGAAGCGGCGAATCAAATCAGATGCCGCCAAGGACTGTGGCTCGCCCGACGCGACCGATGCCCAGAATGTAAGCGGCCACGCGGAGTGAGACGTGCTTCTCGGAGGCAATTGTCAGCACTTTCTCAAAGCTGTCGACCATAATGCGATCCAACTCGTCGCGGACTCTCTGTAAGTCCCAGCGGAAGTGCTGACGATTCTGTACCCATTCAAAATAGCTGACGGTCACGCCTCCTGCATTGGCGAGAACATCGGGTAGCACGATAATCTCGCGTTTGGCGAAGATTTCGTCGGCTTCCGGGGTTGTCGGATTGTTGGCGGCTTCAATGACGAATTTCGCACGGACATCTCCAGCATTTTCACCAGTGAGCACATTGCCGATCGCTGCCGGGATGAGAACTTCGACATCAGCTGCGAGTAACTCCGCATTGTTCATTTGCGCCGTGTCGGGAAAGTCCTCCACACTGCCATGTTCTGTCTGGTATTTCAGCAATGCCGGGATGTCGAGTCCCTCGGGATTATAGATGCCGCCGGAGACATCGGAGACGGCGACGATACTGGCTCCCATCTCATGCAGAAATGAAGCGGCAAACGAACCGACGTTTCCAAAACCCTGAATGGCGATGCGGGCCTCCTTGAGCGGAGACATGTATCGATCAAGCAATGCTTTCGTCAAGATCGCAACACCACGGCCGGTCGCCTCATTGCGTCCATCCGCTCCGTGCAACTCGACTGGTTTCCCCGTCACGCAGGCAGGGTTATAACCATGAAACTTACCGTACTGGTTCATGATCCAAGCCATCTCCTGCGGTCCGGTGCCCATGTCGGGAGCGGGGATGTCCTTGTCCGGACCGATGACGTCATGAATCTCGTCGACGAATTTTCGCGTCACACGCTCTAACTCGCCCGGGCTGAGTTCTCGAGGATTGATCGAGATCCCCCCTTTGGCTCCGCCATAAGGAATATTGACGACGGCCGTCTTCCAGGTCATCAAAGTCGCAAGGGCCAACACTTCGTCCGCGTCAACCTCTGGGTGAAACCGCAGGCCCCCCTTCATGGGGCCACGGGCACTGTCGTGTTGAATGCGGTACCCGATGTAGGTCTCGACCTGTCCATCATCCATCTCCAGAGCGACCTGAACCTTGACCTCCCTCTGAGGAGTCCGCAAGAGCTTTCGCATGTTGGGGGAGATGCCCATCACATCCGCTGCATTTTCAAAGTACCGACTGGCTGTCTCGTAGGAGCTCATTGAGGTCTGCTCTTTCTGCTCACGGATGTCACCGGGTCACGCTGGAGGAATTCTGGGGACAGTCAGTCTTTGCGTCAACACCGACATGGTCTTGTCGTGACATCACCCAGAATTGAGGTCGTATGCGACTACGTCATTCCCACGCAGAGTTCTGCCCCTGCGATGGCGCGGGGTGGGAGTCCAGCGAATACAGTCGTGTTGTCGATGTTTTTCCCTTGTCCATTGTCGTCAGGATCCTCAACTGCGAGGGAATGGCAGAAGCGTCGATCTCGGCGGTGTCGCAATCGGACTCACCGCACGTCCAACGGATACGGGCATCATCCGCACAATCGTCAGAACAGTGACACAACTCCCGCTGCCGTGAATCCCTCATCACCGCGTGGCACATCAGCCCGTCTGAATGCGGAGGCGACCTATAGTTGCGTGACTCCGGGTTGCCAACCCTTGTTTTTTAGAGATATCAGATGTCCGCGCCCAAAATCCTCGTCGCCGACGACAGTCGCACCATCCGCACACGGGTGAGACAGATCCTGAGTGGGGAGGGCTTTGACGTCATCGAAGCCGAAACCGGCCAGGCTGCTTTGAAGCAGATCTTTCGAGAACAGCCGCTGTTGGCCATTCTCGACATCAACATGCCAGAGACCGACGGCTATGGCGTTTGTCAGGAGTTACAAAATCAAGGGCTGCCATGGAGCGAAATCCCCATCATCTTCCTCACTTCGATCGAGTCACACGCTTTGGAAATGCTGGGAGACAAGCTGGGAGCCTACCTCCACAAGCCGGTCACGTCTCAAAAACTGCTTGAAGTCGTTCACTCGTTCGTGGCAGCGCCGTTTTGACCAAAACTCTCGGGCACAATTCACCACTGCCACCATCCTGCAATTCATTGCTCTCGACTAAGTCCAGGTATGTCTGACTCCACTGCAACATCACAAAGCACTTCGACTCCTTCGCTTCACCATTGTGGTGACTCTGCGACGAGGGGCGGAACGGCTACGCAATTGATCAGCCACCTTGATGACTGCCGGGCACAACTCACGAACTTCTCAGACGAGATGTCACGGGAGTTGAATGACATTCTCTCATTCCTCTCACCGGAAAAAGCCAATCGCAACTCACAGGGATCGACGGCGTCTGTCATTGACACGGTCGAAACGCTGCCATTGACGAGCACCGTGAACAAACCGCCGGAATTGCCGCCACAAGCCCCTCGACTGGAGGAGTCTGTTCCGCGCACAACTGAACTCAATCAGCCCTCACAATTGGGAGACGAGCAAACTCGGTTGGCCGCCCTCAAAGCGCGGATAGCAGATCGATTACGTAACGAGTTGGACTCATCGGAAGTTGTCTCACAGCAGGGAGCGGATCAATGAGAACGACTGATCCACATCCGTCCGATCAGCATTGCGTTTTCCGCGTGGGTGACGACGTCTTTGCCGTTGCTGCGACCGATATTCGTGAGTTCGTGGAGGCGGTCCCCATCGTGGCGGTGCCACAGTCGCCACCTTGTCTTGTCGGACTCTGTCATCTGCGGAACGAATTTGTCCCAGTGCTTTCGTTGTCCTCTCTGATTGCCGGAGCATCGACAGACCGCAGCCAAATGGAATTCCTATTGGTCATTGACAGTCCTGAAGGAGCATGGGCCCTGGCCATTTCACAAGCAACGGGACTGGAGAAGCTGGAGCTCGCGTCCACGAGCGGAACACATCCGGACACGCAGTCGCGGCTCGTGCTGGGGACGGCCAGTTACCGAGACACCGTCGTTCGCGTCCTTGATGCGAATCGTCTGTATCGTGCGGCTGCCGACCTCCTCGATCACATGTGGTCGCCTGAGATTCCGAACCAAGATGGTTCTCAGGACATCTCGACACAATTGAATGCAACGACTGCGTCATAAGGTTTTCACTATGAAGCTCAATCTCTTCTTGACACTGTCTCACGTGACCACAGCCGCCATTGGCGCTGCAGTGCTTTGGTTGGCCGGGCCGTCATCTGGATCAGCCATTGCTTGGGTCGCAGCTGCGTTCGGGATGAGTGGCGTCGTCGGTTTTGCGCTGAGCCGCACGATCAATGGGGGGTTGAGGCTCATTCAACAGGCCGATCTTGCACGGAGTGATGCCCCTGCTCAGTCGCATCCGATTTGTGATGTGCAAGACGTGATCGAGCATATCCGGTCCCGAGCAGCTCGCTGGTCGGATGCGGCGGCCAGTGCCCGTCATCAGACGCAGGAGATCGAGTCACTGCTCGATGCCATCTGTCAGGAGTCGTCAGAAAATCGCTCCGAACACGTGGGCAGTGCGGCCTCTCAGCTCAAACGCCTGCTGCAGCAGCTCACATTTCAGCTGCAGTCCGAACTGGATCAGATCGTCACACACGTCGACGACGTCCAGGAGAAGTCGAGTCAGATCGCCGCCGGCACTGAAGATCAGACCGAAGCGGTCAATCGCACGACGACCTATGTCGAGCAGTTGTCATTGCAGTTCGACTCGGTTGCCGAAAACGCAAACGCTGCACAACGTTCAGCTCTCAAGGCTGGCGAAGTTGCCTCACAGGCTCGTTCGATGGTCGAGCAGCATCTCGATCACATTGACGGCTTCCGTGCTCGTGTCGAAGGAGCAGAGCGAAAGTTACGAGCACTCGGCGAACGCACGGAAGCCATCGGAACGATTGTCGAGACGATCACGTCCATCTCGTCACGTACTGATTTACTGGCCCTCAATGCGTCCATCGAATCAATCCGTGCCGGGGAGCAGGGCCGCGGCTTCTCAGTCGTCGCTGAGGAGGTCCGCAAACTCGCCGAGCAGGCCGCACAAGCAACTCGTCAAGTCTCCAATCTGATTGAGACCATTCAAACTGAGACCGACGAGTCGATCCGCGCGATGGCGGAGCAGCGTGAGGATGTGCAGGCCGAGATCAAACGGATGTCGTCGACCCGCGATCAACTCGGGCTCATTGGCGAAACATGTCATGAGTCGGTCGCACGAATTCAGGACATCTCGCGACTCGCTGCTCAGCAACTCCATCTGACACAAGATCTCGTCGTTGCGGTCGAACGCATCTCGGAAACGACTCGAAGCAACCGCAGTCGAGCCGAAGGAGCCGGCTGGACCGTCCGCTCGATCACTCAGCATGTCGAAACCCTCGATCTCACGCTCGCACCGATGCGGGCCGGACTACAGGTGGTGAACGAGCGAGGACGTCAACGGGCAAAGACAGGCGGAACACGTCACGGAAGGCAAGGCCAAGCAACGGATGTGTTGCTCGCAGCAGTCACTCCAAGTTTGAGCGAAGTGAAATAGGCAGGATCGATGAATACGGCTGAGCAACATTTTGACACGTTCGAACAATTGCTGACTCCCATCGAGCGGGCGCTCGAGGTCTGCGCCGATGACACGTCTCAAACCGGAGTTGCCCGCCAGTGTCTGATGGACGCAGCGGAAGCTCTGGAGTTTGCAGCCGAGGAAACGTGGCTCACGAGTGTGCAGACACTTGCCGGCCTGCTGGAGATTGTGGAATGCTTTGCTGACGGCTCCGACGAGCAGATGATCGATGTCAGCGCCGAGATCGTCGAATTCGTGAAATCGGCTTTCCCGAAAGTCAGTCGAGCCCTCTCTGATCCATCATCAGTGGAGACGTTGTCGCTTCTGGATCTCACCGAGGAGGCTGAACAGCGTTGGGGCGAGTATTTGACACTCGTGGGAAGAGATACCTCGTGGGGAGACTCTTCGCTTGATCAAGAGATCGAGATGTCGATCGGAGAAGCAGAGAATTCGGAAGACACAGCTGACGCTGAGCAGTCCGGGCTTCCGATGCAGCAGGTCGACCTGATTCTTTCCACATTGGGCGGGGAAGCGAATAACGATGTCAATCAAGCAGAACGACGGGGCGACGAGGCAGGTTCTTCGAAGGAATCACAATGCAGTGCAGCCGATACCGAGCTGGCCAAGGCATTCTCGCCCGAACAGGTCAAGCTGGATGCTGAATTGCTGGAGGCCTACCTGGAAGACGTTGAGCAGTGCCTTACGTCGATGGAGCGGGCCGTATTTGAGTTCGAACAGACCTCCGACTCTGAGGCAACCATTCAACAGGTAGGACGCGACCTGCACACGTTGAAGGGGGCGTCGGCAAGCGTGGGATTGGGCAATCTGGCCGCGCATCTGCACAGTGTCGAGGAATGGTTGCAAGCCGCAGGTCAGGTGACTAACAGCGAACAACTTGACCCCGTGCTGAGCTGTGTCGACGCCGTGCGTTCTCAAGTCGACGTGTTGCAACAGCCCGCGGATTCTGAGGGGGCGAAAGTTCATCCGACATCCGTCGTGTCACAGGCTGCACGTCACACCCTCCCGGTCTCCTTCTCACATGATCGATCCGATGAGCCGGGTGATGAATCCGTTCGTGTTAAGTCCCAACAGCTCGACCGGCTGATGGACCTGCTCGTCGAACTCGTGACGTGGCGAAGACGTCGAGATCAGCGAGTGATCGAGATTGACCGAGCTGCCGATGAATTGAGCCGCTGTACGCTGAGGTTGGAATCCCTCGCCAATCAGCATGGTCTGAGCCGCGTGATTCCGCAGGTCGCCGGAACCGAAGCTGAGTCCACAGAGCTCCAGCAGGCTCGTAGGTATCTCACGGAGATCACCAGTGACGTGCGTGAGATTGCGTCCACCCTGCAAGACTCTCGGCAATCGATGGCTGATGAGAATCGATCGATTTCGCAGTTCCTGCAACAGTTTCGGCAACAACTTGTCCAACTGCGACGACTCCCGCTGTCCGGGCTGTTTCAGCGACTCCAGCGAGTTGCCCGTGACGCGGCTCGCATTGAGAACAAGCAGGTGCGACTCGAGTTCATCGGCGAACACGCGGGGTTGGAACGGTCACTGCAGGAACGATTGTACGAGCCGCTGCTGCATCTTGTCCGGAATGCTGTCGGTCACGGCATCGAGTCACCTGAGGCGCGAGTCAAGGCAGGTAAGAGTGCGGAGGGCACGATCACTCTCGAAGCGTTCGGCAGCTCTCATCTGCTGATTCTGGAGATTCGTGACGATGGCGGCGGCTTCGACTTTGAAGCAATCCGTCGCCGGGGTCACGAGCGAGGACTCCTCCCCGCAGACCGGTCAGTCTCCGAACAGGAACTCACGCAACTGATCTTCCATCCGGGGTTTTCGACACGCAGTGAGACAAACGAAGTGGCCGGGCGAGGGATCGGCATGGACGTGGTCGCAGCTGCCTTGGACCGTTGCAATTGTCAGATCGATGTGGACTCAGCACTCGGTCGGGGCTCAACATTCCGGCTCAGCATCCCTCTGCCGTCGGTCATCGAACACTCGCTCATCATTCGCAGCGGCGGACAACTCTTCGGCCTGCCCATGCAGTTCGTCATGTCGACTTCCGATCCAAAGTCTCCTTCCCCTGAGGGAGCTCCGTTGGTAATTCGTCCACTCTTGTCGATGGCGGATGTCCTGGGGGTCCATCGAATGGAGAACGACGATTCCCAGCGAACTTTGAGTGTCAAGCAACTGACAAACTGTCGTGGACGTCACGATGATTCGGATCGCATGCTCCCCCGGGGATCTCACGGCGGGCCTCTTGATCAACTGGACTTCTCTGTTGACGACATCCTCGGCACCGAAGAGGTCGTCGTGCGACCATTGCCACAGCTACTGCGGCGACATCCCCTCTTGAGCGGCGTGAGCCTTTCGGGAGCCGGTGAGGTCTTGCTGCTCCTGGATGGCAACCGACTCGAACAGACGGGAGCCATGCTGGCGTCCACCGCGACGACGGCCGATCGTCGTGTGAATGTGCAAAGGTCTGACTGTTCAAACGCGGCGGAACAGCGACGGATCCTGGTCGCTGACGACTCACTCAGCGCCCGACGCAGATTGGTCCAGACACTACGTCCCTACGGCTTTGACATCACCGAAGTGAGTGACGGAGTGGAGGCACTCGATCTCCTGCGGGAAGAGTCGTTCGATGCGGTATTCTCCGATTTGGAGATGCCGCGTCTCGGCGGGTTCGACCTGCTGACCGAACTCAAACGTGAGGACCGGCAACCCTGCAAGCCGGTCGTCATTGTGACGACTCGGAGCGAGGTCGAAACACAAGAGCGGGCACAACAACTGGGTGCTGATGGCTTTGTCGCCAAACCCGTGACAGCCACTGCGATCGAAGACGTCTTGAAACAACTTGCGATGATTCCACTGACGACTAACGAAGGATAATTGAGCCATGAGCCAGACAACCATCCTGGTGATCGACGATAGCGCGACGATCCGCCGCCTGGTCGACAATACACTCAGCCCAGAGGGCTATCGCGTCATCCTTGCTCCCAACGCGGAAGAAGGAATTGAGCAGGCGCAATCTGTGCAGCCCGACATGATCCTGCTGGACCATCAACTTCCAGGCACGACGGGCTTCGAGGTCTGTCAGAAGTTGCTCACAATTCCTGAGGTGCAGCAAACGCCAGTGGTGATCAGTTCGACCCTGCGTAAGAAGGCGTATGTTGAGTATGCCGACTCACCGAACGTGGTTGACATGCTGCCGAAGCCTTACACCGAAGACCTGCTGATCACGACGGTTGCCAACGCACTCGACACAGGCCGGCTGATCGTGCAGTCGCAAGCCAACGGCACCGCAGTTCCCGAGGTCATCAATGCGTTGGAAGAGGCGGACTTCGCCGGGACGTTTCACACATTTTCGCTGCGGGAGGTACTGGACTTCGTGAATAACGGTACGAAGAGCGGCGTTCTCGAAGTGCAGGCAGGTTCGGCGCGGATCTGGTTCTACATCGACGAAGGCCGTCTGCAGGCGGTCACCGGTACAGGCATCGACTCCAGCGAGATCGCCAAGACACTGCCCGAGTCACTTCGAGACATTGCTCCCGTTCTGAATCTGACCGTGGGCGGAAAACTTTGCTCAGAAGTGGACGGGCTGGTTGAGCTGCTGGACAGGAAGGTGCTCGACCCGCGTCTGCTCAGGCAAGTGCTGCGGCACCAGGCAGCCATGCTGGTGTGGAAGTGTTTCCAGAGTGAACTTAAGAGCTTTCGGTTTGAAACCGGACGGATGCCGTCCCCTTTGTTTCGGAAGTTGCCGTTGGACTCCAGTCTGGTCGCCTTGTTGGTCGAGGCGACCCTTCATTGTCCGGAGCATGAACTTGCGAAAGAGCAGGACAGCACACATTACTCACGTCGGGCAATTCGTGGACAGAATCTGGATCGCGCCGGGCTGTCGGCTCAGCACTTGCAGGTCCTCAGTGGCGTTGGCGACCCGATCACAGCTTCTGATCTCGCCGCAAAAATGGGACGCGATTACACCGAGACACGACGGGTCCTGCAAGGACTGAGTCTGGCAGACTTGATCGATCGGATGTCGACGGGGAAAGTGCCACAGGTCGTCACCTTAGAAGGCAATGCGAACACAGCTCGATCATTGCGGCTGGGGCTCCAGGAGCATGCCGATCGACTGTCGCTGAAGATTGTCCGAGACCAATTGGCTGTGCGACTGCTACTCAAGCGCAACCGACCGGATGTGCTCATGCTGCCATTAGAGACTGACACAGAGATCACTTTTGCGGCACAGATGCAGCAAGAACTGGCCGCACAGAGTGTCGATGTCAAATTGGTGGGGATCCTCCAGTCGCGGACGGAGCGGGACACGCCCGCGCATACGCCCGTCGTGTGTGATGCCTATCTCACACGACCTTATACATCTGAAGACTGTTTGAAAGCAGTCGAACAATCGCTGAGCGGAGAAGGGGCACCGCCTCCCGCTGCACCCAGCGAAGTGTCTTCACTGTCTACCTGTGCTTCCTGAATCCAAAGAATCCACCATCTATTATGTCTCCTGCAACTGACAACTCTCAAACGATCCTGATGAGCCTGGAGGTCTTTCGTCCTGACGGGGCCGTCTTCCAGCACGAACTGAAGCCCGGTCATGTCCTGATCGTGGGGAGCAGCGCGGCATGCGGTCTGCGCCTCGATGGCCATACGGTTGCCGGCATGCACTGCTCGATGGAGGCCGACGAGATCGGCATCAAGATTCGAGACTGGAGCTCGGACGGTGGAACATTCGTCGATGGGGGTCGTGTTGATGAAGAGATGTATGTCCAGCCTGGGGCCGAGATACGGATTGCTGACTATCAGATCGCAGTCAAAGGGGTGGCCGTCAGGGCGATACCTCAATTCGAAGCCGTCGCCGTCAGTCCGCCTGCTGAGGTTGTAATTGAGACGGAGGATCACTCACCCGGTCAAATCGAGGCCATCGACTCGGAACCACAGACCAATACGACATTAAGCGAACCCATCGAACAAACGATCCCCCTTGCAGAGGATACGGCAGCAGTTCAAGTCAATTCGTCGCCCCCTGAGTGGAACCGAGACTTCGATCCGTGGGACAGCACGGACGAGAACGACCCCTTTGACTCTGTCGAGCAGCCCTCCTCGGCGGTCTCCGCGTACGACCGAGAGACATTCGCCGACGACACGACCGAACTTCTGCAGGCGGAACTGGAGTTCCTGAGAGCCGAGTTGGCTGAGCGAGACGCGCGTCTGAGTGCGTTGGAATGTCTCCCGATGACGGACGTCACCGATCAATCGGCCGTCGACACGATTAGCCGGGACGAAGCCGAGACGCTGGTCGGTCGACTTGAGCAACTGCTCGTCGAACTCGAAGAGAAGGACGAACAGATCTCGACACTCTCTGACCTGCTGCGCGCATCGGAAGACGCCGTCGAAGCAGTGGACGAAGAGCGGGAGCAGATGGAGACGTGGATTGGGGAGGTCGAACGGCGAGTCAGTCACTGGCAGGAGGAGTGGCACGCTGAGCGTGATCGGCTCACACAATCTGTCGACGAACTGACACAAGAGCGTGACCGTGCAGAACAGAATCTGGCGTCGGGCTCTGATGCCGGGCCATCAAGCACGGCTCGTGATGAGTTGTTGCAACAGGTACGAGAAGAGTACTCACTGCTCAAAGGCAAGTTTCTGGAACTCGAGCAGGACCGCAGCCAGTTGCAGACGCAGTTGGCAGAGTCTCAGGTGACGGATGTGGAGCAGCGAGTCGCCGCCATTGTTGATGAGACACTGCGTGAGGAGCGGCTTGTTCTCGCGCAGGAAAAAGCGACGATCGCCCGAGCAAAGAGCGAGTTGTCGAAACAGCAGGAAAACATTGAGTCACAGCAACAACGAGGCGATGTCAGTGCTGATAGTGCCGATCTCCGGATTCGTGCGTTCCGTGAGCACTTGCGTGAGATTCATGAGACCGAGCCAAGGCAGGTCCACGCCCCTTCGTTCTCGGACCGGATGGGCAAACTCTGGCGGAAGCTCGAGGGACGACAGCTCGACACCGACTAAGGCAAGATCGACTTTCCCCCGCGTGATGAAGGGACGAACTTTCTCAGTAACACTCAGAAGCATTTTCAAAACGATTTCAAATGAGGGTGGCAGGGTCAGGAGCGAAGCGGATGGCCCTGCAATCGCCGGACCGGGCCTTCCCGTTGGTCAGACCCGGCCACCCCTCTGACAAGTTTTGAATCCGCTTCTAGTGACTTTCGACGAAACCCGATGAACTATGGATCAGTCACCCGAACAATTTGAACCACCGTCCATCAGCGAGGGACCTGTCGCAGAGCGACACGTGGATGCTCCCGACGTCAAACGATGCGCGGATCGCTTGTCGGTCGTTTCAGAGCGAATGCAGTTCTTCCTGCACACTCAGATCGACACGCTGCAGAATGTCGCTCACCACATGGATGCAGCCGCTCAGCAGATTTCCGAGTATGAAACGAAGTCGCTCGAACTCGAACAACGACAGGCGCAGTGGGAACAGCAGAAGGAACGCGAAACCAAACGGATGGCCGAGGATGCCAGACTGTTGTCGCAGGCATGGGACCACATCGAGGAAGAACGACGCGAATGTCTGGCGACAGGGAGTGGGATTGAACTTCCCCTCATCGAGTCTCCCGCGAGCGCAGAGTCCGTCCCTCAAGTGAGTGAACAGGCGCCTGCGTCGCACACGGACACGGACTTGTTTGATCTTGGCGTTCCCATGTCGACACAAACGCCTGCCGTTCAATTCCAGCAGATGAAACGTGAAATCAGCCAGCACGCGCGACGGAACAGGTAGCGCGACCCTCACGAAATCAATATCAGGAGACAAGTTGTGAGTCTCATCTCATTCTTTAGCCGATCAGACGGAACAGCCGTCAGCGACCCCGAACACGCAACGAGCGTGCGTGGCGACGGCGTGACCAACTCAGAAAGTGATATCGATGAGCTGCTGACGAACAGTCGCTACGGGCTGATCTTGAATCGACACAACACGACAGCGTTTGACGGTCATGTTCAGGCGCTGGCATGGGTCTCAATGGAACAGGAGATGGCTCTCGTTCCGGAGAAGCACGAAGAGGGGGCAGAAGCTTCCGAAGCGTCTTCGTCTCTGCCCGCGTTCTACCTCGACCGCCATGCGGTCACGAATCGCCAGTTCGCCAGGTTCATTGCTGATGGAGGTTACAGTCAGACAGAGTATTGGCCGCGAGAGATCTGGCCGAACCTGCTGCAGTTTGTCGACTCGACCGGATACTCCGGGCCACGTTTTTGGCGTGACGGCCAATGTGGCCGAGGAAAGGAGTCGCATCCGATCGTGGGCATCAGCTGGTTTGAAGCACGTGCCTTCGCATTATGGTGTGGCAAGCGACTGCCTACGTCACTGGAGTGGCAGCACGCTGCGAGTTGGTGCACAGGCAAGGATGGTCGGGGACGCAATATCCGATATCCCTGGGGCAACACGTTCTCACCCGAGAAGACAAACACATGGGTCGGCGGACCGGGCGATACGGTCCCGGTTGACCAGTACTACGAAGGCTGCACGCCCAACGGTGTGTACCAATTGATCGGCAATGTCTGGGAATGGGTCGCCACCCAGTTCCAATACGATGCGGGAACATCAGGACTTCGCGTGTCGTTTGAGCAGCCATTGGCCGAGATTCGGGGCGGCGCGTTCGACACGTACTTCGAGACACAGGCCACAAGTCAGTTCAAGACAGGTCAGCCCTTCCTCAGTCGGATAGACAATCTGGGTTTCCGCTGCTGCTTGCCTGCCAATCAACTCCGGGAGCCACCGTCTCCCACTGAATTCGACTGATTGAATCGCACCATCTCCAGAGACGAGAGGTTCTTGTCCATGACGACCGCCACGACCAAGCCGTCAGCTCGTTCGGCACAGCTCACATGCGCCTGCTGCGAAAAATCGTTTGCCGTGCAGAGCTTGTACTGCCCCGAGTGTCATGCTCCGGCTGAAGTCTCGAAAGTTGTGACCGAGCGGGGGACGCCGCCCCAGTTTGTGTCTGTCATTGGCCCCAGTGGTGCTGGGAAAACGGTCTATCTCGGGATGTTGCTGGACATGCTGTCCCAAGGGACGTGTTCCCTGCGAGGGTTGCCGAACGGACCGTTCTCCCTCGAAGTCCAGCAGGAGACCATCCGGGCACTCGAGCAGCAACGCTTCCCGGAGAAGACGCCGTCCGAAGCCGATCAGTGGCGATGGGTGCATTGCGAAGTCGCACCGGCCAAACGGCCGAAACGCATTGTCGACATCGTCACGCCCGATCTGGCAGGTGAAGCGATTGCCCTGGAACTGGAACATGAAAACACCCATCCGGTGATTCGTTCTGTCATCAGCAAGTCGCGCGGACTGCTCATCCTCTTCGACTCGGCCCAAGCCCGTGATGATGGCCGCACCGAGGACATCTTCGCCATGAAGCTCGTCTCGTACCTCGCCAATCTGTTTCGTGGGGAAGGACCATTGAAGTGGCGGAAGTCGCGTGTGCCGATCGCCATCATCTACACCAAAGCGGACTCGTGTCCCGAGGCGATGGAAGACCCTCAGGCCTTTGCGAAAGCGACGATGCCCGGCTTTGTGCAAGGTTGTGAACGTCACTTCGGCAGGCACCGGTTCTTTGCCGCAGGCATTGTCGGCAGCTACGCGATGGGGGTCGATGGCTATGGCAGAAGACAACACATGCCCCTGCACGTCGAACCGCGTGGCATCATCGAGCCCTTGGAATGGCTGATGGAGCAGGTGTGAACCATGTTGGTCGAACAAGCCCTTTTTACGTCTGCTCAGACGCAGCACGCCCGAGGCTATCACCTCGTCGCCCGCTCGCCCGGCATCACCGATGACATGGTGAAGGCCCTGGCGGTCTGGAGTCCGTCGCACGACTCCCTCGTCGAGAGTCATGCCAGCGCTGAAAGCCTGAATTACTACCGGCTGGATGATGATTGGGCAGCACTGACACGTTCGGTCAACGGAGAGTCTGAATACAGCAACCGGGGCGGTCTCCGACTGGAAACGAACATGCTCGTCTTCCGAGCTTCACAGCTGGCCGGCTACGACCATCACCCATTGTCGCTGGCGAACACCGCATTGTCGCTGGGGCATTTGAGGTTGCGCGCACGGACTCCGCAGCAACTTGAAGTGATTGAGTTGCCGCAGTCATCGTGGGGCAAACTTGCTGAGACCGACTCATCGGACGAAACTGATCACGATTTCATCGAGCGCATTGTACGGGAACTCACTCGCAGTCGTGTGATGATTATTGGTGCGGCGCAACCACGCTCTGTTGTCCAGGCGGTCCTTGATCAATTGCCAGAGCATGAACGCGGACGAATCACGTTTTCGACCGGGCTGAGGCCTTCCTTGCACCGCCCGTTTGGCCTGCAGTTCCTGCCACATCTGGACGACCGCCTCCGGGGGAAGATGGCAGCCGCAGACGTCACCTGTCTCGACGTCCCCGCACCTGCTGCATTGTGAAAATGATTGGCACTTCACCGCTACATTGTGGGAACGGTTCCTGCTACGCTCTGGGCAACGGTCACGCTAAGTCGACCGGACCGCTTGTCAGACAGGAGCTACGCAACGTGAATCGACCGACCCGTCCGCAAGAAGCATTGCCTGATCCGACCATTCAATTGGCAGAGGGCTGGCATTGTCTGCACCTCTACTACCGGCTGCGTCCCAACCCGAAGGGTGTCTCACTCCTGGCGGGGCGTGAAGACCTGATCTCGATTCTCGACCCCGATGGACCATCAGCCCCCGAACGGCTGCAGGTGTCGGTGACATCGGGGCATCGGGCCGATTTTGGCGTCATGATGATGGATCCGGACCCGCTCAAGCTCGACGCGGTGGTGCAGGCGATTCGCACGTCATCGGTGGGCGAATTCCTCGAACCGACCTACTCATTCGTATCGATCAGTGAAGTCTCTGAGTATGTACCGACGATCGAGCAGTATGCAGAGCGCCTGCAACGAGAAGGGACATCTTCTGATGACCCGTCATATAGCGCAAAGTTGAAGGCCTACGAGCAACGACTGCCCATGATGAACAAGCAGCGGCTGTATCCAGACTTCCCTGACTGGCCGGTGACGTGCTTCTACCCGATGAACAAGATCCGTCACCCGCACGCCAACTGGTATGAAGAGCCCTTCAGCAGCAGGTCAGCCCTGATGGCGGAGCATGCGACGAGCGGGATCAAGTTCGCCGGTCGCGTCTCTCAGTTGATCACCGCCTCCACCGGCTTCGATGACTGGGAGTGGGGCGTCACGCTGTGGGGCCGCGCACCAGAGCACATCAAGGAAATCGTCTACACCATGCGATTCGACAAGGCATCCGCCCGCTATGCGGAGTTTGGTCCGTTCTACATCAGTTACATCATGTCAGCCGCAGACCTCTGCGATCACCTGCGACTGACGTAAGCCAATTGGGGAGGGTGAGGCTCACCGCTGCTTGAAACGGTAGCTCGAATTCGTCTCATCGAAATCTGCGTTGGCCAGACGTTGCTCAATACGGATGTCGGTCCAGGTGTAGGACTCGATCAGCGATGACTCGTCGATCTTCGCCGGGTCGGCTTCGCTATCCCAAGTGTAGTTTTTCACGACGATGGGCAGCGACAGCTCTTTGTCGATGTACTGCACTGACTTGCGGTAGGTTTCGCTGATGTCCGGGCTGTCATAAATTGTAATGAAGAGATAGCAGTCCCGGCCCTGGAATTTCTGGTTGTCGTGCATCTCACACGTCCAGCCCTGCCCCAGCTTGAGGTTCTTACGGTTGTAGCTCAGAAGTGTCTCGGCCAATCGCACGAGTCCAGCTTCGGACGGGGGGTGACGCGACTCGGACATGGCCATGCGACCTGCCGGGTCGAGTGACAACGTTCCCGTCAGCCGGCCCTTCCATCCTCCCGGTTGGACGAGCAAGTTGCCGTCGTTCTCCCCCTCGACATAGATCAACTCGCGACCTTTATCGAAGGTGAGCCACTTCATGTAAACACTGAATGGCGCGTGTCGCAGTTTGACTTTGACGGTCTGCACGTCACCCAACGTGTTTCCCAGTCTCTCCTGTTTGTGGAGCGTGGCCGTATAGTCTGCGATTTTCAGGAACGATTGCTGTCCCTTCTCGAGAATCATGGACTGCATCAGCATGGCCCAGCGTCCGGTCAAGACGTCGGGGGACTGTGCGGCCATCGTTTGAGAACCACTCGTTTGGGTCATCATCTCCGGCAAAGGCGGTGCCGGCGGACACGCTTCGCTGCCGAGCAAGTCTGCAGCACCCGCAGGATCGGAACCGGCCGTTGTGGGATCGACATTGATGTAGACAAAAGTAAATGCACCTGCCGCGACAAGGATCGCCAGAGCGTTGGGCCGTCGAGAACAGACAGCCGAAGAATTGTGAGCAGCCGACCACGTCATGGGCACGGACTCCTGAGGGGATCGCACGAGAGGGGGAGACCGCCGGATGGACGTTGATGTGAGCAACGATGACATCGGGCGTACGATCACTATCGACAGGCGAAATCGGCGCGTTGATGTCCCGGCACCGGAATCAGCAGGTTCGCTCAAGATCGACGAGCGTTTTGCGTCCACATGGCAGAATCGCGACAAGTTGGCCAGCAAGTTGTCGAATGAAAAGGGACACAAGCCGAAGATTCGACCGAGACGGAAGACTTTGCCCCATCACGAATCCCAGCCGACTCGTGACGCTTGATTCCTCTTCACCCCCCCTTGTCACTCTGCGTAGTCAGGCTGAATTTCCTCGATCCAGCGTTTCATTCCATCCCAATGCTCAAGTTGCTTGCCAGCTCTCGCCTGATCACCCATCGCTGCTGCGACGTCTTCCGGGATGAGGGACATCTCGCCCCCTCCCGCCGTTGCCAGCAGCTGATACATGCAGGCTCGTTCCAACTGATAGAGATCGAGATAGGCCATCGCCACGCTGTGAGTGGCGATCAAAGCACCATGGTTGCGAAGAATGAGCACACGTTTGTTGCCCAGCGACTCGGCCATGCGTTCCCCTTCGTCCTCCCCATCGAGCGTGCCGTCGTACTCCTCGTGATAGGCCACATCGTTGTGGAATCGCGCCGCTTGCTGCGAACTCCGTGGCTCAAAACGCATGTCACTCCGGATCGACATGGCCGTGATGTACGGAGCATGCACATGGATCACACAATGGGCGTCTTTGCGCGCCTGGTGCATGGGGTAGTGGATGATCCAACCCGGAATGATGGGCGGGCGTAGGCCGGCGAGGAGTTCTCCCTTGCCATTCACGAGTGCCAGATTGCTCGCAGTCACCTGCGACCAATGGGTGTGCCCGGGAGAGATCAGGAACGTCTCGGGATCATCGGGGTTGATCAGGCTGATATGGTTCCAGACTCCCTCGTTGAGCCCATGCAGGACAGCGAGCCGATGGGCCGCAGCGACATCCTTACGTGCACTACGTTCAGCGGAACTGATGGTCATAAGAAATTGTACGGTGAGAGAGAAGTGAAACGTTCACAGGGGGAGGGGGTCAGGCACCTTTTTCTGTCAAGCACTCTTCGTTGTAGGAGAACTTCCAATCAGAAAAAGGTGCCTGACCCC
>JAJDEJ010000349.1 GCA_029259815.1 Planctomycetaceae bacterium | reverse complement strand
ACTCGCGCGGTGCGTGGTAAGATGCCATCCTTGGCTCTCCCCCTTGCGGACTTCGGTCTCCCAACCAAAGCGTGAGGGATGAGCCAACTTTGTGAAGACCAATTCCGCCGCATCGGATGCGTTTTCTCAGAAAGTGCAGTTCAGTGTGACGCTGGCTGTGACCAGTCTGTCGGAAGCCCAGGCACAACAGCCTCGACAGAACCAGGGACTCCCGAAAGTCGATTTCCAGATCGGTCAAATTCAAAAGTTAGGCCAGGGAATTGCCATCTCGGTGACGAACCGCGGATTGGCGATGTCCCCCGCCACCACGGTCTCGGTCGCGATTCACGATCTGCAAAGCCGTCGGTTGCTGACGACCAAGAGTCTGAGTCTGCCTCCGATGCAACCCAACCAGACGCGACGTGTGATTGTAGTTCCGCCGTCACCAGGTCAGCCGATCATGGTCCGGGCCACGGTTGATCCACGAAACCGGGTGCAGGAATCCAACGAGCGGAACAATGCCACCGCTTCCCGTCGCCCCGCAGAATAGCACCCCCGTCAAGCGACCGGCGTTTTTCAACGGGCTGGTAGACCTCAACAGACGGCACAGCCATAACAGATGAACTAATTCGTGACCCGCACCCACGATAACTTGGGAAGTTCATCCCGATGTCAAGAAACAGCTAGAAGTTATGAGCTATGTTTCGTCGTTACCACGACACAGGATTCCTCCCGGGAGGGTTTCCGAACCTTCGTAGTGGTCGATGCTTGCAGCGTTGAAAGCGTCGTAGCGCATGTTGACCGGCCCACCTTCCGAGGGCTGCGGTCAATCCAACTGGCCAGGCACCAACTTATCTTGGTCGTTCGACCGTACGGTACTGAGTGTCCGTGGTCAAAATATCTAAACCTTTTTGGGGAGAAATGTCATGAGAAGTGGTTTTGCAACGGGCATGAATGCGACGAAATTAGGTTTTGCAACGGGCTTGGTGGTCATTCTTCTGATGGGTGTCGCCGTTCTACTGATGGGTGTGGACAAGTCGGACATCCAGGATGGACTCCAAGGGACTTGGGAGCTGAGCGTGGGGGAGGCCGACGGCCAAGCGATCCCGCAGGAGCAGCTCAAAGACGGGAAGTTGGTCATCGAGAGCGATCGGTACACGGTCACGCTCGCCGACATCGGCACCATCACCGGAGTGCAAAAACTGGATCCGTCGCAGGAGCCCAAGACGATCGACATCACGGACGACAGTGGTGCCAACAAAGGCAAAACCAGCCTCGGCATCTATGAACTCAAGGGGGAGGACTTCCGTGTCGCCTTTGCTCAGCCCGGCACACCTCGACCGACGCAATTCGCCACCACGCCAAACAGCGGGCAATGGGTGCACGTCTGGAAGCGCTTGAACGAATAGTCTAGTAGGGTAGGTGCCACGAAGTGGAACCCACCACGGTGATGGTGGGTTTCGCTATCGCTTCACCCACGCTACGTCACTGATGTTGATTGGGTCTCATTGGTGTCATCGTGAGTTTGCATGTAGAATTCCACAGAACAGATGGGCAAAACGAAGACGCAGCACGGGCGAGTGGTCCATCGAATCTGAAATGACGAGTTCCCAAGCCGACGGCTTTGCCGTCGATCGAATGACGACAAATGGCCAATTTCCAGTAATCGTCCGACGGCGGAGCCGTCGGCTGGGGACGGATGTTGACGAGTTGACGGCACTCTGCCGTCATGCGAACGGATTGCGGGAAGACGACAGACCTAAACTGCAGCCGCCGGCAGCCTGCGTGTTGAACTCCAAGACGCCGACGGCACCCCCCTGCCCGGCTACACGCTCGCCGACGCCCGAGAACAGATCGGCAACGAGATCGCCCGCACCGTCACCTGGAAGAACGGCAGCGACGTCTCCCCCCTCGCCGGCCAACCCATCCGCCTCCGCTTTGTTCTCAAAGACGTCGACCTCTACGCCTTCCAGTTCAGCGACTGAGACGAAAGGCGTAGCTGGATTCGCCAGAATTCAGCCGAACGATCAAAGCGTCAACGCGACATCTGAACTCTTGCGAGTTCAGCGACGACTGTCGTTCAGCGCTCATCGAGTTCATCGGCTTGTGAGACGAGCTGATCGAACATTGCGACGTATGCAGGTTCGACGCGGGCCAGATGCTCTCGAATCACGGCGGCTTCCGGAGCATTGGCACGCAGCAACTCGACGACGTCAGCCGTGTCCTTGGCACGACCGGCGGCGAGTTTCAACTCGATCAGTTGCGGCAGGGGAACATACGACAACGAAGACTTCACTGCCCCCATCGTCGATGGTGCCGGGATGGTCGTTGGTGCGAGACGTGAGGGGGTGCCGGGACGCTCGCCTTCGGGCAGGATGTCGACAGTGATCTGCGTCTCTCGATGCACGACTTTGGGCCATCGTCCTTCAACGAGCGGGAGGACGTCAAAGCCGCTGACCGCTGCGACTTGTCGAAATTCTTCAATTCTCGCCGCAGGCAACACCACATCGACATCCTGAGTCACCCGGGCCGCATATCCATGACGCCAGACAGCCCAACCGCCTGCGAGCACGGCTTCACACCCAATGGCCTTCAGTACACGGTCGACGTCCGTCACGACTCGACCAAACCGTCCCGGCAAATCTTGCGGCGTCAACATGTGCTCACGTCCCTCGCGAAGTGCGTCACTTAACGTGATTTCACGAGCAAGCATCTCGGCAGTCATCGTCGATGGCATTGGTCCCTCCCGCCACAATCATACCCCTGCATGATGCACAGGAGTAGGCCCGGCTCCCGCCGGGCGACACGAGATTGACCGGCGACCCTTGATCACGTCCGGCGGGAGCCGGACCTACGTCACTGACACTTCATCCGCTCATCACGCGGAGAGGCTGTCAGTTTTTACGAGGGGGACGGTAGTCAGGCGGCTTGGGATGCGCTACAGAGAAGAATATGACGACTCACAAAAATACAGAAGGCTTGGCGGTTCGCGTGAAGGGGCCGCAGCG
>JAJDEJ010000348.1 GCA_029259815.1 Planctomycetaceae bacterium | reverse complement strand
CGCTGCGGCCCCTTCACGCGAACCGCCAAGCCTTCTGTATTTTTGTGAGTCGTCATATTCTTCTCTGTAGCGCATCCCAAGCCGCCTGACTACCGTCCCCCTCGTAAAAACTGACAGCCTCTCCGCGTGATGAGCGGATGATGGTTCAAGGTGCCGATCCGATCAACGATCTCTCCTCGCTCGTGTCATCACGCGGAGCGTGATGACTACATTCTTTGCATCCAGTTTTCGGACGGCCCCTACGTTTGTCAGGCGGTGCCAGTTTCGAATGGGCTCTTGGGCGGCGACATCTGGCACAACCAAATGCCCAGTTCGTAGAGCAGGACCAGCGGGATCATCATCATCAGCATGCTGACAGGGTCGGCTGGTGTCAGGAACATCGAGAGGATGGCGATCACCAGAACGGCCATGCGGCGTTTCTCGCGGTAGTCGCCGGCCTCGAAAATGCTCAGACGTTCCATGAACAGCATGACCAGCGGCAACTGAAAGCTCACTCCGAACAGCAGAGGTAACGTCACCGCAAAACTGATCCACTCGGACAGGCGGATCTGCGGTTGAATCTTCAGCATCTCGTTGAAGCCGAGCAGAAATCGCAGCACGAACGGGAACACCAGATAAAAGCAAAACAAGACTCCCACGATGAACAGGACCATGCTCATCGTCCCATACAGATAGACGTATTTCCGTTCATGAGGAAACAGACCTGCAGCGACAAACAGCCACGTCTGATAGAACACCCAGGGACTGGCCAGCACGAGTCCCGAGATCATGGAGACTTTGAGGTATGTCAGAAACGGCTCTTGGACGTTCAGGGCCACAACATTGTTGGAACGCTCGGCCACAATCTTGAATTGACGAAACTCGGGTGCTGAGATTGGCAGCTCGACGGAAACCCTCCGTGCCTCTTCTTTGGGGACCGGGTAAGCATCCGGATCAACCTGATGTAAGGCATCTCCCAAATCTCCCGCGTTGATGGCAACCCGAATCGTGTCGGATGTCTCCGGTTGTGAAAGACCATCTGCGTCTGGCTCCTCCTCGGATGGGACGTCTTCACTGCGGAGGGCATCCCACGAAAACTGCTCACCCAGCCATGACTTCGTCCTCTCCCAGAAGTCGATATCCTCGAGTACTTGGGCATCGTCTTCAGCGGTCTGTCCATAGGCCTTCAACGCTTTGTCGATGGGACCACGGACGATGCCAATGATGGCTGACCCCTGAAACAGTGCGAACACGATGCCGATCATGACGCCAATGAGGGCCTTCCACAGATGAACTCGCAGCACTTCGAGGTGCTCGCCGAAGCTCATCGTGCTTTCGTCAAACAGATCTTTGGATGCAGGGGCCATGATTCAGACGCTCCAGGACAAGCATTTGATGGAAAGGACACTGCGAGACATCAACGCCGCAGCGATGAATTCGGCGCAGAGACTGACCATCCATTGTGAGAAGATGTCGTCACAGGCAAGCGGTGACCTGAGACGGAATGAGCATGTCCACTCAGTTGGCCCGCCAGAGGGCAGGAAAGACAAGCGGAACTCGAACCCTGATTCTAACCGACTCTCCCTGATGGTCAATGTCGAAGTTGTGTCGGTCGTCTCACGAGCCAATGCGAATTTGGTGCTAGACACAAGCAATTCGCAGAGTGAGATCGGCGGCGAACTGTATCTCCAGGCTCGTTGCCGTATAATTGCTGCTTTCCTCAAGCCGTGATCGTTACCAGTCGACTGCCGTTGATGCGTCAGCGGGAGAAAGGAAAAGGTTGTGTCCACAGCGATTGAGACCGGGAATCTGATTCAGACTCTGGAAGAGAACATCGGTCGGGCCATTCTGGGGAAGCCGCACGTGATCCGTCTGGCAGTCGTGGCGCTGCTCGGAGAGGGGCACCTGCTCATTGAAGATGCTCCCGGCGTCGGCAAAACGTCGCTTGCCAAAGCCATCGCACAGAGTCTCAACTGCGTCTTCACCCGCCTGCAGTGCACGCCCGACATGCTTCCGAGTGACATCATCGGGTCCAGCGTCTTCCTCCCCAACAAAGGGGAGTTCGAATTTCGCAGGGGGCCGTTGTTCACCAATGTCTTACTCGCCGACGAGATCAATCGCACCACACCACGCACGCAGTCGGCTTTACTCGAGGCGATGAATGAGCATCAGGTTTCCATTGACGGGCAAACCTATCAGCTCGACCAGCCCTTCTTTGTGTTGGCGACACAAAACCCGTTTGAGTTTGAAGGGACCTATCCTCTGCCTGAAAACCAACTGGACCGGTTCATGCTTCGGATCGACATTGGCTATCCCTCACGCCAGGTTGAAGGGGAAGTATTGAAGCAGCACCGCAGCGGAGAGCCGGTCGACAAACTTGCATCGGTGCTCACAAGCGAGCAACTGCGGACACTCCAGCAGGCAGCGCGTGAGGTGCGGGTTGATGACAGCCTCAACGACTACCTGCTCGACCTCGTGCATGCCACACGCTCACACGATGAACTGGTCCTTGGAGTCAGCACACGCGGAGCGCTCACTTTCTACCGAGCCGCTCAAAGTCTCGCTTCGGTCGAAGGTCGAGATTTCGTGATCCCGGACGACATCAAAACGCTCGCCGTCCCGGTGCTTGCACACCGTGTCGTCTGTCGTGGGATGATTCGCGAAAACCAGCGGATTCGGGCGGCGGGGATCATTCAGCAGATCGTTGAGAGCACGCGAGTCCCCAATTGAAGTCCTCATTCCTCGACGTCAGGCAGGAGGAGTTCCCCCGCGTCATTCAGTCCCCAGTACGGATTCCACGCGACCTCCCACAGGTGTTCGTCCGGGTCTGCGAAGTATCCTGAGTATCCGCCCCAGAAGACTTCCTGACCCGGCTTCACGATGCGTCCGCCGGCATTTTTCGCAAATTGAATGACTGTGTCCACGTCCGCTTTGGCACGGGTGTTGTAGGCCAGCGTGACGCCTCGGAAACTCCCGGAGCGATCATTTTTGATGGTCGCGTCCTCCGCGAGCAGATCTTCAGGGTACAAACCGAGGACGATGCCACCGAGTTGAAAGAACACGATGTTCTCATTGGTCCCACCGGCGACAGACCATCCAAGTCCCGACTCGTAGAACTCGCGTGACCTTGCCAGGTCATTGACGCCCAGGGCAACGACACTCAACCGCTGTTCCATCATGTCGAGATGTTCCTCGGCGTTTCATCAAAGTCGAAGAAAAACGCTTGCGGATAAGCACGACAGTGAAGGTTTCGTGCCAATCCGCAAGCGATGGGTGATTCTCACAGGACTATTCGTGGGTGGCAGGCGGTGTGAGTCCCTCGATGGGGAACACCTGGGCCGCTTTGGTCGCGAGGTCGACCGCGAGAACTCGATGATTGTTGGTGTCGGCGATGAACAAGCGTCCGCCGGCGATCGAGAGTCCGGCGGGCTCAGAGAGTTGCACGGGGTCAAGACTGTCGCCCGATTCGCCCGTGCCGAGCCAAGTGGTCGTTTCACCTGTCGATGGATCGACACTCTTAATCTTGTGGTTATAAGTGTCAGCGACGTAGAGCATGCCGTCGTGATGCACGATGCCCAGCGGATGTTGCAACCTCACGCCGTCTCCCTTGCCATCAATATCGCCAAAATCAAACAGGGCGCTGGCGACATCGTGGGGACCGGCGATCGTGGTGACGACGTTGTCTCCGGCAAAGGGCATGCGACGGACCGCAGAGCCTTCGCTGTCGACCCAGTAGAGTGCCTCGCCGTCGTGATCGATCCCCGATGGCTGTGCGAGTTCGGAGGCCATCCGCGGGCCATCTGCGATATGTTCGCGACCGTTGCCTGCGAACACTTCGATCTTGTCGCTACCAAGTTGATGCGACCACAACTGGTGCGGACCCGCCATGGCGATATACAGTGTGCCTTCATTCAACGACAGCGCCCAGGGGCTGTTAAGTGCGGTTGTTTCTAATGGACCACCGGTTCCGCGTGTCCGGTCCTGTTCGCCCGTGCCTGACAATGTGCTGACCGTCTTGTCTGTAAGATTGATTGTCCGCAGCAGATGATTCTCGGTGTCTGCGACGTACAGCGTGTCACCATCCAGGGCCATGCCTTGCGGATGATCGAACTGAGCGACGTCATAGGCTCCGTCAGCCGCGCCGATCTCGCTAGTGCCGATGACATCGAGCAACTGACCGTCGAGTGAAGTCACGACGATGCGGTTATGATTGCTGTCAGAGATGAACAATCGATTCGAGGCCTGGTCAGCCAGCACCTTGCCGGGGAACTTGAGCGGTTGCGGCTCGAAGGCTTCCCGTTCGAGGTCGAACTTCAGTGGCTCCTCATTGAGCGTGCCCTTCTTGCGATGAAAGGCGATCATCTCGCTGACGACTTTGTCGAGTAACTGGCGATGTCCTTCGCCGGAGACCTTACCGACGAATTGTCCTTCGGGGTCGATCACCATTAAAGTCGGCCAACTTCGCATGCCGAACTTTCGGGAAATGATTCTCTGCGAGTCGTTGACGACCGGATGTTCGATCTCGTAGCGCAGAATCGCTTGCCGGATATTCGCAGCCTCCTTCTCGTTCTCGAATTTGTAGGAGTGCACGCCGATGACAACGAGTTCGTTGGGATACTTCTGCTCCAGGAACTTGAGATCGGGGAGCACATGAATGCAGTTGATGCAGCAGTAAGTCCAGAAGTCGAGCAGCACGACCTTGCCTCGCAATTCGCGCATGCTGATTTCGTGTGATGTGTTCAGCCATTCGGTCCCGCCGTCCAGACTGGGAGCCGGACCCTGACCCGGGAACGGGTTCTTTGTTGACGCTTCGTCCGGCTGGGTTGTGTCATCTGCTGGGGCGTCTGCAGTGGGAGCCGGCGCATCACTGTCTTGAGCGTTACTGATGTTGGCAGCGATCATCAGCCAAACGACAATCACGATGGCAGAGAAGAGACGACTTTCTGTCAAGATCATGTGTGAGCGGGCAGTTTGAGTCATGGATGTTTCCGGTCAGTGCAGTCGCAGGCCAAGGGGCGATGCCTCGAGACTGAGAGATTATGAGAAATCGCGGAGAACTTATCGTATCAAACAGGTGAAATAGTCAGAAAGGGACGGACCGATGTTGCGATTGGGGGTGTGATTGCAACTCAGTGAAGAGGCACTCATTGCGAAGCCACAGGTGGTCACGAAGCGTCTGAGGGCTGTTTCGAGCCAATCTCAAGGGGCGACAGAGGATATGACGAATTCATCTCGACACAATGGGAAATCATGGGCATACTTGAGTGAAGACCTTAACGTCAGGAACTGTTCGATGGGCGTCACTCCGAGTCGTCGCGAGGTCGGGTCGTGAGCCTGCAGAGTGGCCGACCGACCTTCGTGAACCTCGTTTTCGGGATGTCAGACGAATAGCAAAGGAGTTGGTCAGGGCGAAGACCACGTCTGGACGGAATTATCAAAGACAGCCTAAAATGTGTCAGGCTTGCGATCTTCTCTCATCGCAGCTCTGACAGCGGAGGTTCTGATGCGCATCCATGTTTCCCCCCAACTTCTCGCAGCCAGCCTGCTTCTCGTGGGGATGTCGTCTCCTGTGTTCGCCCAACAGCTTGATTGGGCGCAAAAGATGTTCTCTGAACTCAAGGTCGATTTCGGCAACGTCGCCAGCGGCTCGGACACTCGATATCAAATCGAAGTCAAGAACATCTACAAGGAGCAGGTCCGCATCCTCAATGTGGGCACGACCTGTGGCTGCACAGCCGCGAAACCCTCCCAAAAAGTTCTGGAGACCGGTGAGACGGCCTACATCGAAGTCGTCATGAACACGGTCAAATTCAAACAGCAGAAGAATTCAAATGTGGATGTCTCGCTGGCATTCACCGATGCCAACGGCGCGACAACCTCCAAGTCCGTTCGAGTGCCTATCTCAGCGTACATCCGGCAAGACATCGTCGTCGAACCGGGGAACGTTGACTTCGGGGCAGTTGACGCAGGAGCGGGAGCGAGGCGAACCGTGCGGGTCTCTTACTCGGGGCGAACGGACTGGCATGTCCAAAGCGTTCAGGTCAACAGCGACTACCTCGAAGCGGAAGTCCGGGAGGTACAACGCTCAGCCGGCTTCAATGGTGCCTCAGTCATCAATTACGAACTCATCGTGCAGGTCAAACCCTCCGCCCCCGTGGGCGTCATTCGCGACAAGATCAACCTATTGACAGACGATGCGGCCAACCCGATGGTGCCTGTGCTGATCGAGGCGAAGGTGGAACCGGATATCGTTGTTTCGCCTGGCACCTTGCTCTTGGGAGATAACATCATCCCGGGATCGGACCGCACATATACGGTCGTCATCAAGGGCAAGAAACCCTTCGCCATCGAATTCATCGAGTGTGAGTCAGACTTGGAGTGCTTTAAGGTCGTAATGACCAAGGACGTCAAGACTGTGCATGTCCTCCAACTCAGTTTTACACCGCCTGAAGCGACTGGTCACTTCGAGGAAGAGTTCACTGTCACCGTCGCTGGTCGTCCGGAGCCGATTACCTTCATGGCTGTCGGAGAAATTGTCGCGTCTGTGACAAGTGCAAGTCAGGGGGGATAAGCGATCCTCTCCATCGATTCAAAGTCACTGAAGCCCGGCATCATCCCAATGTCGGGCTTTTTTTCGTGGGTTGCATTCATCCCGTGTAGTCAGGCCAGTGTGGTTGCTACGATGGGGGTCCCTCCTGACTTCTGTGTCCACAAAGGTCCGTGACCGTGAACGTACGATCCGCAATAGCTTTGCTGTTCACTGCTGTCCTCCTGGCGGCTGCGATGATCTCCGTCCAAACCAGTCTGGCAGATGACGGCACGCCTCCACGTAAATCCCGAGACGTGCTCCCTGAAAACGTTGCTGGCAATGAGGAAGTTGAGCGAGTGCTCAAGACATTTCCCGGTCGTGGAGAGGTCGGTGACGACAGCGATCCCACGCCTGCGGAAGAGGCCGTCAAACTGTTTGAGGTCGCGGACGGTCTGAAGATCGAACTCGTCTCCGCCGAGCCAACGGTTGAGCAGCCGTTGTTCATGCACTTCGACGACCGAGGCCGATTGTGGGTCGTACAGTACCGGCAGTACCCCTTTCCCGAGGGACTGAAGGTCATTCGCTACGATCAACACCTCAGGGCCGTGTTCGACAAAGTCCCGCCCGCGCCGCCGAATCATGTGCGAGGCAAGGACAAGATCACGGTTTATGATGACACCACCGGCGACGGCACGTACGACACTCATACCGATGTTTTGACCGGTCTCAACATCGTCTCCGCCGTCGTGACCGGACCGGGTCCGCGACCCGGAACTCTCAACTGCCACGGCATCTGGGTGTTGAATCCGCCCTATCTGATGTTCTACCCGGATGCGAATCGCGATGACGTGCCGGACGGTGACCCGGTGGTGCATCTGTCAGGCTTCGGCATCGAGGACACTCACTCCGTCGCGAACAGTTTGCGCTGGGGACCAGACGGTTGGCTCTACGGTGCGAACGGTTCGACAACGACCGGCAACGTCTCCTCTGCTGTGACAAAGAACGTCCGCTGGGAGGGACAGAACATCTGGCGGTATCACCCGGACCTGAAGGTGTTTGAGATCTTCGCCGAAGGCGGTGGTAATACGTTCTCGTCCGAGATCGATGGCAAAGGCCGCGTCTTCTCCGGCACAAACCACGGCAACACGCGAGGCATGTATTACCCGCAGGGTTCATATGGCGAGAAGAACTGGGGC
This sequence comes from Planctomycetaceae bacterium, assembly GCA_029259815.1. Classification (GTDB taxonomy): domain Bacteria; phylum Planctomycetota; class Planctomycetia; order Planctomycetales; family Planctomycetaceae; genus JAHBXU01. The sequence goes on along the minus strand of JAJDEJ010000348.1, from coordinate 2,527 downwards.
AAGCATGGACCGCTGACCAACCCGTACGCCTTCGGCTACTTCCATCACATGCGACACGAAGGTGACAAGGACCGCTTCCCCCAAACGTTCGTCATTTACGAAGGTGGCTCGCTCCCGAAAATGTTTCATGGAGACGTCATCGCCGCGAACGCTCTCCATAATCGAGTGTGGGCGAGCGAGATGATTCAGGACACCTCGACCTATCGCACGATTGACCGCCCCGCAGTCGTCACGACGCCCGATCATTGGTTCCGTCCTGTCTGCGTCGAAGTCGGACCGGATGGCGCTGTCTACATCGCCGACTGGTACGACACCCGACTCACGCACGTCGACCCACGTGACAACTGGCACAAGACGAGTGGACGCATCTACCGATTGGGCAATGTCGAGATGCCGGATTCGACTGAACAGACGCCGTGGGTGCCGAAAGACCTCGCGAAGATGAGCGATTCTGAATTGATCGAACTCTTTTCGCACCACAACAAGTTCTGGCGACAAACTGCCGTGCGGGTGCTGGGTGAAAGACTGGATTCATCGTTTCGCACGGAGGCGACGTCGTCCGGTGGTGCTAAGCCGCAAGCGGAGGCGACCGTTGGGCGGCTGATGGACATTGTCATGAATGCGCAGGATGGTCGATCATTGGAAGCATTGTGGACGATTCACCTGGCAGGGCGATTCGGTTTCGATCTCGCATCACGTTTGCTTGATCACGAAGACGAGCATGTCCGTCGGTGGACGGTCCGTCTGCTGGGAGATCATCGTCGTCTGAACGATGCTCTCGGGCGAGAACTCACTGAGTTGGCAGAGACTGAACCGTACGTGCAGGTCCGGACACAACTCGCATCGTCGGCCAAACGATTCGACACGCCGTATGCACTGCCCATCATTCGCGAGTTGTTAGGGCGAGACGAAGACCTGGCGGACATTCATCAGCCGTTGCTGCTGTGGTGGGCTTTGGAGGCACACTGCGGCGAGCGTGCGGATCCGCAGGTCGGCGTTGTTCTTCCGGAGGCTCAGTCTCCTGCAGTCTCGCGAGCCGCCGTGTTGACGATGTTTGAAAACGACGAGTTCTGGAGTGTGCCGCTCGTCAAGGAAAGCATCCTGCCAAGGTTGATGCAAAGGTTTGCGATGGAGGACTCAGTCGCACCGTCGAGTGACGCAGACTCAGACGTGGGGATCGCACCGCTCCAGGCATGTGCCCGTCTGCTCGAACTCTCACCCTCCGCCGAGAACACGAAGTTGCTGATGAACGGATTTCTCGAAGCCTATCAGGGACGGGAGATCACTGGTCTACCGGAGTCATTGGCGACTGCACTTGAAGAGTATCAGAAGACACTGGGGACATCCGATCTCGCACTCGCGCTGCGGCTTGGCAAGGACGACGCCGTGGAGAGTGCGCTGAAGGTCGTGCGTGACGAGTCGGCTGACACGCCGCTGCGCCTGTCGTACATCGAGATTCTTGGTCAGATCGACAAGTCGCAAGTCGTCTCACCTCTGCTGGGGCTCATTGCCTCATCGAAGTCGTCAGCCGTCAAGCGCGCCGCGATGCAAGCGCTCATGAACTACGATGACCCGAAAATCGGGCAGACGATTTGTAGTCGTTTTCAGTCGACTCTTCCGGCTGAGCATGGACTGCGATCGACGGCTCAACGTGTGCTCGCCAGCCGTGTGACTTGGACCAAGCAACTGCTTGAAGAGCTGACGTCCCGTCGGATCAAACGAGACACAGTGCCGCTCGATATCGTTCAACAGATGCGCTTGCATGACGACTCGGAAGTTCAGGCCACGCTCGACAAACTTTGGGGCAAGACACGCTCGACACCCGAAGAGAAACAGGAACAGGTCGAACGTTTGCGGACCTTAATAGGTGGACTGTTGACAGCGACGGAGCAACGCACGACCGATCCGCATCATGGCCGTGAACTGTTCAAGAAGCACTGTGGCGTCTGTCACACGCTATTCGACGAAGGTGGCAAAACGGGACCAAACTTGACCGGATATGAACGAACGAACCTTGATTTCCTGCTGCTGGCGATCGTCGACCCGTCTGCAGCGATTCGTGAAGAGTTCACGCAGTATCAAATTCTGACCATCGATGGACGCGTATTGACGGGGCTGATCGATGCCCAAACGCCCACCACTGTCACCCTACGCGGAGCAAACAACGAGACAACCCTCGTGAACCGTGACGACATCGACATCCTGCAAGCGATGGACAAGTCGATCATGCCGGACGGCGTCGTCGAAAAACTGTCCGACGCGGATCTGCGGGACTTGTTCGCCTACGTCATCGCCCGTACACCACCGCAGTAGTGTGGTCGTCACGCTCCGCGTGACGACTGGATGGAGTTTGTGTGATGAAGAGTAGGTGGACACGGTCTGAGCATTCCGCTCATCACGCGGAGAGGGTGTCAGTTTTTGTAGAGCGGACACACACTCCGTAGGACGGACTTCCAAGTCCGTCCAGACATACCTTCAAAACGGTGATGACGAGCAAGGGACCAAGGAATGGACGGATTTGGAAATC
>JAJDEJ010000347.1 GCA_029259815.1 Planctomycetaceae bacterium | reverse complement strand
AGCCGCACATGATTCGCGAGATGGTCGCACAGCTCTCGCCAGCAAGTGGTGAACGTGTCGACATGGTCTCCGGGAGTCGTTACATGCAGATCTTCGACGGCGACAGCGTCCCCCCCGAGGACCGCCGCCGCATCAATGTCGAAATTACTGAGCAACTCAACAATCGGCTTGGTCTCGAGCTGACCGACACCTTCTGCGGCTTCAAAGCGTATCGCACTGAAGCCCTGCAGCAGTTGGAGATCACCGAATTCGGGTATGGCATGCCGTTGCAGCTTTGGGTGCAGGCAGCCAAGGCGAACATGCACATCGTCGAGTTCCCCGTGCCGTTGATCTATCTGGAAGAAGAACGCTCCTTTGGCGGCTCACTCGACGACGCGAATCGACGGCGAAAGCACTATCAGGAGATCATCGACCGTGAGTTGGCCGCGTGTGCGACTGGACAGTGATGGTCTGAGAATGTTGAATGTCGAAATCAGAATGACGAAGGAAATCCGAATGTATGAAGCACAAAGTTGTCTGCACACGACAGTGTTCGTGTGCGAAAAGTCATTCTCAGTTCGACCTCTGACATTCGAATTTTGATCATTCGAGCTTCTTTCGTCATTCTGATTTCGTCATTCGAGTTCAACCAAGGCCACCGGAGTGAGTCGAACCCCCATGACCGTCGGCTCCACCGAGACTCCGAGTTGGTCTCCGCTGCACCTCAAGGTTCCCCGGACGGATCGCAGCGTCTTATGCGTGCCACCTCTTGATGAGGCGCAAGCATCGGCAGAAACGAACGCTCGTCTGCTCAGCACTGACGACGTCAACGTCCAGGGGCGGCCGCTGTCACACATGCGTCGCTGGTCGCGTGAGGCGTGCCTCACGTCGGCACAAGAATACACGCAGCGACTCCTTCCTCTGCCTGACCTGCGAGGGGAGATCGCTGACCTCTCAAAACAACGTCTGTTCGTCTCCGGGCATCAGCCAGCGTTGTATCATCCCGGTGTCTGGGTCAAGAACTTCGCCGTTGACCGGATGGCACGAGCAGCCGATGGCGTGGGGCTCAACCTTGTCGTCGACAATGACACACTGGACTCGACGACGCTGCGAGTCCCTACGGGTTCGCGTGACGATCTTTCCGTCGTCCGAGTTGCATTCGATGCCCGACGACCTGTCCAACCGTGGGAGGATGCAGAGGTTCTCGATGCGGGACAGTTCGAGTCGTTTGCAGAGCGCATCGCTCACACCATGGGAGTCGACGTTTCGTCACTGCTGCTCCACGAGATGTGGCCGGATGCAGTCGCTCAACGCGACAAATCACCTCGACTCGTCGATTGTCTGACGGCTGCGAGGCATCGGCAGGAGCGACGGTGGGGACTGCAGAACCTTGAACTGCCCATCAGTCGTTTGTGTGAGACGGAGCCATTCTTATGGTTTGCGTCACACCTGCTCGCACAGCTGCCTCGGTTCGCGGCGTGTCATAACTGTGTGCTTGAAGAGTACCGCGAGTTGAACCACGTTCGTAGTCGCAGTCATCCAGTGCCAGCGCTTGATTCCCGTGACGGCTGGAGCGAAGCCCCCTTCTGGGTCTGGCGTCGCGGCGAATATGTCCGACATCCGGTGTACGCTCGACAACAGGACCACACACTCACCCTCTCCGACGGTTCGAACGAGTTTGCGCGACTGCCGCTCTCACCGGAGATGGACGCGTGTTGCGCTGTCGAGGAGTTGAACAAGCTCCCTGCCCGCGGCATCCGCCTTCGCACGCGCGCGTTGACAACAACCCTCTTCGCACGATTGTGTTTGAGTGACCTGTTCGTGCACGGCATTGGCGGTGCCAAGTACGACGAAATGACTGATCAGATCATCTCTCGATTCTTTGGCCTCATGCCGCCGTCGTTCGTGACAATGTCAGCGACACTCCACCTGCCACTGTCGCAGCCGTATGAAGTCACTGCAGAGGACGAACGCCGGCTACGTCATCAATTACGGGACCTCCAGTTCAACGCAGACCGCCATGGTCTGGGTCCAGAAGCCGACTCACTCATCGCCCAGAAGCATGAACTCATTGCAGAGCAGAAAGCCGCTCGAACCGAAGGACTCTCTCGCCGCGAACGCCGCCGCCGCAGTCCTGCGAATCGTGCGCGACAACAAAGGCTCACTGAGGTCAATGAGCGACTCGCAGCCCTCGCAGACGATCAGCGTGAGGTGATCCGGAGGCAACTTGATGATGTCGAACGACAACTCGCGGTGAACGAAATTCTGAGCGATCGCGAATTTTCGTTCGCACTCTATCCGCCCGATACGATTCGAGAATACTTCGAGTCAGAACTCGGAGCGGTGGACGCTCCACCCGTGTGACCGGATCGAGTGCATGCTCGATTCGCCGCACATTTCAAATGCCAGTCGTTCCCATTCCCTTGGTGCTGAGAGGGGGGCAGGCACCATTTCGCCTGAAAGATCCTCGAACCCTCGAACACGGCATTGAACGAATTGGTGCCTGACCCCTTTCCGCCCGTGATCTTGGAGCTACTGAATGTGCGGTTCGACGAGGGGCGACACCCATGACAAAGGCCACTCCCGAGGGAGTGGCCTTTGCTGTCCGCCAGTCGCACGGCTCAATGAGCCGTGACGAGACTGGTTCCGAATTACTCAGCCTTGTGAGGAGCGGGCAGTTCACCTTCTGCGAGCATCTCGCCGTAGGTCTTGTCGCCACCTTCGGGCTTCATTTCAGCGACGGTGTCGTACGCTTCGTCAATGACATCGGCATCCTTCTGATTTTTCTTGCCAACCGCCTCTTTCAACGCCTTACCGTAGTCACTCAGCAGCTTCTTTTTTTTGCCACCTTCGCCGTGACAGATGCCGCACTTTTTCTCTTTCACAGCATCCGCAACCTTCTCGTACTTACCACCTAACGCTTTCATGTACTGCGGTCGTGCGCTGACCTCTTGCGGGGCGCTGACCATCATGAGGCCGGCAACGACCAGGCAGGCCATCAGGCTCGCGAACTTCTTCATCGGACATCCTCCAAGTATTTCCAGGTGTAAATTCGACGGTGTTATCTCCCGGGCCGAGTGACGGCTTGCCGTGCGATTCAGCGACCGGACGTCTCCCGTCCGATCATGTTGCTGGTCACAAGGTTGGGGGAAGGCCGGGTGAGGCCCGCTGTCATCAACCAGGATCGATAAGCCACGATGCACAGTCCCTACGCGGCACCGTCACTTGTTCAGCCACGATTAAACCCCGATGCGCTCTCACTGTCAACTGAGGTTGCTGCCCAGTTTGGGTAAGATTTTCAAAGCCGCCACCAGAGACTGCCTCATGTAACTTATTCGAGGTATCGAAGTTGTGACGAACAATTCTCCGACGGACTGACCCTTGGGATCTACGATTCACTGACGCGACTTGGCAGATTGCACGGGTCGTTCTCTTGTTACGTCATTCGTTGAGTTTCACTCCACCCCAAGGCGTCTCGACACGTGTGCTCCAGCAGCAGTTGCATTTCCTTCCACTGGATGATGCCTGCAAAGGCGTTGAGCATCTTTTCATTTTCAGAGTCGGCAGCCGCTTCGCAGAGGTCAACAAAGGCGAGGGAGTCCCAGCCTGTCGGAATCCTCAACCGTTGTTGCCATTCGGTTGTGTCTGTACCTTCCAATTCTGTCACTCTGAGAAGACTTTGAGCGAATGTTGCCAGCTCGCTGAACAACGGGTGCTGTCCCACACGGCGATACCAATATTTGGCGTTGCCATAATCCGGCTCCCGACGATGCATGATTGCGTGCCAATAGTCGCCGTTCGCGTGTCGTCCCTCCCCCTCTACGCTTTGTGCAAGCTCATGACTCTCATGAAGGAAGTCGTGAATCTGGAGCAGCCCGGCTCGCACTGCGATCGCATCCGCCGGAGATTCGGCAGCGACGATCAGTTCTCCGTGGAGAAGATGCTGCCGTAACCACTCTTTCTCATTCCCGGGCCAACAGCGCGGGATCGCAGACCAACCGCCGCCCTGGCAAGAGTTCAATGTTCTCGTATGGACGAAACTGACATCCACATCTGCGTCGATTTGACGGATGAGCCAGTCCCAGACGGGGTCAGTCACGTCGCGAAACACTCTCTCGGCGCCGTCATCTGCTTGAAGAAACTGTGGAGGAATCCGTATAAACCCACCGAATTCCGGTCCCGCGATTCGCACTGCGACTTGTCGTGGGAAACGGGTCCAATCATCGGCGAGTGCTGACTCGGCAGATTCGACGATCAGTGTTGGAGCATCTCGATCTCTAACCACTTGGAAGTGACTGAGATCTCGATGCTGCGGTGCGTGTGCGTAATATGCGTCCAGCACCTCGTCGGCGCCTACGACGTAGTCCGCTTCTGGTACATCGTATTGGGTCAAGAGGACAGACTCGTCTTGCCCAGAGACCAAGTCATTCAACGCGGTAACCGTGTCACAATTCTCCCACTCAAGACCAGTAGGAGAGTGTCTCCCGACATGGATAGCGAAAACGTGCATCAATCACCGTAGGGTATTATCAGAAAAAGGATTACGACATTTCTTGGTCAGAGATGTTCGTCTCCGAACGTCAAGCACGCAGCATACGATTCTAACGCCGGATTGGGTGATTCGCCACAATCCTATGACCGATACGAACCATCGAAGCGATGCATCAGTTGCTCACCATGTGTCGAAATGTGAACAATTTGCTTTCGGAACCGGATATCGCGCGTTAAGATGCCGACTTCGACTGTGAGTGGATGTTTCACTGCTGCGCAACAACAGGTTGGGACTTTTTGTTGCAGGGCCGATGAGACATGCTGCATGAGGCAGCAAAAGTGGGTATGCAGTCAGGCGGCGTGAGTCACGGATGCCATACGCGGCCCCAACTCGGGATGCAGTTGTTAAGCGAACCGGACGGCCTCTGACGCTTAGGCTGCTTTGTCACATATGGACTTGACCCCTCACGGGTACTACGTGGGTCCGACCACGTGGTTCTATCTTTCGTTGCTGCTGATTCTCGCCGTGTTCTTCCGATTCCACCGCGTGTGGTCTCTGCGGAATATCGACTTGGCGCTCCTGTTGTGCACGTCACCTGGGCTGTTGCTGGTCCAGTCGGAAGACCGGCGGATGCTCGGGTTCGGCTGGCTGTTCGTGGTGAGTGGCATCTTTCTGTTCCGGCTGCTGTTCGACAGTTTCTTCGTCCGACGGCCGCATACCACTCAGAATCTCAATCCCGCAGGCATGGGGTTTCTTTGCGCTGCTGCCTTTGTCCTGCTGAGCATGCAAGCGGTCTCTGTGCCATTGCCCGAGTCTACTGAACACACCCTGCAGCGTGCGGACGATCTCATCAACCGCACGGACAGGACCGAAGCAGAAGTGATCGTGCAACCGCCCGTCGAAGTCGAAGCGGGACCGACGCCGGCTCTGTTGGGGGCGCCCATCAAAGTGATGTTCGATCATCTGGCACCCCGCATAATGGCGATGACGGCTCATCTCGCGGTGATCGTGGGCTTACTGTTCGCTGGACGGAATCTGTTCGGCGACTTGCAACTCGGACTCGCCATGGCAACCCTCTACTCGCTGCTCCCATGCACGGCCTACGACGTCGGCGAGTTCAACCATGTCCTGCCAGCTGCGCTGATTGTCTGGGCGATTGTGGCCTATCGAATGCCATTCGTCTCCGGATCGCTTATGGGAATGGCCTGTGGGGCTCTATTCTTTCCGCTGTTTCTCGTTCCCATGTGGTGCGTGTTTTACGGACGAAAAGAAGGCAGCCGGTTCTTCCTGGCCGTGACGGTCGTGTTCGCTGCACTTCTGACCAGCTCTCTTCTCACTTCAGCGGATCCCGACTCTTTCTGGCGGCAGACAATCGGCACGATCCGACTTCCCGTGCTGGCCTTCGAAGGCGGGGATCAGGTTGAAGGATTCTGGGATGAGGGCGAATATGGTTCCCCCTACCGCATTCCCGTGATTGTCGGGTACTTCCTGATGCTCGCGGCATTGACCTTCTGGCCACGGACTAAGAAGGTCGAACACTTGATTGCCCATTCAGCGGCCCTGATCGTCGGCACGCAGTTCTGGTACCCCCAGCAAGGGGGAGTCTATCTGCTTTGGTATCTCCCGTTGCTGCTGATGGTCGTGTTTCGACCGCGTCTGACCCGACTGGAACGCCCTGAGACCACCACTGAGCAGACGGCGGTCACCTCAACGCCACTAAGCGATCCCCCCCCACCCAAGCGGATGATGGTGGGCGGACAGCTGCAACGCGTGCAGCTCTACCGCTGATCGACTGCGCCGGAAAACTCAGTGTCGCGTCGCTGCACCAATATGCCCGTGGCACTAATCCTGATTCACTGATCGGAATCCGAGTTCCTGGAACCGCTCGAGTTCGAACGTATCCGTGATCTTCAACGCAGCAACACTGGCGAACGGGATCACCACTTTACGGGCATCGCTGCTATCCGGCTTGTCCCGCTCGAGTACGATCATGCCGTCGCTGATCATGAACCTCACAAACTGAATTGACTCTTGATAGGTCGTGACGACGATCCCCTTCGTCGGGAAGCTCGGTGGCCAACCTTCAAACAACTGCTGCCAATAGTCTGCGGACTGCATCCTGTCATCTCCATGAAACGGTTCCTCGTTGGCAAAGCAACACTCAGGCTCGACTGTCTGACGAACCGCCTGCGTCACCATATTGAGCGAGTGTGCACAAAAAAATCCGAGACACGTGTTCACGTGACTCGGACATTCAAGTGACCCCAAGGGGATTTGAACCCCTGTTCTTGGACTGAAAATCCAATGTCCTGGGCCGGGCTAGACGATGGGGCCGAAGTGCATAGGGTATCGACGGGAGCGAATCCGTCAAGACTGTCTGTGGACAACAAGGCAGGCTGTCCTGATCGATGAGCACGAAGAAGGTGCGGCAGCAAATGGGTCGATTCGAGGAGAGATGAGGACGACTCGGTAGCGCGGGCTTACGTCTCCGAAGAGGGTACTTCGGTCTGTGTGTCGGATGCCCCGCCCTGAGCATCTTTCATCGTATGGATCGCCTCATAAACTTCGCTCCGATGAACGGGCACCTCGCGCGGTGCTTCGATTCCCAATCGAACCTTGTCGCCACGGATCTCAACAACGGTGATCTTGATTTGATCGTCGATCACGATGCTTTCATTTTTTTTGCGTGACAAGACCAACATCGGTTTACTCCAAAAATACCCACCGTTTGTGAGCCGCGATCGGATTCATTCTGATCAAATACGGTCTCCGTGAGCATGGTGGAAGGAACCAGCGGGAGAGTCTGTCAAGGCTCAGAGCCGACCTTCCTACCCAAAATCCTAGTCACGGGCACCCGCAGGGTCAATAGATCGCCGTGCCACAATGACTTACGTCAAGCGTCCGTCGTTAACAATTCAACGCATACATAACTGGACATTTTCACGCAAACAGCTACGGCAATACTACTTACGGAAAACCGACAGGCCGTCAATCCATAAAGATGATGAGTGCCGTCACTTTTCGACGCAATCTGTTCGACACTCTCGTCAGCTGAGAAAAGCGAACAGCTGTTACAGGTTGGAGGTTCACTCAATTTCTCGTGGCGATTCTCTGCTCGGCTTCGCGAAGGAGTTGCTGGAGTTGCTGAGGATTTTTCTGGAGCGAGTGGCCCACACAGTTTTTGAATGCCTCATAGGCCAATCCTGGAACATTTCTCTGCAGCGCCAGGCGACCTAAATCGAACTGGGCGCCATAGTCCGCCGGGTTGAGAGCCACGAGTCTCTGCTGAACTCGTAAGGCCAACTCCCAAGACTGTCGTCGACAGTGTATCCCCTTCAAATTGTTTAACATCCGAGTCATGATGAGCCGTGGAGATGCTGGTCGCAATGTCGCAACCACCTGATCAGCGGACAACCCGGTATGAGCCTGCAGCCAATGGATGCACTCGGACCATGAAAGCATTCGCCCTGCTGCGTATGCATCGATGAATACCGGCCCCTGCTCAGTTTGATAACAGCTCAGGAAGTGCAGCGGAGCTGGGATACCCTGAAGCTCGATCCCTGCGCGACGTCCGATCTCGATGTACACCACGGACAGGCTGATGGGGATTCCCCGTCCCGTCGCAATCACGTGAGGCAGATAGCTACACTCAGCTTGATCGAATCCCGCTACATCACCCTGCAGACGATGTTCTTCGGCCAGATGAGAAATCAGACAGCCCAGCACGGCATCATCCGAGCGACAACCAGCCGCCTTGCGTCCCACCTCGACAGCTCTCTGACGAATCCAGTCTTGAGTCGGTCGGAAGTCAAGGTCTGGATCGGCGTCACGAGCCAACTCCAAGGCCGCATCAACAAGATCAACGTCTCGTCGATGTGCCAGCAGCTTTTGAAACTCACTGTCATGGGAAAACTGGGACATGCGCAATTCAAGGGTCCGTCAAATTTGTCTGATCGAGGAATTGTGCGAGTCTATCTGCTCTGTCACATCCGAACAATTCCTGCTGAGCGATCATGTCAATCTGCGGCATTCACACAGACCTGCCTTGTCGCTTTCTGCCGATCGAGACTAGGATCGCCAAGATTCAAAGGTTTCCCATTCAACGTAACACAGTGACTCGAGAGACGGATACGGTCGGAGAATGAAGCTGGCAACTCACATTGACGGACCTGTCGCCGTCATTGGCGACGTCCATGGTCAGGTTGATCAACTCGAAGACATCATCGAGAAACTGAATTACCTGCCCGATCTTGACGAGCGGTGGATTGTGTTCATCGGCGACGTGGTCGATCGTGGTCCCGACCCGATGGGGGCGATCGACATGATGCTCGACCTCATCGAGGACCATCCTCGAACAACGTGCATTGCCGGCAATCACGAATTCGCGATGGCGGCCGCGCTGGAGCTCATTCCGACTCCCTCGTTTACGGAATGGCCCGAGGAGTGGGTTGAGCTCTACGGAGCAGAGACCACCTTCGACTCCTACGGAGCCGAGTTTGGTGACCTCAATGATCTTCACGACAAGATGCCCGAGGTCCATCGTGTCCTGCTTCAGGAACTGCCGTGGTGTGTCGAGCATCCTCGTTATCTGTTTGTCCACGCGGGCATCGATGCCAATCAGCCGTTCGATCTCCAGATGCAGATCCTGCACGAACGAGACTTCAGCCTGGCTCGACCGCCCTGGTTGTGTTCGAAGGCGTACTTCAACGGGGGTGTCCCTCACGACTGCCCCCTGACGGTCGTCTCCGGACACGTACCCGTCCCGGCCGTGCACTTCGGTGACCGGCGCATGCTCATCGACACCACAGGCGGCGTGCAGGGCGAGTTAAGCTGCGTGCTTCTCCCCGAAAACATCATCGTCACCTCCGGCGACGAACCCCACCCGCCCCCGACACGCCCGACTCCTCCGAGAAAGAAGGGCCTGTTTGGATTCTTCAAGTGATGGTTGGCCAAAGGCAAGTCTCCGGTAGGGCAAGCTGCCAGCTTGCTCATTGCTGGTTGTCAATCATTTCTCCACAAGGTGGCAGCTTTCTCTACGGATCGTTCGCTGTCACGGCATGACCTTCGCGCGGTATCCTGTCGTCGATCCGCACACCTCTGATTGACGAGCCCATGAAGTACGTACTGATCATTCCGGACGGATGTGCTGACGAGCCACAGGCGTCGCTGGGAGACAAAACGCCTTTGCAGGCGGCCAATGTGCCGCATATGGATGCCGTCGCCCAAGCAGGTGAACTTGGGCAGACGGACAATGTTCCAGAGTCGATGCCCTCAGGCAGTGACGTCGGTACCATGAGCCTGTTCGGTTACGACCCTGTCGTGTTTCACACGGGCCGTGCACCGCTGGAGGCTGCCGCTCAAGGCATTGAACTCGGCCCTGATGACTGGGCCATTCGTTGCAATCTTGTGACCGTCACCGACGGATGCCTGCAGAGCTTCACTGCCGGACAGATTCCTAATGATCTCGGTGAACATCTCATTGGATTGATGCAACGGGCGTGCTGTGGTGACGCCCACTGGAAGTTTCATCCCGGAGTGAGTTATCGCAACCTGCTGCTGTATCGCGCCCGTGACGGCAAAGCCCCTTTCGCCGACGACACGCACTCGATCCCGCCCCACGACATCACTGATCAACCCATCGACGAGCATCTCCCCATGGGCTCGGGAGCGTGCGACCTGCGCGCCTTGATGGAGAAAAGCGTCGAATTGTTCGCTGATGATGAACTGAACCAGTCTCGTCGCGATCGAAACGAGTTACCGGCAACGCAAATCTGGTTATGGGGCCAAGGCCGTCGTCCAGCCCTCACGCCCTTCGTCGATCGGTTTGGTGTCGAGAGTGCCGTCATCACCGCAGTCGACCTGTTGCGCGGCATCGGTCGACTTCTCGGATGGGACGTCGTCGAAGTTGAAGGAGCGACCGGGTATACCGATACAGACTACGCCGCCAAGGGCCGAGCAGCGATCGAGACGCTCAAGTCAAAGGACTTCGTCGTGGTGCATGTCGAAGCGACAGACGAAGCCTCTCACGAAGGCGACGCGGTCGCGAAGGTCGAGGCGCTCGAGCGCATTGATACCGACATCGTCCGGTCGGTGCATGAACATCTGCGTCAGCAGGGGGACTACCGGCTGCTCGTCTGCCCGGATCATCCGACGTTTCTCCGCACGAAAACACACAGTCACGGTTACGTCCCCTTCGCGATGTGTGGATCGGACGTCGCGACCAACTCCGCAAAGACCTACGACGAAGTCACTGCCGCACGCACGGGACTCACACTCGACGAGGGTCACCGCCTGATGAACCGCTTCTTCGCTCGCGGATGACGCCTCTCGACCAACGTGCTATTCTGGATGGTCCAATCTTCGCTTGCGGATTAGCACGACCCACTGGATTGTGACATCAACAGGTCGTGCTCAGCCGCAAGCGTCAATCATCAACAACCGACATTCACTACAAGGCAGAGAGACGATGCAACCGCGGCAGGAGGCGTTTCCCCACGTCATTGAACTGAACTATCAGGCCCGCAGGCGTTTGGGGTGCTGCGTCTATCTTGTCTTTCATGGCGATGAGTGGCTGCTGATCGACATCGGCTATCAGGACACTCTCGCCGAAATCATCGACCTCATCCGCGACATGGACTTCCCGCTGGCAGGCTGCAAGTACCTCATCGCCACCCATGCGGACGTTGACCACGTGCAAGGCATGCAGAAGGCCAAGGAGATGCTCCCGCAGGCCAAACTCGTCGGGCATCCCCAAGCGGCCGAACTGATGGCCGAAGGCGAACGCATCCAGACATACGCCCGCATCTCCGCCCAGGGGATCGACATCGACATGCCCGCCGTCAAGTTCGATGAGACCATCAACGAAGGCGACAAGCTCACCGTCGGCGATCTCTCACTCGACGTGTGGCACACGCCCGGCCATGCTCCGGCTCAACTGTCATTTCGCTACGACAACCTGCTGTTCTCAGGCGACAACATCTACCGTGATGGCTGCGTCGGCAACATCGATGCTCATCACGGCTCGGACATCCCCGCGTTCATCGAGTCGCTCACCCGGATTCAACAGAGCGACGTCGAATGGCTACTCCCTTCACACGGCCCAATGTTCCGCAAGGACAACGATCATCTGCAACAGACGATCGATCGACTCGAACGCTACTCACATCGCGCCGACTTCGGCACCTGTGCGGTCGATTGGCCCCTTCTCGACGAATGGGACACCGAACTCGCGAACGGCTTTGACGCTGCGAAAGCAAAGTAGCCATCACTCTCCGAGCGTGTCAGTTTTTCGTAGGACGGATTTCCAAATCCGTCCATTCCTTGGTCCCTTGCTCGTCATCACCGTTTTGAAGGTATGTCTGGACGGACTTGGAAGTCCGTCCTACGGAGTGTGTGTCCGCTCTAC
>JAJDEJ010000346.1 GCA_029259815.1 Planctomycetaceae bacterium | reverse complement strand
GCCCCGGCGGCGCTGAACGCTGCGCACGGCTCGACCTCCTCACCCCCTCGCTCCGCACGTCACCCCACTCCCTCCCCCACGTCCCTTCGACCACACCAACCCCGCCCCCACCAACAAACCAAGCGCCGAACGTGATTGGGGTGTTAACCCCCTGTCTCCGAGAGCGTCGGTCGCCGTAGACGTTGGGAATCCGTCAGGGACACAAGCCATCTGCCACCGATTACCCGATTCGCAACCCGTCGTTGTTTCCAGCGGGCTCTGAGACAAGGGGCTAACGTCCCCCGCTCGTCGTTACGTTGTCGACGTCGTTCGACCACTGGTCTCGGCCTTGCGATTGGGGCTGTCGTCCGGACCGAGAGGTTCGTCGCTGGGTAGCACCTGCGCGACGTCGACACGATTGACGTCGCCACCGAAGGAGCGGAGGTAGCCCAGGATTTCCTGATAGAGCCCATAGATTCGCATCGAGTCGTAGCGAGTGATGAACCGTGTGCGGTCGCGGCTGTTGAGGCGGGTCCACGCGACAATTGTCTTGTCAATCGCTCCGATCAGGACGACAGCATGCGTGCTCTTGAGTGTGAGCTGCGACTGCAAGGGGATGTCGGGATCGCTGCCATCCAGCGCGTAGGGAAGGTCGATCAGTCCGCCGCTTTGGTTTTGGACATCGTCACCGCCGAAAGGGTTGTCGGCGAACTCGATCGTGGCATTGGGGTCAATGGCCCTTTCAATCGCATCGCCGAGGTCTTCGCGGTCGGGATTGTGAGTCACGCGTCGTCGCCAGCGGTCGCAATTGACGAGATGTGTCACGAGATGATCACGCGTCGGGTCATCGACGCCGCCGCGGTCGGAGAGTTCGTCGTTCGCAAGCAGTTCGGACCGCATGGTCATGAGCGGCGAGAGGGCGGCGGCGATGTGCAGATTACGTAGCGTGGTGATACTGCGGCGGAATTGTTCTTGGCCGGGGTTACCGATGGGCATGGGAATTCCTTGGGGATTTGGAGATGGGAGTTAGGCGTCAAGCGTCGTCGACAGAGGAGCAACCTCGTCGACGCGGGCGTCGATGCTGGTTTGCAGTCGGCGTGCAACGGTGGTCTCGGTGTCGTCGCCGGTCGACGTCAGTTTGGTCAGTTCGTCGTCGAGGAACATGCCTCGCAGGGCGTCAAGTACTGCCACACGTCCTTCTGATTGTCGCAGTGCAAGTAACTCACGTGCTTCATCCAACTGGCGGGGAAAGGGGGCACGGGTCGCTGCCTGCGGTGTCCCCTCCTCTTTTTGAGTGTCGTCTGTTGGTGAGGACTCACTCGATCTTCGAGAGCGTTGACGCTGGCGTCGTCGATTCAAGACTCTCCACAGTGCAGCGACGGCGAGGGTGCCAACGCCTCCGGTTGCGGCCGTTCCGCTGATGAGTCCGGCGAGTTCGAGAGCCGTAAGTGCGATCGGTGCGGTTTGTGTGAAAGCCCGGCTCATTCGCGACCAGAATGACGGTTGCCTGGTTGGCCGAGATTGGAGATTGCGTTGAGGTGTGGTGGCTGCGTCGATCGACTCCGGCGGAACGATCCGAGTTGGATGCGGGGAAGGTTCTTCTGGTGACTCAGGAGTATTCGGAGCCTCATTCGAGCGGGGAGCCGTCGCGGGAGAGCGGCGCGGACGAAGGAGTTCAGGCAGCGGTGCGGGGGAAATGTCCGCTTGCTCTTCGGTCAGGTGACTTTGGACTTCGTCGACGTTTGCTTGTAGTGAGTTGGTGGAGGCTCCATCGAATCCGTTTTCGATCGTGACAGCCGTCAGTCGATCCAAGAGCCAATGCTTGCCCTGATATCCTGCGACCACTTCATCAGGAGTCTCGAACGTGGGAACTGTGTGAATGCCTCGTTGGTTCGCCGCGTTACGATAGACGTCGGCATCGATCCACTGCACGCAGTAGCGAGAGGTGAGAGCCTTTCGGAATGACGCGTCGTTCTGCAAGTCATGCCAGAATGATTGGCAGGGAACGCATCTGCGTGACGTCCAGACGATCAAGGCAGGACGTGTCGGACACCAAGCTGCTTGGTGTGACTCCTCGGTGAGACTCTCGCCGAACGATGTCGACGAGGCCGCGACCGACATCAGCGAGAACACGGCAAGAAAGAGTATCATGTTCCGTCGCATGGGAGGCTCCGTTGGTAGGAGGCGACGCGGTGGTACTTGCCGGTGAGGACGAGTTGGCGGAGGAGGCGACCAGGGTGGAAGCGGGTCGGGTTGTCGTGGTTCAGGCGACCGAGTCGCATGAGAACGGCTGCGATGAGTTCGGAGCAGAAGAGTCGTTCGAGGTCTGCGCCGGGGAAAAGTTGAGTGCGTTGGAACATGCGAGTGCCGGAGAGCAGAGCCCCGCCGACGTCATAGCGGACGTGTCGTTTGATGAAGTGATCGAGAAGGATGCGCGAGAGGAGTTCGTTTTCGGCTTCGCTGAGACGATTGATCTCCGTCAGTCGGTACACATCGACTCGTCCACCTCGGTGAATGTAGTCACGCATGCGGTCGATGGGACGATGAGCCTGTACGCCTGCGACAGGTCGTTGTCGGATGAGGCAGGGGTGCGGGCAAAGTGTCGTGGACTCGACCCACACAGTTTGCTCTTCACGCTGACAACAGATGGCGACGTGCGATGGGGGCCAGCGAAGGTCGCGTGGTCCGAGGAGTGAGGCGGTGCCGTAGCGGATGAGCCGACTGGTCAAGTCGACGCCGTAACAGGCAGCAATGTCGCCCGGTTGCAGAGCGAGAGGTGAGACAGTTGCACGCATCATGAGAGCCAATGAACCAACGGAGGGGACGCGGTTTCTTCGATCGCGTCTGTGTTCACCCCAACGCCGTTGGTTGCGCAAGTCGGGTATTCTGATGGTCATTTGCCATCACGTAGGACCATCATTCGTTGGGCCAAATACTGAGAAACCTCCAGAAACCTCGGTAGGATCGACGAGTCTGTGCGTTCTCCTGTCACACGCCGATGCGGTCCTGAGGGTCGCGGTGTAGACAGTTGGCGGCTGGCAGGCTTCAATGGGAACCGAGGCCACCATTCTCAGACGTCGCGAGACGCGTCCCCCCGGAGAGCGACCAATGCGAATTACATGCAAAAAGTGCGGCACTGAACTTGAATTGCCTGCTGAAACTCAAGGGGGCGACGTCGTCCGCTGCGGCAACTGCGGCAAAGGCATTCGTATTAAGTTACGGCCCTCGCAAGGACGAGTCGCAGCGCCCGTGAGTGCAATCGAGCCAGTAAGCGAACGGCGTGGCGGTCGCGGGAAAATGGTTGTCTTGGCCCTGTTGGTTCTGGGCGGCATTGGGTATGCCGTCTGGAAGAACGACGGAATCGATATCGCTGCCTTGAAACAGGCGGTCCAAGGGCAACTGCCTGTCGGAGGCGAAAACTCGGAAGTCAGTATTTCTGGCGACGATGAATTGGCTTCACAAGTGACCACACTTTTCGAGGAGCGATGCCATCGCTGCCACGGCGACGGGGGCAGTGACGAGGGGGGATTCAACTTCGTGCTTCGGCTCGACAAGCTGACCGATGACGACGCTTACGTGACAGCGAGCGATTCGGAGAATTCGTACTTGTTCACACGCATCGAGGACGGCGAGATGCCGCCGCCGGGTGAGGGCGAGCCGTTCAGCGAATCGGAGCTGGAGTTAGTGCGAGCGTGGATCGACGCGGGCGCCTCATCCGTGAGCGGTGGCGACGATGTCCGAGAACCGGTCAGCAACGACTCGCTTTTGCTGGCGATGCGTGCAGACCTCAACTCGCTCGATGCGGCAGTGAGTCGCGACACCCGGTACTTCACGTTGACGCATTTGTACAACGCGGGCCTGTCACAGGACGAGATGGAAACGTATCGACTGGCAATGGCCAAGTTGCTGAACAGCCTGAGTTGGAAGCCGGAACTCGTCATACCCGAGCGAGTTGGTGAAGAGGAGACGCTGTTGCGAATTCAACTCTCGGATCTCGGATGGGACGCTGACACCTGGGACGCGATTGTCGAGACCGACCCGTACGCCACGACTGTCTCGACACCGGACGGCCTCAAGGTCCGCGAGCTGACCGGCACCGACGTGCCAAACGTGCGTGCTGACTGGTTCGTCTCACGAGCCTCGCGGGCACCGCTCTACTACGACATCCTGGAGATTCCCGAGCAGTTCGACAATCTGCTGAAGCTTCCGGAGGTCAACGTTGATGTTGATCAGAACATCGCAGACGACAAGGTGGTCCGGGCCGCATTCGTTGAATCGGGCGTCTCGGACAACAACCGCATGATTGAGCGGCATGCCTTCACGCATGGCGGCTTCTGGGTGAGTTACGACTTCGCCTCCAGCACCGACAAGCAGAACGTCCTCGAACATCCACTCGGCCCCGATGGCGACGATGCGTTCGATCATGACGGCGGCGAGATCATCTGGAATCTGCCGAATGGAATGCAGGCTTACATGCTCGTTGACGGCGAGGGCAACCGTATCGACAAGGGGCCGATTGAGATTGTCGCTGACGACAAACAGGCGGACCGGGCCGTTGTGTGTGGATTGTCCTGTATGTCGTGTCACGCGAATGGCATGATCCGCAAGCAGGACGAGGTGCGACCGAATGTGCTTGCGAACCGTGACGCCTTCCCGAACGCTGACCGCATTCTTCGCCAATACCCCGACGCGGATATTATCAACGGCGTCATGGACGAGGACACGGAACGTTTTGAAGGGGCGCTGAAGGAAATTGGCTTCGATCGACTGACGGACACGAGTGAGCCGGTGTTTCACATGGCCAAGCGGTTCGATCAGGCAGTCGACCGCGCGTTGGCGGCAGCCGAGTTCGGCGTGACCGAAGAACAGTTCGTTTCCTTGCTGGACGAGACGCCTGCCATCGCTCGCGTGCTGGGGCCATTGAAGTTGCCGAACGGCAAAGTCAAACGAAAGCAGTTTCTTGCCGAATTCAAAGAGGCAGCGCAAGAGTTTGGTCTGGGAGAAGCGTTCGGAGAGAATAACTCCTCGGCATCAACCGAGCTGGCGGCAACGACGCCCACCACACCGGCTGCGAATCAGCCGACCGGGGTCGCCCAGACGCCAACGGTCACCCCAGTGGCGGGAACGGCTCCGGCAGGAATCGCTCCTCAAGCGACTCCCGTCGCGGGCAACGTACCGACCGCCACTCCAGCTGGAGGGCCCGCATCGCCGCCTCCCGGGAACGCTCCTCCAGGGGGACTGCCGACGACCGCTGGCAACCCCGGACCGCCGCCGGGGAACATTCCTGTCGAAGATGTCAAACCACTGACGCCCGAAGACTTCATCCACACATGGGTCAACAATCAGGGTGATGAGATCGTGACTGCTCGATTCATGACCGTGACGAGGACAGGTGATGTCCGGGTTGAACTGTTACCCCGAGTCTGGTCGATCGGGCAGGAGGATTACGAGCGAGAGGTGTCCGGCGTGTTCTGGGTCTTCAAGGGCAACCCCGCGTCTGATCATCTTGTGCGAATCGGCGATGTCAACTTGCCGGACGCACCCCTGAATTACATCGATGTCCCCCGCAGCGAATTCAGCGAAGGGGATCAGGCGTACCTGAAGCATCTCGAACAATTGGTCGCCTACGCCAAGGTGAGCAAAGGTCGTGTGCGGTACTACACGCTGCCTTGGGATGTGTTGTCACCGGTTGATCAACAGTACGTCTACGATCTGCTGGCCTTGATCGAGAAGGCTCAGCCCCGCGTAGCGGAGCCGATGCCACCGATTGGTCTGCCTGAGGGACCGCCCGAGCCGCAACCCGTTGCCGGTGGTCCGCCACAGCAAGAGGGTCCACCGGACGATCTGCCTCCCGGCGAAGGACCGTCCACTGGATTCGCACCGCCGCCGGGTCCTCCCCAAGTCCCGCCCCGTCGTCCTTCGGGCTATTGATTTGGTCAGCCAGGAATTAGGCCAGTCTGTGGCACTCACCCGCCGACATTCTCAATGTGACGCTCAGATCGTCAATGCGAGCGTGATCGACGTCTGCCAATGCCAACACCCACGGTCCGCAATGCGAACCGTGGGTGTGTGATGTGATGTTGTTGCTTACGCAAACTCGGGACGTCGCCTTCGAAGTTGATCCTTCAGGCGGGCGACGATGCTGGAGTGCATTTGGCTGACGCGGCTTTCGGAGAGGCCGAGGGTTTGACCGATCTCTTTCATTGTCAGCTCTTCGTAGTAGTAGAGGATCACGATCAGGCGTTCATTGCGATTGAGACCTTTGGTGACCAGCCGCATGATGTCGCGTTTCTGGATGCAGCCGGTGGGGTCTTCGCCCTTGGCGTCTTCCAGAATATCGATCTCACGGACGTCCTTGTAAGAGTCGGTCTCGTACCACTTCTTATTGAGACTGACGAGGTTGACCGCACTGGCGTCGGATCTCAGCTTGTGGAACTCTTCGAGTGAGAGTTCCATCTTCTCGGCGATTTCTGCATCGAGCGGTGGGCGACCGAATTGAGCTTCCAAGGCCTTCTTCGCGGCTCCCAGTTTGCTGGCTTTGCTGCGAACAAGACGTGGCACCCAGTCCATCGTACGCAGTTCGTCGAGCATGGCCCCGCGAATTCGTGGGACGCAGTACGTCTCGAACTTGACGCCTCGGCTGAGGTCGAACGCATCAATCGCATCCATGAGACCAAACACTCCGGACGAAATGAGGTCGTTGATGTCGACCCCTTCCGGCAGTTTGGCCCAGACGCGCTCGGCGTTGTAACGGACGAGGGGAAAGTAGTTCTCAATCAGGCGATTGCGAAGATCCTGGTCGCTTTGGTCCGACTTGTAGTCAGCCCAAAGCTGTTGAATCTCAGGGGAAACCTTCGTTGCCATATAGTCCTCCGTGACAGCAGCATCTTGCTGTAAGGCTCAGTTGTCGTCCGTGACAGGTGACGAGTTTCCGGTGATGAGGCTGTGTGAACCAAGCGCATCACACCCCATCAACGGAAACTCGTCACTTGATTTGTATCGGTCAGTCGTGACCGCCATGTTCATCAAAACTCGCGAAAGCTACGTAATCGTCAGACTCTTCCAACCGAGGGTGATTGCCCGATCATGACAGGCCACGACTGGAGACGCTGTCTTCGTCGCAACGCTGCTGTGCCTGACGTCTGGGCGCACTTGTTTCCTTGTCCAGTTCTTGCTGGAGACGCATGAGTGCCTCACGAGTCGTTGACGCTTGGAAGATGTAGACTTTGGACATCGAAATATGATCCAGGATGGAAAGTGAGGTGTCTTTGACCACCCGCGGTTTGCACGGGCGCCCAGCGTATCGACAGGGAGTGGTGGTGCTCAGCCGCAAGCGATGATCGTTAGTCTTGGAATGTTGGAAGAGGTTTCTAAATCAGCCTCAGGGGTTGTTTGTTGAACGATCTGTCAACGAACGACTCATCGGCACCACTGTCCATCAGCGGACCGACAGCGCTGCTTCTGTTCGCGGGTTGAGTTGTGAGTAGGGGAATCAAATTCGAGAGCGGGGCGGGATTGATATCCGAACGATCAAAGTTCCGTCCAGTCTGAAGACCCCACGAAACGTAAGAATGATTCCGGCAGTTCCTGCTGTGGTGCCGGAAGTGGTAGTGGACCAACGGGTTGTGCCGCGAATGAGCCGCTCATGTCATTGGCACTTACGTGCACGCTCACGCACGTTCTGCCGAACGGATACCTCAACCGTGCGATGTCCACCCACGATCAACCAAACCGCTCCTCAAGGTTGCGGCTATGGGATCGAGCGCTGCTCGATTGAACCCATCTCAAAACGAGCATCCCATTGTAAACTGGACCGTATGGACATAATTCCCAATCAGCCCAGCGAGAGAGCAAGACAACTGCGTGTGCCCAGCGTGAGTACATTGCTTTTGCTGGGAGGCATGCTGCTGGTCGTTGCAGCGGTTTGCACTTGGTGGATGGCTCGCGCTGGAATCCATCGCGTGCAGGCAGTCGGCGGAGAAGTCTACGTTGACCCAAGTCGAGCTTCACATCTTGTCAATCGACTTGTCGAGTTCGATCCGGTCCTTTTGGCAGTAGATCATGACGTAAGGTTCGTTTTCTTCACTGGTACTCACATTGACGATGCATCGATTCCCGTTCTGCAACAGTTTCCGTCTCTTGATGCTCTCCAACTACGTGGCACATCCATTACTGACCATAGCATGGGAGATATTGGACTTTTTTCAAAGATCACGACATTGAGTGTGTCTGATTCACCTCGAGTAACTGACGTCGGTATCTCCGCATTGGCAAAGCTTCCCCATCTCCGGCAGGTCGGCTTTGAAAACTGTGGCATGACGGGCGAAGGTCTCAGTAAATTGACCGAACTTGAGGTTATTGACCTCGAAGATTCTCCCTTGTTGGGATCTCGCTTGTTTCACGAGTTGAGCCAGTTGCCGAAACTCAGAATACTTTCGCTTTGGGGTTCACATGTCACTGATGCAAGTTTCCAAGACACGTTGCCAATGCCCTCGCTTGAAGAGATGCACCTGAGTTCGACAGACATCACTGACGAGGCCCTGAACGTCATTGCGAGCCAGTGCCCAAACCTCAGGATACTGTCAATAGTCGAAATGAGCCGAATTACGGACGACGGTGTGCGACAACTGACGCAGCTGAAATCCCTGGAGCACTTGGTGATCGTCGACTCTCACATCTCAGCGGAGGCAGCCAGGTCTCTCCAGGATGCGATGCCTCACTGCCGTATTGAGCACGAGTCATTCAGCAAATGAAGTTTCACTCGGCCTGTTGCTGGCCAAGTGCTGCTTCGCCATTGACAAGCCTAATGGCAGCTATTCACAGCGTTCGACACGCAGGACTTTGATTCCTGAGGCACGGACTACCCCCACCGTGAACGCCTGATACACTTTGCGTGTCATCGAGGTGAACCACTCGATTGTGACAGACTTGGAGAACTGAAGGAGTTGTGATGTCTGCTGATGAGACGAGTGAGGGTGAGAAGAAGCTGGACGTGATCCGACAGGTCGTGGCCGACGACGTTGCAGCCGGCAAGCACGATGGGCGGGTGCAGACGCGGTTTCCGCCTGAGCCGAATGGGTATTTGCACATTGGGCATGCGAAGTCGATTTGCCTGAATTTTGGCATCGCGGAGGAGTTTGGGGGGCGGTGCAATCTGCGGTTTGATGATACGAATCCGACGAAGGAGGACGTCGAGTATGTGGACTCGATTCAGGAGGATGTCCGTTGGTTGGGGTTCGAGTGGGACGAGTTGCACTTTGCGTCGGACTACTTTGAGCAGTTGTATGAGTGGGCGTGTCAGCTGATTCGGCAGGGGGATGCGTACGTTGACAGTCAGTCGCCGGAGGAGATTCGGGCGCAGCGGGGGACGTCGAGTCAGCCGGGGACCAACTCGCCGGATCGGGAGCGATCGGTTGAGGAGAATCTCGATTTGTTCGCCAAGATGCGGGCGGGGGAGTTCGCGGACGGCGAGCATCTGCTGCGGGCGAAGATCGACATGGCATCGAAGCATCTCATCCTGCGTGACCCGCCGATGTACCGCATTCGACATGCGGAGCATCATCGCACGGGCAGTGACTGGTGCATCTATCCGATGTACGACTTTGCCCACGGACAAAGCGACTCTCTGGAAGAAGTGACGCACTCGATCTGCACGCTGGAGTTCGAGACACACAAGCCGTTGTACGACTGGTTCATCGAGAAACTCGGTATCTTTCCCTCCAAACAGTACGAATTCGCTAGGCTGAGTCTGACGTACACGGTCATGAGCAAACGCAAGTTGCTCGAACTGGTCGAGGGCGGGCAAGTCGATGGCTGGGATGATCCGCGCATGCCGACGTTGTGCGGGTTGCGTCGTCGGGGGTACACGCGGGAGGCGATTCGGGCATTCTGTGACGACATCGGCATCACCCGTTACAACGGCATGACGGATATGGTTGTGCTGGAGAATGCTCTGCGAGGGGATCTCAACAAGCGAGCCGAGCGTCGTATGGGGGTGCTGCGGCCACTCAAGGTTGTGATCACGAACTATCCTGAGGGCGAGAGCGAGGAGTTGGAGGCAGTCAATAGTCCGGAAGATGAGTCGGCCGGCACGCGGATGGTGCCGTTCGGTCGGGAACTGTTTATCGAGCAGGAGGACTTCATGGAAGACGCTCCCAAGAAATTCTTTCGGCTCGCGCCGGGTCGAGAAGTGCGGCTGCGGTATGCGTACTTCATCACCTGTACCGACGTGATCAAGAACGACGCAGGTGAGGTTGTCGAATTGCTCGCGACGTACGATCCGGCGACAAAAGGGGGTGACGCTCCCGATGGCCGCAAGGTCAAGGGGACGTTGCACTGGGTGAGTGCGGAGCATGCGATCAACGCCGAGGTCCGTCTGTATGATCACCTGTGTAAGGTCGAAGACCTGAGTAAGATCCCCGATGATGAGGACTGGAAGTCGCATCTCAATGAGAATTCACTTGAGACGCTGACCGACTGCCGGCTGGAACCTTCGCTGGCGGACTTCGATGCGGGGACGCCTGTGCAGTTTGAGCGACTGGGCTACTTCACGCTGGATGCGAATGCGACGACGGCTGAGAAGCCGGTATTCAATCGCAGTGTGACCCTGCGGGACGCCTGGGCCAAGATGCAGAAACGCTGAGGGACGGTCAGTCAGCCGTAGGACGGATTTCCAAATCCGTCCATGGTCATTCTTTGATTGGCTATTTAACCTCGTTTCCAGCAATTGGGGACGGACTTGGAAGTCCGTCCTACGACAATCTCATGCCTTCAGAGCGAGGCGGGATCGGCAGGATGTGCGCAAGTCGGGCGCCGAAAGGGCGAGTTCCGGCCCAAATTGTCGGCAAGTCGTGTCTGCGGCTTGAGGCAAAATCTGGGGTCTGATACTTCTCCGCGACTGGTCAGCCGCCTTGCGCTGGCTGACGGACGTTTTCCTCCCGCATGAGGCATGCCAATGAGGGCATCCTTCGCCGCGATTTTATTCATGATTCTGGCAGTGGTGACTGGCACCGCAGGCCGGGCGATCGCGGAGTATCCGTACACAGTGCCCGAATTGCCGCCTCTACAGGGCCTCCATTCGCAGGGTCCACCTGTTGGTCCGCCCATGTCGTATGACCCGGACCTCACGGTCCCTGGCGATTACGGAGCCGGTCCGGGTGGTGGATATTTGTCTGATCAATATCCGGCCGATGAGTTTGGTGG
The DNA here is from genome assembly GCA_029259815.1 of Planctomycetaceae bacterium. Classification (GTDB taxonomy): domain Bacteria; phylum Planctomycetota; class Planctomycetia; order Planctomycetales; family Planctomycetaceae; genus JAHBXU01. The sequence goes on along the minus strand of JAJDEJ010000346.1, from coordinate 32,248 downwards.
CGACGTTGGTCCAGCCGGCTATCCAATTGATGATCCAGTGCCCGGTTTCGACACCGTGTTCGCAAACGGGGCACCGATCTGGGTTGGGCACATTGCCTCGACCTACATGCCGGGCACAGATCGTCTCATCTGGAATGGCGAGTTGTTCCTGCCCTTGTGGCAGGATGGACGCAATCTGTGGTACTTCAACATGCGCGGGCAAGTCGATGATGACGACGCCGGCGAATTCAACATTGGCACTGGCTTCCGGACGATGGCGTGGCCAGGTTGGGTCTTCGGCAGTTATTTATTCTATGACCGCCTGAACTCAGCCAACGACAACGGTTTCTCGCAAGCAACTCTCGGCGTCGAAGCGATGGACGTCTTCTGGGACTTCCGCTTCAACGTTTACTTCCCCGAGTCAAAGGCCAAACGTGTCTCGGCATCACCGACGGCAACCATCTCGAATGGCACAATCCTTGTGACCAGCGGTGTCGAACGCGCCTATTGGGGCGTCGACTTTGAAACGGGGGCTCTGCTCTGGTCCTGGGGACCAAACGCCGATCACGAACTCCGTGGCTTCCTCGGCATCTATCACTTCGATCATTCTCAGCCCGGATTCGACAACATCACCGGACCACGAGCACGTATGGAGTGGCGGGCGTACGATCTCCCTTACTTCGGCAACGGCTCACGCTTCACCTGCGGGTTCTCAGTGCAAGCAGACACCGAGCGTGGAGGTGAAGCTTCTGTCTTCGCCGGCCTGCGGATTCCACTCGACCCCTGGGCCAATGCTCGTCGCCCTCTCTCGCAACTCCAGCGACGCATGCTTGACTCGGTCGTACGTGATGTCGACGTCGTGACGAACGCGGTTGGTCAATCCGAGGCGGCGATCAACACGCTCACCGGCAAGAGGATCGAAGGCGTCCGAATTCTGAACCAAAGTGACAATCTTCCGGAACTCGTTCCGGAGACCGGTAAGGACTCGGTCGTTGTCATCGACGGATCTGATGGCGAGTTCTACAGCGATGCACCGATCAACTTGAAGACGGGACAGTTTGTCATGGGCGGTGGGATGCAACTGGCCGTCGTGGGCGAACGGACCGGACTGCCGGCGACTTTCACGGCTCCGGGCAAACGACCGAACATTGAATTCGGCTCACTCACCAACGCACAATACACGTCTCCTCCCGGCTTCGTCATGGCCGACCAGACGTTCCTCAAGGGCGTCAACCTTCGCAGCGGCGGGCCGGCCGTCTCGGTCAATCATGCAGATCACGTCACCATCGATGATGTCTACATCCGTGATGCGGACGGAGCGGGCATCGCGATCCAGGGGGCCAATCACGTCGAGGTCAACCATGTGACGATCGACGAAGTCAACTCGACATACATCACTAGTGGCGCCTGGGTGACAGATGTGTCCTATGAATACCTCCCGCTCAATCAAGGCTCGGGCGTCGTTGCCATCAATTCAACCGACGTGACCATTCAGAACTCCAGCATTCGCGAGACGGACGGTCCGGGCATCAGTCTGCATCAGAGCGAAGACGTCACCATCAAGAATGTCGACATCGAGGAGAGCGGTCATGCGTCAGCCTACAATCATCTGCAGGCACCGCCCCCCGGAGACCCGATCGTCAATTCGAGTGTGATGCCCGTCTGGTCGCCCCTCATGGCCGGAATTGAGCTGGTGGACACGACTTCCACCCACATTTCACAAGTGAACATTGAGTCGACAGGAACCTTCGGTATCTGGGCGAACCGAGCGGTCGACACATTTATTGACGAGGTCAGCATCGACGGTGTGAGCGAGGGGATCGTCCTGCGTGATGCCTCCGGACTGGCTGAGATTACCAATTCGAGCATCACGGGCGGGACGTCCAACACGGGAATCAATGTCACCAACTGGAATAGCGATCCACTGGATCTCACGATTTCCGACACCATTGTTCAGCATCAGCGAATCAAACTGAGTTCTTTCAGTGACTCACACCTGACCGCTCGTCTCACAGGAAACGAAGTCGGGGGTGATGACTTGTCGCTCAACCTTTACGGTGAAGGCAGCGGCACGACCAGCGTCGGTCTGTTCGACAATAGTCTCGACGGAACCATCGATGCCTCGGCTTCCGGTGAACGTGTGTTGAACCTCGTCCTGCAAGACAACCGACTCATGCCTGGCACGGACGGGCACATGATTACCAGCAGTGAAGACGCCTCGATCTACCTGCTGTACGGCGGCAACACTTCGCCGAGCGAGGTGCTCTTCAAGAACGATGATGCCTTCTTCGGTCTCGAACCGTTCATTGGCAACGACCATTCGCCGATGCTTGAAGGCAGCTTTGAAAATCTTCCGATCGGCACGCTCCGCTCCCGGGCACCGGCTCTCTTCGACTGAGACAGTCGTTGGAAACATTCATCAGGCGACACTTGCAGCCATCGGTCTGAAGCGTGAGTGGATGCTCCCGACCGATCGCGGTCATGGGGGCAGGCTTGACGTTGTGCGCACGTGATGTCAGATTTGCAGAGCCCACCTTGGCTCCTGCGAGCTGAATCCCTGCCTCTCCTGTCGATGGCTATTCTCCCATGTCCGAACTCTCTTCCGGATCGAAGTTCTCCACAGCACTCGTCATCCTGCTGAGCATGATCCTTGCGGGCATGGCGGCCGGGATGGGTTGGGGCATTCGTGGGCAGTATGGTCATGAAACCGGCGCGATGATGGCCGGGGTGTTGTTCAGTCTGGTGATCGTTTTTATCTATGGATCAGGTCTGACGTCGTTAACCGGAGCCCGTGCGGCGGCCCTCTGTGCGTTGGGCATCTCCATCGGCGGATCAATGACGTATGCGCAGACCGTGGGCCTCACGAAGGACCCGCCGCTGATTGGTAACTGGGAAGCCCTCCGCTGGGGATTTCTGGGGCTGTTCATCAAGGGCGGCATCTGGATTGGCTATGGCGGCGCGCTGCTCGGCATCGGCCTGAGCGGCATCCGCTATCGTCCGCTCGAACTCATCCTGCTCTTGATGTCGCTCCTGCTGCTGTTCTTTCTGGGCGTGTGGCTGATCAACTCCCCCTACGATCCGACGAACAAGGTACTGCCGTGGATCTACTTCTCCGATGACTGGTACTTCGAGCCAGAGGTGGCGAAACCTCGACCGGAGGTCTGGGGCGGACTGTTGCTCGCACTCGTCGCGCTCATCGGATATGCACGTGTGGCGAAGGGAGACCGGCTGGCATTCCGACTCGGGCTGTGGGCTTTCGTCGCTGGCGGTATTGGCTTCACTCTGGGGCAATCGATTCAGTCCTATCACGATTGGAATCGTGAAGCGTTAGAACAGGGGTTGCTTGCCGATCTGCCGAAAAACATCAACTGGTGGAACTTCATGGAGACCGGCTTTGGCATGGTCTGGGGAGCCATCCTCGCACTGGGCGTCGGCTTGAACCGGCATCTCATCACAGAGGGGGAAGAACCGGATGAGATTGAGATTCCACCACTCGCAGAATGGGTGTTAGTCATCCTTCACGTGGGATCGATCGTGGGACACGAGTTCCTGGTTGTGCCGCGGCTCGACTTCTTCATGAGCTATGCCATCACCATGATCTTCATCCCAGTGACCTGCGTGATGGCGGGCCGCTATTGGCCGTATCTGATGAGTTTGCCGGTTATTGCAGTCCCGATTGCCGGAAAGACGGTGCGGCAACTCTGCTTTAATGAAGACCCGCCCGCCATTGAACTCATGGGGGGCGTACTCGCGTATATCGTGCTCCCGCTGGTCCTCCTGACGTTGTTGGCCATCCTCCTCTCGCGGCGGGGGCAATTCGGCGAGACCGCACGACCGTTCGCGCGTTGGTCGCTGTTGCTGGCCACGTGGGTCTACTTCTGGCTGAACTTTGCGTTCTTCCACTTCCCATGGCCTTGGTTACCGGTCGATGAGTGGACCGGTCGCACACCGAACGGCCTCGTGTTCGCAATCTGTGCGATCACTCTGACAGTCGCGAGTCTTGCGTACGGGTGGCGAGACAGCTCAAAGCTTGAGTGACGTCGAATTCTCTTCCCAAGCCGACAGCTCTGCTGTCGAACGATCACCGGCAGACGCACGACAGCAGAGCTGTCGGCTTGGGACAATTCTCACGTCGCCACTTGTTGCTCGACTGCCTGCTGGGCGAGCAGCTTGCGCTGGTAGCGTGACTGCACGATGTCCACCAGCACCAGCACGACCAGCACAAAGTAGAACGTCGTCTTGGTCATCGGCAGGACCGGATAGCCGAATAGATGGACGTGCGCAAGGTGTCCGCCTTCGGAGAGCAGCATAATCCCCACAATGAACAGAATGAACAGTCCGAGGACTTCGTACATCCGATTCTTCTTGAGGAAGTCGGCCACCGTATCGGCCAGAGAGATCATCATCAGACCACTCGCCACGATTGCTGTCGCCATCACGAGGAACACGTCGGTCAAGGCGAGTGCACTCAGAATTGAGTCGAATGAGAATACGAGGTTCATGATGACGATCCATGTGACTGCGGACGCTACAGAGCGGGTTCCCTGCTTATCATCGTGATCGATGTGATGTACGACCAACATGTGGCTGATCTCTTTGACAGCCGTGTAGATGATGAATGCTCCGCCGATCAACACGATGATGCTGTGGAGATTGAACTCGCCGTCGAGCAGGCGATGCGGAGCAAATGGCAGAGCGTGAGCTTCATTCTGCGAGGCGACTTCCTCGGTGGCAATTTCTTCACCCACATGCAGCTTGACGAGTGGATCCTGAAACGAATCAATCGCCCCCATGACCACGAACAACAGGATAATCCGCAGGCCAATTGCGAGGCCAATCCCAAGCCGCCTTACGTACTGTTGCTTGTCCGCCGCCACCCGCTTCGACTCGATCGAGATGTACAGCAGGTTGTCAAAGCCTAACACCGCCTGCAGCAGTGTGAGCATGCACAGCGTCATCAGGTTGCTGAGGGTGAACAGTTCGTCCATATCGTCCGTTTCGAATGATGGGGAAACTCGTCGGATCACGGCTGGCTGACAGCGTAGGATTTCACGAAAGCGAGTTCCAGCGAGAGACGGTGCGTCTATCCCCGGACGAGGGTGGGGCGAGGCACACACTGAATAGGCATAAGTGCTGAAAGACTGTGCGACTTCTGAATCCCTCGTCATCCCCGACCACATCCGCACAGCCAAAACCCTTGCGAATCGGCTTTCTCAAAGCGTTGGCATAGACGTTGCTTCTGCAAGTCACAGCTCGCCGTGTTTTGACCGAAGGGATGCCCACATGAGAGTCAGACTTTACGAAGTCGGCGAGCGCTGCGGAAACGTTCATTGGCTCGACCAACTGCCGATCACCATCTCCACGACGACCCAAGGCGAACTCTGCACCGGAGGCTCCGAGCAGGCACAGACCCGATGTGTCCTTGCAGAGGACCGCGGAAATCTGGTCATCGAAGCCTGTGATCAATCGGATGAGGTCTTTCTCAACGATATGCCCATCGAGCAGGGCGGACTGATGCCAGGCGACTCCTTGCGTGTGGGGACACATGCTCTCGTCGTCTCTTACGAGCGGATCACGACCGAGCCGCCGCCCCCTTCTCGGTTTCGTCTGGCCAGCCAACAGCCCCTGTTGCCGAAATAAACGTCGTTCAGTGACAGAACCTGAGGCTGAGAAACAGGAAAATTCAGCTTCACCCGACAGGACCGCAAATCCGAAGCTAGGGTTAGGAGGCCCATGTTGCGCCGACAGCAAATGAGGTCGGCACGTCTCTCTTTTCTCCAACTCCGGATGCGTTCATGCGTTATGTCGTTCTGTCGATGCTTGGTTTGACGATGCTCTTTACTGGGCCGATGTCCGCGTCGGCCCAAATCGCGAAGACTGTCCCCCAGCCGACGGTCCGGATTCAGTCATTTCCCAACGCCAGCAAAGTCGAGGCGTTGATCTCCGACTACCTGGGAAACCTCAGCGATCGACAGGAGACCGACCTGATTTCGCGTGACGACATCTTGAGCCTCTTTGAAGAGTTGGAAGACATCGGTTGGTATGTCAGCGATCAGCGAGAATTCAAAGAGCGACTGCTGGATGATTCCGACTGGCTCGTCAAGAAACTTCGCACCCGTCAAGGCACCAAGTTCATGCGGAAGATCGCCCAGTACCCCGGCGGGTATGCTCAGCTCGATCTCATGCGAGAATCGAAGCAGGGCAAGAAGGAAGTCTCGGGAATCATCACCACGCCTGGTGGAGAAGAACTGATTGAGCTGCTCACCACCACCAAAGTCGGTCGCAACACCAGTCAAAAACTCGCCGCTCAACATCGCAGCAAGTCGAAGCACGTTGCGCATCGACTCTACACAAAAGCAGACATCTACAAACAACTCAAGGTGAGTTACGCCGCCGAAGCCGAACGCCGCGCCAAGGCCGCAGCCATCATCAGCCGCAAATCGACGAAGACCAAATCGTCAGGTCCCGCACCACCAACCACTCCCCAGCCCGCGACACCATCCGCACCGACCGAGACCTCTTCGTCACAAGACGACTGAATCCACTCACGATCACGCCAATCCTCTCAGCCCGGCTCTCTCAAGAGGCCGGGCTTTCTTCGTAGGTGAGTTTGTCAGAATGCATGGCGATAGAGGTATTAAATTAACAACGCATCAACAATCGTGGATGTGATAAAATTTACAGTTAGTTCGTGGACTGCGATTGACGAACTTCAAGGGGGGGGGGCATACTCGCGACTGCAATTCTGCAAGTTCCGCGTTCGTGACATTCGCTCACTGCGGGCTGGAGACTGAAATGACAAACCGTGTTCAAGATCGTGGACAGGAAGAGTCGCGAGTCGGGATGATCGATTCTATCCCCGACGAATCGGATGAACCGAAAAAATCTTCTCCTCGTCGTGCTTTGATTCTGCAGACACTTGCGTGGACTGCATGCTTCGCCCTGATCTACGCGGGCTTCGCTTGGTGGCGGACGGGCTCAATCAGTGATGTGCTGCCCTATCTTCAAGGCCAGCGACTGTTAGTTCATCCGCTGAAGTTGGAGTTGGGCGACCAACCACTGGACACAGTCATCGACAAGTCTGTCACAGTCGTCAATGCCACTGGTTCGGACGTCACTTTCCTCGGGGCACAGAAAAGTTGCACTTGTGTCGCGTTGGATGACTTTCCTTTGACGGTACCGCCAGGGGAGACCTGTCAATTGAAATTGTCTTTAGCGATGCCTCGAAAGCCGGGTTCGTTCGAGCAGTCAGTCAAGTATTTCACGGACTACGATAATCCGTCGGTTTTTTCCGTGACGGTCACGGCAACCGTTCGGTAAGTCTGGCTCGATCAGGCAGAGACCCGCACGTTGCGGGTTGATGTCGATCGACACCTCATTTCAAGGAGTGTGCGATGCGATCACCACTATTCACGAAAGTTCTTACTGCCATCGGGATCTGTTTGCTTGTGCAGGCAGTCCTACTGGGTCCCGGAATCTTCACAGCAGATGCCGATTGCGGAGCGATCTGCAACGATGTTTGCTCAGCTCCGGCTCAAACGCCGGCTAACGCATGCATAGGGGGCACTTGCATTGTTAGCAGTGGGTGCGGCAATTGCGGATGTGAGCCTTCTCCAGGACAAGGAGGAATTCTGAGATGCACGTGTATCAAAGTATGACAAATTCTTGATTTAGAAGTTACGGAGGAACAGTATCGAATATGAAGCGGGATATTGTTCCTCCAACTTCCCGTCGGGCGTCTCTCAACATATGAGTGTTCGATCGTTTGTGTTGGTGTTCGCGTACCTGTTGGGCAGATTTGCGGAGAATTCTTGATGTGCCCCGAGTGTTTGCAAGTGCGATTAACTTCAGGCATTGTCTTCGCTGTCCTATGCACAGGACACGCCGTCAATGCAAGTTCCCCTGACTTGTTTTTCTCGAGTCCATACTCACTGTTGGTGGGAGTTGTTCTCGGTGCTCATGTTGATCCAGTGCTCGAAAAACGTTTGCGTGAGGAGGCCCCCGCTGCGTGGCAGGAGCTTCAAGAATTGTCGTCAAATCAGAAGGGGCGTTACTACCAGTCAAAGTCGTGGGGAGGGAATGACAGTGCATTGGATGTCGCTTTCGCTGTGAATGGCGAGAACATCAAAGCAGCCATCCAGCGTGGCGAGTTACAGTATGTGATCGCCAGGAATGACGACTACGCCTTCTCAGTCACGAAGTCTTCCACCGATCCGAACGGACGATTTACCATTCAATGGCTGGAGCAACGGGGGGCCGATACAGCCGTCGATGCTGAGATTCAAGACCGGGGACTGCAGTACGACCAAAATGTGAATGCGGCTTGGTTTTTTATGGATCAAGCCTTCTCTGACTGGCTGGACGAACCTGGATTCGAAGTGCATGGAATTCAAGCTGAGGGTGAGTCAGAAGAAGACTTAGTCAGGGTCGAATTCAGTTATCAGCCAGACGAGTCACACCCCACTGGTATCGAACCGATTCCATCAGGTTCTGTTGTCTTCGACGCAGGCAACAAATGGGTCATCCGCGAGATACTGATGAACGTGTCGTGGGGAGCCCAGAAGACGGTGTATACATACGCAGACGGAGAAAGCGATCTCCCGAAAATTACGGAACGTCGTATTATTGCGATGAACGAACAGGGAGAGAGTACCGTTGAAATCGCGACCCATTACGAGGATATCGAACACGAGACTACACCGGTCGAAGAATTCCGACTTTCCTACTTTGGGCTCCCCGAGCCCAACTTTGAGCGCAGTTGGGTGAGTACCTGGTTGATGTACATCTTCGGAGGAGCCATCTGTTTCTCCGTGGCATACTGGTTTCGACAACGTCAGCAGTTGGCGGCTTGAGGTGGAGATGGAAATCATTGACACCTTTTCAAGCGAGTGGGCCATTGGTGGAAGACTATTCGGTTGGGAAGAGGTGTTGTCGCTCGCGGTCGTTATCGTGGTGACACGAAGACTGTGGCGCAAGATGGCGGCGTTGTCATCTGTGCTTCTGTTTGCGGCGGCGTTTCCGCCGTGGGGCTGGCCGACATGGTTGATTTGTTTCACACCGCTTATCCTCCTGTGGCGCGGCTCTGAAGGGCGGAGCATTGGTCGCGACGTCGCAGAAGCGGTGGCGATTGGATTTGCGATGTGCTGGATGACCACGGGGTTCGTCCGTGATGCCGTGGCTGTGCGGGGGTGGCTGCTACAAGCGAGTGGCTGTTTGTTGTTTGGATTGCAGATTGCCCTCCTGCCGGTCGTCTTGCGAAAGTTGGGAGAGCGAACGGTCTTGGTGACTGCGGGGATCACGGCTGCGGTTGCAACCGGGGCGGAGTGGCTGCAAGCTTCGGCCTTGAATGGGATCAATTGGTCGATGACGGCCCTCTACCTGCCAGTGGGACACACACCGCTTGCGCAGTGGGCTGCGATAGTCACGCCGCTGGGGGTCTCAGCATTATTGTACGGGGTCAATTTTCTGTGGCTTCCGGAACTGACACGCACCGGTTGGCGACGTTGGCGTGGGCCGTTGCTGGCTGGCACGTTGCTGCTCAGTGCGTGGATGGGCGGACAGCAGATCGCCGCGTCGGTCGTCGTGCCGCCTCAACCATTTTCGGTGATGCTTGTGCAGCCTCACGTTCGCGGGGCAGAGGAAAGAGTGTGGCGTCCGTGGCTTACACTCGACCGCTTGACCCGTGAGAGTCTGGAGCGCGATGGACCAGTTGATCTCATCGTCTGGCCGGAAACCGCGCTCAACGAAAGTCAGCGCCCGGAGATGGTCACACAGTCGACAGTCGAGCCGGCAGAGGGGGAGCGGTATCAAATGCCGCTGCAAGATTTTCAGAGGTTGTATCAGCCGGCGTATCAGGCGGCTTGTCTGGTTGGTGTCCCGCTGGTCACTCGAGTGACGAAGCAGCGTTATGGGCTGGAGATTTCCGACGTGAGTCGAGTCAACTGCGCGTGTCTGGTGAATTCATCTGGCGCCGTTGATTGTCACGAGAAGTTGGCGCTCGTGCCACTGAAGGAGGGACTCCCCGATTTTCTGGAGACGTCGTGGGTGAGACGCAACGTGCTGCCGTATTACGAGTTGACGGCACCAATCAAGCAGGGGCAGGAATTCCACCTCTTGCCATTTTCGACTCAGGACGGACAAACCATGCAGGTGGCCGCTTCGGTCTGCTACGAATCGCATTTGCCGTGGCTGCCGCAGTTCGACCCAGCGCATGAAGCGGACGCCGTGGTCCATCTGCTATACGACGGAGATTTCAGCAATCACCCGGAATGGACGGAACGACAGTCATTAGCGTGTCGATATCGGGCGATTGAATCGCGTACCTGGAATTATGTCTGTTCAACCTGGTCGGGGAGTGCGATCATTGATCCGACGGGGAGAATTGTTCGCCAGTTGCCAGCCAGGTCCGGTGTCCTTCGTAGTGACGTCAGTGGGCCATGACCCGACTCCTGATCATCTTCACTTGAGGTTCAGTCATGACCATTCACCAGAAACGCGGGTTCACGATCATCGAATTGCTCGTTGCGATCACGGTGATCGGCATTCTGATGGCGCTGTTGTTGCCGGCAGTGCAGTCCTCACGCGAGGCAGCCCGACGGATTCAATGCCAGAACAACCTCAAACAGTTGGGGCTGGCACTGCACAACTATCATGATGCCCATCTGACGCTCCCTCCGGCGAACATCTGGGGCGGCAGGGGTGAGCCGCTCGGTGGAGGGCTGCTACCCATCGGCACATACGACCGCGTTGCGATGGGGATCTCTCCCAGTATGGAAGCTGACCGCCTGTATGCGAATTGGGTGATCTTCCTGTTGCCTCATCTTGGTCAATCAACGCTCTACGATCACTTTGACCATAACTTGCCTGTCGATGATGAGGCCAATCTGGACGCGCGCCGGACGATCTTGTCGGTCATGAGATGTCCTTCAGACTCCTATAATGAGACGTTCTATGAGCGCGCACTCCTCAGTGGCACAAGAGGTCGGTCGTATGCTCGTGGAAACTATGCCATGAATATTGGTCCGAACGCGCCTTGCTTTACATTCGAGTCCGGATGTAACAATGGATACCACACGGGCACGGATGATCTGATCAATACGAACTCGACTCTCTGGGGCAGCGGCGTAGGGGGATTCAACGTGTCATTTCGCTTTCGGGATTTCTCGAACGGATTGTCCAACATCATCGCGATTGACGAAATTCGTGCTGGCATCGACCCCATCGATCCCCGAGGGGTTTGGAGTCTGGGCATGCCCGCTGCAAGTATCACCGCTGTGCATACGCAGGGTCCGAACGTGGGCGGCGGACCTGACGGGATCAACTCCTGTACGGACCTGACGCTTACCTACTCAGAAACCGCATTGATTCGACTGGGCATGCCATGTACCAGTTCACCGATTCCCTCCAACTTTGCCGCGACAGCACGCAGTCAACATCCTAGTATCGTCAATGCTTTACGACTTGACGGCTCAGTGGAGTCGATGAGTGACCAGATTGACAAGGAACTCTGGGTGAAACTGCACTCCAAAGACCGCAATAACCCATAGTCTTGCGAGCAAACCGAGGCACTCAGCCTACTGATTTGTAGAAGTACTTTCGCACCAGATGTGCCGGGGGGGCGGGGGTGAGGGGGGTCACGAGGAGGACGCCGAGCAGACTGGCAGCGAGGCCGATGACGACAGGGGAGAAGCCGAGCAGTAGGTAGGGCGTGACGAATTCACCGTTCTCCAACCACCCGACGACGTGCATGGCGAGGTGGGCGCCGAAGCCACCCAGCATCCCAGCAAGGCAGCCGTAGACGTTGGAGCGCTGCCAGTACAAGGTCGAGACGACCGGGAACAGGAACGCGGCCGCCAGTCCACTGCCGACGTAGACGATGATGTCCTGCAGAAAACGGGGCGGGTTGATTGCTCCCACCAGAGCCACCATGCCGACGACGAGCGTGGCCAGATAGCTCAGCCGCTTCATGGTCTTTTCGCTGGCGTTGGGGCTGATGTTCTGTTGGTAGACGTCACGCACGAGGGCCGAGGAGACGACCAGCAGGAAGCTGTCGACCGTCGACATCACGGCTGCGAATGGGGCAGCGACCAGCAGACCGGCGAGCCAGCCCATGCCGACGTTCTCAGTGAGGAACACGGCCATCTTGGGCATGATGGAGTCGGCTTCCGCTTCCATCCCCGGCATGAGAATGCGGGCACAGCAGAAGACAATCACCAATGGGAAGTAGATCAGCGAGTAGTAGATGGTCACCGCGACGATCGACCAGCGGAGCGTCTTGGTATCCTTGAACGCCATGAGTCGCACCATGTACTGCGGCTGTCCGCTACCACTGATGGCCCACATGAAGAAGAACGATATCGCCACACCGAAGGGGAGAAACCCATCCGAACTGGACGGATTGGGACCCGGTCCGGTGACGTACGCCCCGCGACCATCGCCACTGGCGGACTTGTCTTCGGGCACCACGTCGATCGTGTCCCAACGAGACGTCTGATCGTTCGCCAGCCGTGTGGCCTCCATCTCGTCGCGAAGGACCTCGACCGACACGCGAGTGAGTGGGTCGTTGTCAGCCAATGTGATGTTGTGCAGCACGCGATAGACCTTGGGATCGGAAGCGTCATGCGTGTCGATCAGGTCGCCGGCTTTGATGGCGACTGGCTCGTCGAGCGGGGCATCACCCTGCCATTGGAGTGACACCAATGTCTGTGTTGCCATCCGTCGTGTGGCGTTCTCCAGTCCGCCGACCTGATACAGGGCGAGCGGCAGCATGATCAGCACGCCGCCGACCATCACGATGCCCTGCATCACGTCGGTCCACACGACGGCGTGGAAGCCACCATAGGTGGTGTAGACGACGACCGCGATGCCGAACGTCAGCAGGCAGAGCAGGTAACCGCCGTCGACGAAGCCGCCGCCCGTTGTCTGCAGGAAGCGCCACGCGGGCATGTTGTCGGTCATCCAGCTGGCGCTGGCCTGATACGCATCGACGTCTTCTACAAGCGTTTCCAGAATGAGGCTGCCTGCTTTGAATTGGGCGACCAGATTGAACGCCATGAAGAACACGATCAGGGTCGTGCTGATGAGGCCGAACGCTGCGCTCTCGTAACGTGCACGCAAGATGTCCGGAACCGTAATGGCTCCAGACCTGCGGGCCACCTGATTGATGCGTTTGCCGAGCAGTCCCATCCCGCAGATGGGCACCACCATGTAGCTGGCGATCCACAACGCAAGGATCCAGCCGTGCGTGTAGATCTTTGCCGGAAAGCCGGTGAAGCTGCCGCCGGAGGCGCTGGTGGCTGCGAACGTCAACGCAAAGGCCCACACGCCCAGTCCGCGACTGCCGAGGAAGTACTCGCTGAGGAACTCCTTCTCATGCAACAGCCGATTGGCCGCCCACGCGAGCACAAACACACCGACCATATAGATCAGGAAGGTGACTAAAGCTGCGTTGTTCCCGGCGGCGAGCAGAGGTGTGAGCATGTCGGTCAAGGCGGGCTGCTGAGTGAGGATGTTGTCGGGAGGGAATCGCCGGGGATGTCAGGTTTCAAATATGAGATATCAGATCTGAAATTGCCAAGCTGACATCAGATGACTCAGTTTGTGGACTCCATCCCGCCGCCACGCACCACTCGCAGCAGGGCGTCGAGATCGGTTTGGAGGCTGCGAAAGAAGGAGTAGACCACGGCGAGGCCCACAATGCCACCCAGGCACAGCAAGCCGACGATGGGGCCAGTTCCGTCGTTTGGTCCCGCAGCGACCATCGTGAGTCCACCGATGGCGAGCAGCGGGACGGAGCCAGCAATGACCAGAGCAACACCAAGCCGGTTCTTCACGCGACTCAGTTCTTCCTCGTCGGTCTCATCGGGTGCCTGATGATGCAGGAAGGCCGGGTACATGGACCGTACGGCAAAGTAGGTCACCCCGAAGAACGGATAGGAAACCGCGATCAGCCCGCTCAGCACAAGTGACGAGACCCAGTGCATGGCATCATGCGGACTGACAGTCAAGGAATTCATCCACATGTAAACGGGGTAGGTGATTCCCGCGATCGTCCACAGAGTCAGGCAGATCATCGCACAGCGTTCCGCAAGGCGCAAGCATTCACGTCGACGTCCCGTTGACTGATGAGCTGGCATGGTGCCGTCTTCCAGATGTTGGAGTCCATGCACGACTCGCGAAGAGAGCCATACCATGAGAATGATCCCGGTCGGAAATGCACTGCCATTGACGTACAAGACGAGTTTGTCGAACGCTGCACGAAAGATTGGGTCATCAATTTTTTCGACGATGGTGCGAGAGACGTACAAGTGGTTGTACACAGCGGCGAGCGCGTTGGGGATCAGATTCGCCAGTAAAAAGATCCACACGCCCCAGGTTCGCCATCTGACCTGCCAACTGTCAGCCGGGGGGTCAAGCAGTTCGCGGGCGCGTTGATCGAGGCACAGGTCGAGTTGACCAGCAAGTTCCTTCCCGCTGAACCACCGTTGCTCCCGGTCGGGGGCGAGGCACTTTCGCAGCACACGTTGCAGCGTGGGGGGACATTCAATGTTCGTCTCGCTGAGACGGTTCGCATCGACTCCTTGCATTCTCGAGTCGAGCATGCCCTCGACGGCTGCTGCCCAGCCACCGTCCATCGGTCCGTCATCGAACGGACGTTTGCCGGTGAGCAACTCCCAGAGCATCACGCCAAGCGAATACACGTCACTGCGACCATCAAGTTCATCCGCCTGTCTGGCACGACCGGGATGGGACGCTTCGAGTTGTTCGGGTGACATGTAGGCGAGCGAGCCGCCGAAGTAGGCTGCGGGTGTGGACCCTTCGACAGAATCGCTGAAGCTGATGTTGAAGTCGGCCAGCTTGGGGGCTCCTTCGCCGGTCAGCAGCACGTTGGCCGGTTTGATATCGCGGTGCAGCACGCCCTTGCCGTGTGCATAGTCGAGCCCCTCAGCCAGACGGGCACCGAGCCAGGCAACCGTCTCCGGCCATGACAGTGAAGCCAGCTTGGCTCGCAACGGTGACTCTGTCGGGCGTACGTTGCCACGACTCTCCAACTCTTCGTCGACTACATCAAGGAGCAACTGTCCACTCGTCGGCGGGGCATCGACTTTGCGGACACGACTCGCCGCCGCCTGCAGAGTCCCGCCGGAGAGGTACTGCATGTACAGCAGTCGCAGTCCAGACTCGGGCACTTCGTGCTGATCGAATACCCGCACGATCGCATCATGATCGAGTTGTGCGAGTGTTTGCGGTTCGGTCCCCCGGTTCGCTGACACTTTGAGTGCCACCAGCCGCTGCATTGATTGTTGTCGGGCGAGGAACACGCGGGCGAATGCTCCGCGACCGAGTTCGAGCACGAGATCGAAGTCGTCGATCGTCGTGCCCGCCTCGACACTGTCCAGCACCTTCATGTCGCCCGGCTTGGTGATCACCGTCGACTGATAGTCGTCCCCACGACCCAGCCACTGCCGAATCGTCTCCTCGTGCTGCGGGTACTCCTCAACATACTCCTCCGGCTGGACATTCAGTCCACACTGTTTGCGGAAGTGGTACTCCTCATACAGCAACTCGATCGGCGGTCCGTTCGACAGCTCAGGAAACTCGCTCGCGTACTCGCTGAGTCTCTTCGGCTCTCCACCATGTAACCAGCGATACTCCAGGTCCACCTTGATGAGTTCGACCAGCACGAGCGTCCGCATCGTCGACTCGCCGGGAAGATACTCAGAGATCAGCGGCGGCTCACCGTCCGACTCCCATGCATCGACGAACTGCCCGACAGCATCTGCCAGCAATGAGAACGATGTCGCATACCCTTCGGGCGACTGTCCGCTCTCAGACTGAGGCATTGACGATGATGCGACCATGACAAGTCCGACGAGGAATGAGAATCCACGAGACTGAACCGACGGATGATAACATGCCATCGGCTGTCAGAGGATGCTGGCGAACAGTTTCGATTGCATCAACCATCGCTTGCGGCTTAGCACAGGATTTGGACGTTCATTCCGTCTGCTCAAGTGTCGGAGTAGAATGAATTCCGTGGTGGACGACGAACTTAGTGGTAGACACACTCTCCCATGATCTTTCCAATACAGACAAGACGAACCACAGACCATGATCCCCAAGTTCCTCCTCCAGTTTTTCGGCCGACTGAAGTTCCCGTGGCTTTTCGCCATTACGGCCAGCCTATTCGGCATCGACTTTATCACATGGGATCCGGTCCCATTTATGGATGAGTTGCTGCTTGGACTTACGACACTGATGCTTGGTGCTTGGCGGGCGAGGAAGACTGAATTGAAAGCGAACGAAACGTCTCCAGTCGAACAACCTCCGAAAACGAACATCGGCGTCGATTCGACTCAGGAGACACCCTCATGACTGATTCGTTCACACGTCGCGATCTGCTCAAGGCGCTGCCCGCCGGGCTGCTGCTGCCATCACTCGGACGCATGACGATGGCGGCGGATGATTGTGACATCAAGCCTAAGCGTGTCGCTGCGATCGTCACGCATTACACGCACAACTCCCATGCGGATGTGATCCTGACGAAGATCCTCGAAGGGTGGAAGTGCGACGGCGGGCCGGAGCCCAAGCTCGAATTGGTGTCGATGTACCTCGATCAGTTCCCAGACGGGGACATGGCCCGTCCGATGTCTGAGAAACACGGCGTACCCATTTTCGACACCATTGCTGAGGCGATCACGCTCGGTGGCGATGACATGGCCGTCGACGGGGTGCTCTCGATCGGCGAGCACGGTGATTATCCGCACAACGAGAAGGGCCAGCATCTCTATCCGCGATTCCGGTTCTTCACGGAGATCGCTGACACGTTCGAGAAGCATGGCCGCGTGGTGCCGGTGTTCAACGATAAACACCTCAGCACCGTCTGGGAGGAGGCTCTCGCCATGTATGAGCGAGCGAAACGGATGCACATCCCGTTGATGGCCGGTTCGTCGATTCCCGTCTCGTATCGCAGGCCGGCATTGTCGATCCCGATGGGCAGCGACGTCGAGGCGATCGTTGGCATTGGTTACAGCGGCATCGATGTGTACGGCTTCCATGCCCTCGAATTCCTTCAGTGTTTCGCCGAGCGTCGACGTGGAGCCGAGGTCGGCGTCGAATGGGTCGACTGCTTGCAGGGTGACGAAATGTGGGAGGCGGTCGATGATGGCCGTATCAGCCGTGAGTTACTTGACGCCGCGCTGAAGGTGGTCCCTCATCAAAGTGGCGTCGACATGCGGTCACTGGAGGGCGAAGAGGTCGCGTTGATTCTGTTCCAGTACCGCGACGGACTGCTCGGGGCCCTGTTCATGCTTTCGGGACTGGCACAGGGCAATAGTGTCGCGGTCCAGTTGAAAGACCAGGCATCACCCATTGCAGTACACGCCGAGGAGCGGACCGAGCCGCGCTATCCGCACTTTGCCTTTCTGACGAAGGGCATTGAGCAGATGATGCTCTGGGGACAGCCGGTCTATCCAGTCGAGCGCACGCTCCTCACCGGCGGCGTTATCGACCGCGCGCTCACGACCAAATTTGAAGGCACAGGTCAGATCAATACACCCAAACTTGCCATCAAGTACGCCCCGGTCGATTACCCATACGCGCAGGAGATGGACCTTCTCGACGATGAGCTTTTCCGTCCGCGTGGGTGAACACATGACAGTTGACTTGCAAAGGTCGCTTGCGGATTAGCACGTTGTGAGAAAACACCGACGCGTTCTGGTGGTGCTAAGCGGCAAGCCCCCATCTCAGATCGATTGCGCGGTCTATCGACGACCGGTTAGCGGTCATTTTCGAAGGGAAACATTGGTCTCCGGCGGTGTTGATAGTCGAGCGACAGGACATCAGCCGTCGTCGCTCCGGGAGTGTTGACACGGATCAAGTGAGGACAGACGGGCGCGTAGGCTGCGATGGGTGCGTTGACCCCTTTGGCCACGATGGCTTGATAGTCGGCAGGGTTGATTCCGAAGTCGGTTAGTTGATGCAGGCTGAACGGGACCATCCGTCGAGAGGTCAACATCACCGTGAGGCCGTCGTCGGTCTGCACAATCGCCGTGCGTCCCTGGTCGAAGTGGCGCATGCCGCCGTGTCGCGGTTCGGGTTCCTCGAAGACCCCGTCGGTGATCGCAAAGACATAGAACTCAGCGGTCAGCAGTTCTCCGTGCAGGTGGTCTGTCTTGCCGCCGACCGTAAGTGTGACGCGACTGCCGACGCCCGCCTGCTCTGCCTGTTGAACGGCTTCGGGATCATTCAGGCAGATGAATGATCGCACGTTTCGTCGGTGTAGTTCGTGAGCAAGCGCCGTGCCGTCGGCTGTGGAGCCGCCGCCCACGTTGTCGCCCATGTCGAGGAGCAGGACGGGGGATCGGTCAGAGTCGATCGCCTGTTGGACAGCCGTTTCGACATCGATCAGTCCGGGCAGAAACTCATGCCGTCGTTCCCACATCACCGCTGCGAATTCATCAGCGGTCCTTTGAGCGAGTTCGCGATCGCCGTCAGTGACGACTGCGAAGGCCGATCCCATCTCGGCGACGTCAGCGTACGGGAACCCGAGGAACAGGCTCGTCGACAGCACGCCGGGCCGCGTCCGCATCTCGGCTGCGAGTTCAAGCAACGACCGGCACGGCTCCTCCTCGCTGCATTGTTTGTCAATGTTGATTAACAGGGACGGAAACGCAGCCGCCGTCACGGGACGAATCTCGCCGGCGAGCGTTCGCAACATCAGATCAGCTGCTTCTTTTCCTCGTGCGCGCTGGTCGATATGTGGGTTCGTCCGATACGCCGTGATGGCGTCGACCGCTGCGATCATCTTGGGCGAAAGATTCCCATGCGGGTCAGCCGTGCTGACGATCGGGACGTCGGAACCGACGACTTCACGCACCCGTGTGAGCCAGTCTCCGTCGACATCTCTTGTTGACTCACTGACCGTGGCCCCGTGTGGTGCAACGAGCAGGCCATCGAGCGGCCTGGCGTCTTGTAGAGATTGCAGCATCTGATCAAGAAGTGCCGCGTAGGTCTCGTCTGTGACCGTTCCAAACGGCAGAGCACGTGCCGCGAAGATCGGGATTGTCTCACAATCGTCATCGTCCAGCCGGTCGAAGAAGCCGCCGACCTCGTGGTCAGTCCCCATAAAGTGCTGGCGGACTTCATCGCCCGTGACGAGCAGATTCTCAGAGAAGTGATCGAGTGTCGTCGGCTCGCTGATGAATGTGTTGGTCTCCTGCAGAAGTGCAATGATTCCGATTCGCATGGTGAAAGGTCTGCGAGTTGGAGGACGATTGTGAGATGATGAAAAGAAACCACGGATCACACGGATTTCACTGATCGGCTCAGAAGTTAATCAAGGAGTTCACTGAAAATCCGTGTTCATCCGTGAAATCCGTGGTTCCATTCTCTTGTCTTTTCTCAGTACGATGCCTGCTGCGAAGAATCCCGATCAGCCGAGGCTCCAGCCGTCACGTGGTTCACGACTGAGGAACTGATTCGCGGCTTCGTGATTCGTGATTCGCAACGACTGACTGTCCCATTCTATCTTTCCCCCGGCTCGGAAGGCGACATTGCCGAGGTGATTCGCTTCCGTGAGTGGACCGGAATAGCTAAAGGGACTGCCTGTCGGCGAGCCAGTCTTGCAGGCGTTGAGCCATTCCTCGTGTTGACCGGGCGAGACGGGCAGGAACGGTTCGGGCGGTGCGAAGTCCTGGAAATCGTGCTCCGGCAACAGCACGAACTTGCCATAGTCGGCGAGCAGCATGCCCTTCTCGCCGACGAACAACACGCCACTGTCCCACTGCGGGATGCCGCCAGCCTTCCAGATCTCCGGCTTGTACGATCCCTGATACCACGTGAGTGTGCATGCCGGCAGCTCGCCGCGTGGTCCGTACTCGTACCGCGCGGACATCGACGCGGGAGCGATCTCCGGATGCGGCTCGGGTCCGTCGGCCTCGATGGACAGAGGAGCATCAAGTTCAAGCGCCCAGAACGGCAGGTCGACCCAGTGGCTGCCGAGGTCTGACATGGTCCCATTGCCAAAGTCCCACCAGCGGTACCACTTGGGACCGGGGAAGTAGACCTCGTGAAACGGTCGGTGCTGAGCCGGACCGAGCCACAGATCCCAGTCAAGATGTGCCGGTGGCGTCATCACCTCGGTCGGTCGTTCAGTGACATGCACGATGTCCTTGTGCCGCTCAGCATCCTCAGCCGATTGCCGTCCCCACGCACGGTCGACCCACACGTGAGCCTCACGCACCGGGCCAATGGCTCCCGCCTGAATATATTCCACGACGCGGCGATAGTTGGACATGCCGTGAATCTGCGTGCCCATTTGTGTCGCGACGTTTGCCTTTTCAGCCGCCTCCGTGATGATGCGGGCCTCGACAACGTTGTGTGTGAGCGGCTTCTCGCAGTAGACATGCTTCCCTGCCTTCAGAGCCGGCAGAGTGGCATAGGCATGCGTGTGTTCGGTCGTGCTGACGACGACTGCGTCAATGTCGTCGGTGAACGTGTAGAGCTCACGAAAATCGACATACTTTCTGGCTTGCGGAAAGAGCCCCGCGGCACTGTCGAGGTTGTTGCGATTCACATCACAAAGGGCGACGACCTGAACGTCATCACGAGCCTGCCCGCCGGTCATGGCCAACCGCTTGAGATTGCCGCCGCCCCGACCACCAACCCCGATGAACGCGATGTTCAGCCGCTCATTTGCACCCGCTGCTCGCAAGATGGCGGGAGCCGCGAATGTGGCAGCTCCAGTCGCAAGAGTGGAAGACAGGAAACGTCGACGAGTCACGTGTTGAGCCGGTTGAGACATGGAAATCCCTTTTACGTTTGAGAATCGACGTCGATGAGGTCACAATAGGCGGATGTGATGCCAGCTTGACGATCGTTGACGCGATCATCAAGTCGTCACGTGCCCGCCTGCATGCCCACCTCGGTCTTCCTCCTGCCCTCGGAGACGTGTTATGACCACAGAACATCAGCTGTCACGACGGAATGTCCTTCAGGCCGGAGTCACGAGCACTCTCGCCATGGGAAGCCTGTCCCGAGGAGCGGAGGGCAAGCAGCCAGCGTCCGAGCGGGTTCAAGTCGGCTGCATTGGCGCGGCCGGCCGAGCGGGTTCGCTGATCAAGACGTTCTGCAAATCGTCACAGGCCGATCTGGTTGCGATTGCCGATTTGGATCAAAACCGTCTCGCACAGGGAGTGAAATCAGCGGAGGACATCCAGGGACATCGTCCGCGAGCGGAGAGCGACTTTCGTAAGCTCATCGATGATCCCAAGCTCGATGTGATCGTGATCGGCACGCCTGATCACTGGCATGCGATCCCCACCATCCTCGCTTGTCAGAACGGCAAAGACGTCTACGTCGAGAAGCCGGACGGACACAACATCGTCGAAGGACAGCGCATGGTCGCAGCCATGCGGAAGCACGAACGCATCGTCCAGATGGGATCGCAACACCGGTCAACGCAGCGGATGCAGTCGGCACTTGAATTCATTGCCACTGGTGCACTGGGGCGTTGCCTGACCGCCAAGGCATGGGAGAGCACGAAGCAGGGGAACATTGGTCATCCGCCTGATAGCGATCCCCCGCAGGGGGTCGACTACGACATGTGGCTCGGCGCGGCCCCGAAGCGACCGTTCAATCGCAATCGATTTCATGGTCGCTGGCGGTGGTTCTACGACTACGGCACGGGCGACCTTGGCAATGACGGCGTGCATCGGCTCGACATGGCCATCGGTATGCTCAACGCGGCCCTCAAGGCACAAGACGAGCCAACCGTCGGCTTGCCACACAAGATCGCAGCGACCGGCGGGAAGTGGTACTTCGACGACATGCAGGAATTCCCGGACACGTTACAGGTGAACTACGAATTCGTCGGACAGCCGCCACGACTGCTGACGTACGTCATGCGGATCTGGGCTCCGTATCACGAATACGGCATCTCCGAGGGCGCAGCCGTGTATGGAGACAAAGGTTATATCCTCATGAGCAACACCGACTGGAAGGCATTTGGACCGAAGAACGAACTCCTCTCTCAAGGTCGTGGTGACAGTCACGAAGGCCCGCATGTCAAGAACTTCCTCAACTGTGTGAAGTCACGAGAGAAACCTTACTGCGACTTGGAAACCGTCGGCCATCCGGCATCTGTCCTGTGTCATGCAGGCAACATCGCCGCACGCGTTGGTCGCACGTTGACACTGGACGCCGAGACCGAAAGTTTCCACGATGACACTGAGGCCAACGCCCTGCGGACACGCCCCGAGTACCGCAAGCCCTGGGTGTTGCCGGAAGTATGACCTCCACATGATGATATCTTCAAACCGTAATGCTTCAGAAACGAGTGCCCCAATCCGAAATCTCAGATCTGAAATTTCAAATCTCAGATCTCGACTTTGACATCTGATCTCTGACCAACCAACTCCGGAGCCACCCTATGCCAACTCGTCGACAATTCCTCCAATCCAGTGCGGCTGCCGCCTCCGTCCTCGCTGCGCCTGCACTTGTTCGAGGGCAGAACCTCAATTCGAAACTACAACTCGCATCGGTCGGGTGTGATGGCAAGGGATACTCCGACATCAAAGAGATGTCGACGCACGAGAAACTGCATCAGGTGGGTTACTGCGATGTTGATCTCGCACGCACCGAGAACGTCAAAAAGCTCAACCCTGATGTGCCCATCTTTCAGGACTGGCGAGAGATGTTCGCTGAGTTGGATGACACCTGCGATGCAGTCACCGTCTCCACGCCCGATCACATGCACGCGTTGATCACGCTCAATGCGCTTCAGAAGAGCAAGCACGTGTTCTGTCAGAAGCCGTTGACGCACAACGTCAGCGAGGCCCGACAAGTACGACTGCAGGCCGAGAGTGCGGGCGTCATCACACGGCTGGGGAATCAGATCCATTCGCACTCGCACTACCGCACGGCAGCCGCTGGTGTGCAGGCGGGAGCGATCGGCAAGGTGAAGCAGGTCCACTCGTGGGTCGGCACGCCCGGACATGGCAAGTCGTTCCATATCTCACGCCCCAAGAACCCGGTCTCCCCGCCAGATTCTGTCGTGTGGGACAAGTGGATCGGCGTCGCTCCCATGCGGCCTTACGGCGGCGACCGCATCTATCACCCCTGGGGTTGGCGTGACTGGCAGGACTTCGGCAGCGGTGCCCTTGGCGACTTTGGCTGTCACGTCCTCGATCCGGTCTTCACCGCGTTGGACCTCAAGGGGGCTCCGATCCAGATGAAGGCCGATCACACCGGCATGAACGACGAAGTCTGGCCCGCTCAGAACACGGTCGACTATGTCTTCCCGGGCAATGAGCACACCGTCGGCGAGACCTTCGCACTCACATGGAACGACGGCGGACGTCTGCCGAGCACGAAGGGATCACACCTCCCGGCAAACGAAGCACTCCCGGCGAGCGGATCACTGCTGATCGGTGAGGCGGGCAGTCTCGTCATTCCGCACGTGGGTGCACCCCGCTGGTACTTCGACAAGGACGCGGACCAACCGGAGATCGAGACACTCGCCAGTCTGAACCACTATCACGGCTGGATCGACGGCTGTCTCTCAGGCAAGCAGCCGAGCGATGGTTTTGGTTACGGCGGCCCACTCACGGAGGCGGTCCTGTTGGGGAATATTGCCGTCCGCTTCCGCTTGAAGACGCTGGAGTGGGATGCCGAGAATCTGCGGATCACGAATCTCGACGAAGCCAACAAGTGGCTGACACGCGAGTATCGCGAGGGTTGGGAACTTCCGGCGTTGACGTAAGCCGTCGCTCGCTGGATGATCCACGTGGAGGAGAGTGCATTGCTGCGAATTCTGGGCGATGATGCTGGACTGTGTGACGGGGTCACCCGGCGCGAATGGCTGCGCGTGGGCGGTCTCGGTCTGGGCGGCCTGTCTCTGCCGTCGCTCCTCGCTCAGCGGTCAGCAACTGCATCCGACGATGTTCCTTCGCTGCCGATGAAGGCCAAATCGGTCATCCTTTTCTGGCTCACGGGAGGAGTGCCTCAGCACGACACGTGGGACCCCAAGCCTGAAGGACCGGAGGGTGCCCGCAGCGAGTTTGGTGCGATCGCCTCGCGAACGCCCGGTCTGCATGTCGGCGGACTCATGCCGAAGACCGCCCAGTTGACCGATCGCATTGCCGTGCTGCGGGCCATGTCGACCGGTGATCACTCACACTCGTCGAGTGGCTATCAGATGTTGACCGGCATCCCACACACGCCCCTCAGCCGCGAGAATGCTCTGCCCGGTGCTCCGAATGACTGGCCATCACTGGGTGCTCTCACCCGCATCATGCGATCCGATGTTGATGGCATGCCGTCTTCCGTCGCACTCCCGCGGCACATCGCCAACGTGGGCGAGAAAGTCTGGCCGGGTCAGGATGCGGGATTCATGGGACGCAAGTACGACCCCTGGAAACTGATCTGCGACCCCTCTGCTGATGATTTCAACATTCCGGAGTTGCAACTCTCGCAGGATGTCTCGACGCTGCGGTTTGATCGACGCCGCTCTCTCTTGGAGCAGATGAACAGCAAACTCGACTCCATCGAACGACAAGCGGACGCCCAGCAGTACGACCTGCGGACTCAGCAGGCCGTCAATCTTCTCGCCGGCAAGCAGGCGCGAGCGGCATTCGATCTCTCACAGGAGTCGGGAGAGATGCGTGATCGCTATGGCCGCACGAGGTTTGGTCAAAGCGTGCTGCTTGCACGACGGCTGGTCGAAGCGGGGACGTCGCTGGTGCAGGTCAATTGGCCCCGCATGGATGACAAACTCAACAACGGCGGCTGGGACACACACATCGACCACCACAAATCGCTCAAGGGCTGGTTGATGCCCATGATGGATCAGACCTACTCGGCCTTGATCGAGGATCTGGAACAACGCGGACTCTTGGGCGAAACGCTCGTTGCCTGGGTTGGCGAGTTTGGCCATACGCCGAAGATCAGTGCCCGGGCCGGACGCGACCACTGGGGACATGTCTTCTCAATCGCCCTCGCCGGCGGCGGAGTGCGTGGTGGCGTGGTGCATGGCGAGACCGACGCGGAAGCGGGCTATTCTCTCTCAGGTCGTACACAAGCCTGCGACTATGCGGCGACTGTGTTGCACTGTATGGGGATTCACCCGGAGACGATCCTCCACGAACCGACGGGTCGCCCCTTCCCTGTCAGTCGTGGCCGGGTGATCAATGAGATCCTGACGTAGGGCGACTGTTGTGGGTGGCACGCCCTGACGAAAGGAAGGGCGTGGTCGGATGTTCTTCAAGGTGACCGTTCGTTGCTCAGCGGTCACCACGCCCATCCCGTTGGTCGGGGCGTGCCACTCCGGGGAGGTCCGGGTTGAGTGTGTGCCGCGTTGCGTCGATCTTTGTGAGCCACGCTTCGAGATCG
The DNA here is from genome assembly GCA_029259815.1 of Planctomycetaceae bacterium. Taxonomy (GTDB): domain Bacteria; phylum Planctomycetota; class Planctomycetia; order Planctomycetales; family Planctomycetaceae; genus JAHBXU01. Next base: position 6,880 of record JAJDEJ010000346.1, on the reverse strand, counting down.
GATCGCATTTGCTTCACTTGCTTCGGCATCTCGTCCGCCAGATCGTGCGATTCTGAGAGATCCTCAGCGATGTTGTATAACTCAACATTCGGCGGGTCGTAGTGCTCGATGAGCTTGAGATTACCATCCCGCACAACGGCACCGGGATGCCGCGCGTAGTGCGGGTAGTACCAATACAGTTTGCGCTCCGGCAGATCGCCAGACTGTTTCAACAGTGGCAGCAGACTGACGCCGTCGAGGGCTTTGGACTCCGACGCCTGCGACCCAGCCAATTCGACGATGGTCGGGAATAGGTCATGGCTGATAACCGGGACGTCACACGTCGTCCCTGAGTCAACGTGACCGGGCCACTTGATGATGAGTGGCACACGGATGCCGCCCTCATACAGAAATTGCTTGCCCTCGCGTAGGGGAGCATTGTTGGTCACCTGGGAGAGGCCGCCGTTGTCAGAAAAGAACACGACGACTGTGTTCTCTGCGAGTTGCAGCCGGTCGAGCGTTTGCATGATTCGCCCAATCCCGTCGTCGACGCTCTGGATCATGGCCGCATACTCGGCATTCTTTTGAGATGAATCGGTTGCGAACTTGCGTTCGTACTTTGCCGTGATCTGTTGGGGAGCCTCAATGGGTGAGTGAACTGCGTAGTGGGTGAGGTAGCAGAAGAATGGTCGGTCCTGATTCTGCTCGATGAATTGGATTGCCTCGTCTGTCATCCGGTCGGTGAGGTACTCGCCCGGCTCGCCCCCTTGCATGGTCGGGATCGATGCGTTCCATTCCTTTGCCGGGTCTTCATAGGGGAAGAAGTGAGTCGGCGGGCTGCCGTGCGTCCAACCGGCGATGTTGAGATCGAAGCCCTGATCGGTCGGCCAATAGCCTTCCGGGCCCAGATGCCACTTGCCGATACTCGCTGAGACATACCCCGCCTCATGCACGGCTTCGGCGAGCGTCGTTTCCTCCAACCGCAGCAGCATGTGATCCTGCGGCGGGATGATGCGTCCCTCGGGCGGGTAGCGATACTTCAAGATGGCCGTAATGTGTCCGGTGAAGCCGAGCCTCGCGGGGTTCTTGCCCGTCATCAGGCTGGCTCGCGTGGGCGAACAGACCGGTGCCGCAGCATATGCTTGAGTGAATCGCATGCCCTCAGCAGACAGTCGATCAGTATGCGGCGTCTCGTAGAACGTGCTGCCATAACAGCCGAGGTCCATCCAGCCGAGATCATCGACGAGAATGAACAGAATGTTCGGCGGCTGATCCCTGGCAGAGATTGATGTCACCGATGTCGTCAGAATGAGCGTCACCGTCATCAGGATGCACCGCATGCGATTCAGATCCATCATTCACTGCCAGTCTGTCGTGAGGTGATCGGGTAGTTCTCAGTCGGTACGAAGGACTCTTCGATGATGTCCTCGATGCGAGCGATGACGTCCGGGTGACCGCTGGCAACATTCGAGGTCTCGCCAATATCGTTTGCAAGATCGTACAACTCCAATGGTTGTCCCTGCCCCGTGCGGACTCCCTTCCAGTCGCCGAGTCGCACGGCTTGTTGGAAGTTCTGACGTGAGTGGCCGTAGTCCCAGTAGAGAGACTCATGCTCATCGGGTTGTGCCTCACCAAGCAGCGTAGGGACCATCGAGATGCCGTCGATGCCGACCGGGGTCGTCACGCCTGCCAGTTCTGCGAACGTCGGTAGCACATCCCAGAAGGCCCACAATTGGTCACTCGTGTTGTTTGCGGGGACGTGACCGGGCCAGCGGGCGATCATCGGGACGCGAATGCCGCCTTCGTACATGTCGCGTTTGAACCCTCGCAGGGGCCCGCCACATTGGAAGAAGGCCGGGTCGTGGATCGTGTTGGCATTGGGACCATTGTCGCTGGTGAAGAACACGAGTGTGTTCTCTGCAATATCCGCCGCTTTGAGCCGCTGCATGATGCGACCGACATCCCGATCCATGCGGGTGACCATCGCCGCGTAGTTCTTCTCGACCTGCGGCCAATCGCGGTCCGAGTAGGGCTCGTCGCTGGGGACGATGTGCGACTCGGGTGTGCGGTTCGAGTAGTCTGAGAAGTGAGGCACCGTGTAGGCCAGATACAGGAAGAACGGCCCCTCCGCTGACTCGTCGATGAATGAGAGTGCATGTTCTGTGAACAGATCGTGTGTGTAGGAGCCCTTCTGTTCCGCTCGATTGGCACGCAGAAGTTCGATGCGGTCGTTCTTCCAGAGGTAATCGGGGAAATAGAAGTGCGCCTGATCCTGATCGAGATGGCCGAACCAGGCGTCGAACCCCTGATCGTTGGGCTTCCCTTCCGATCCATGCACACCCAGACTCCATTTGCCGATGGCCCCCGTGCGATACCCGGCTGCCTGCATGATCTCTCCCAGCGTGACATCCTCGTCTCGCAGAAAGGTGCCGTGCGGAATGTTGTCTCGAATGCGAGAGTGACCATTGTGCAGACCCGTCATCAGGCAACAGCGTGAAGGAGCACAGACACTTGACCCCGCGTAACACTGAGTGAACCGTGTCCCCTCGCTTGCCAGCCGGTCGATGTGCGGCGTCTGAATCATCATCTGGCCGTAGCACCCAAGATCGCCGTACCCCAGATCGTCGGCCATGATGAACACGATGTTCGGCTTCTGAGCCGGTGTGTACTCGGCGAATGTCTCGCCCAATGGCTTGACCGACTTGGGGTCGACATCGAGCAGCCTTGCAATTGTCGGCATCAACTTGCCTTCGACGGTGGGGTGCACATACGAAGCGATCTCGCTCGTCTCGTAACCCCCTTGAGCATAGGACGCCTGTGCACCGATGTAGCATGGTCCGTATTCGCCATAGGCCGCCATCGTGACAAACAAATCCGGGCGAAGTCGCTGAGCGGCCAGTTGGTACTCGACGAACAACTCACCCGGCATGTGCAGGATGCGGGTATTGCCGAGAGTGAGACAGCCGATGTCGATCGGCGCTCCTAATTGACAGCGACGCAGGAACGCGAGTTGGCGGGCAGCCGTGTCTCGTTGAATGAAGGGTGCGTCATCGTTCGTGACCACGCCGACCAGTTTGTCTTCGACGAGATGATCGGCCGGCGGGAGTGTGACCGCCTCAACGTTCCAACCGAGATCGTCAGCAGAGATCGCGAACCGTTCGGTCTTCTCGAACGCACGACGCATGCCGTCAGCGACCTTCGCGGCGAGAACAGCCCGGTTGGCGTGCGAGCCGTCGTTGTACTTGCCGGCTCCGATGTTCCCACCGGCACCGTTGAAGTGGATGTGCGGCACATCCATGATGTGTTGGCGGGCTTCACGGGCCATGCCGGGGAAATCCGGATGTGCCTTGTTCAGCCGATAGTAACTCTGCGGATGGGTTGCATAGTACGTCAGCACTGTCAACAGTTCGTCACCGTTGTAGAAGCTGATCGACCGCAGTTGTGGGTCGATGATCCCTTCGGGGAAGGCCCGAATCTTGGGGTCTGCACATGCCGTGTAGCGGACGTGTTTGACTTTGCCGTCCGGTCCGAGGATACGGCGGTTCGAGGCGACCTCTTTGACCGGTGCCATGCCCAGCCCGACATGCGTCACGTCATGAGTTGATTGGGCTGCCGTCTTCGCTGTCTCGCCGACCTGTTGGAGAAAGTCGTTCACCCAACCGACGTTGAATGCCCGTCCGCCAAGTCCCTCAGCAGCGAGGATTTCTTCCGCGCCAAAGTCCACGAACGGGGCATCGTGCTGATGCAGACAATGGACCGAGACCCGCTCGATGTCCGTGCCGACGGCGTCTGCGAGCACCTCACGGAAACGGTCATGGGCTCCATTGCCGATGCCGATCCAGTCGACCGCAACGAGCACAATCGGCTGCTCGTTCCCCTGAAGTACGAGGCCTTTTAGCCGGAGTGACGCCACCTTCTCCCTGTGAGTCGTGTACGCCAGCGGACTCCCGAGCGGGGGTGTCGCATCGATGTCGAACACGCTGATCTGGATCGGTTCAGCGGCAGTCGAAGGGAACGCCCCCAAGGTCAACAGCAGCATCAATGCGAGGACAGAATACATTCGAGATAAAATGTTCATCGGTGTCATCTTGAGGTGACATTTTATGGATTCAGCGATTCAGCGATTCCCTATTCCCTTAAGAACTCATTCGGTCGATTCCACTTCAACTTGGCAACGAAGATGCTGTTGTCGCTGCCGTGCTTTTCGACACCCTTTGGCTGCATCCATTCGGTCACGGTGACCCACGTCTCGTGGGGGGAGACATCGACGACGCCGAAGTTGCCGAGGCGGGCACCGCGCTCCGGGACGAGGATTCGTTCGGTCTCGCGAATAATCTGCAGTTTGTCAGGATCGACACGGGCGATGAACAGCGGTGCCCGATGCCGAAAGACGTGATCGTTGTCGGCTCCGCGTCGGGTGTAGACGAGGAACAGGCCTTCGCTGTGGGTGACCCAGTGCTGTTGTGTGTTGTAGTTGCCGAGGTCACTCCCATCGTCGAATGTCCAGCGGCGAGGCTCGTCGAAGTGCAGGCCGTCGTCACTGGATGTGACGTATCCATGTTCGTCGTTGCGAAGCGTGAGAAAGAACCGGTTGCCGAACTTCGTGAGTGACGGTTCGCCCAGCCCGCGCGGCACATCGACCGACATTTCATTGCCATGTCCGACATACGAGAGTGTCTCGCCGTCGAACGTGCATCGCAGGACAGTGACACTCGCCAGCTTCGAGTGAGGTTCCTTGAAGTAGATCGGGAGCAGGATGTCGCCGTCCGGCAAATCGAGACGCTGCACACAACCTGCGCCTGCGTTCTGGAAGCGGGGTTTGTCCGGCATGTCGATCGTTTGCCACTTCGACCATGTCCGACTCTCGGGATCGAAGATGGCGTAAGCCGTGCCGCGAGGTCGGACGTGCATCACACGGTTGTTGCGATACCACACCGTGTGACCCGTGCCGAGCAGCTTCTGCGTGGAAGCGTGCCACTTGGGGGTGAAGTCACAGACTGTGGTCTCATCGTCCGGCTGCAACAACTCCGGAGCGACCTCGGCTCCCGTCGGAAGAGGTCGGTTCTTCGTGAACGTCTGCCGTGCGAAGGACTTGAGCGGCTGCGGGTCGGTCCACGTTTCGCCACCGTCATCGGTCGTCAATTGATTGAGCGCATAGAAGATGTCGGAACCGGTGAGCAACAGCTTCTGGGTCGTCATCACGACGAGTGGGTCGTCTGCCGGATTGCCGGGTGCCTGCGCAGGAATCGCGCCGGCACGGGCATGGACCCAGCAGTAGTCACCGTCAAAGCCGTTTGACGCAGTCGTGAGTTCAACCTCGTAACCGAGTTGATCGCCTGTCGAGTCAGACTCATCTTGCGGTTGCTGATTGTCGACGTCCGCTTCCCAGACGGCCAGCTTCTGTTGCAACTCGGCGACCAATCGCCCATTGGCTGCGGAGACGTCGTGTGACTCATCCATCGCCTCATTGAGGTTGTACAGGCTGACGTCATCGCCGAGTGCGACCAGTTTCCAGGGCCCCTGCCGAACAGCTCGATGATGTCGCATCCGCCAGAATAGCGGTCGCTCAGGAAGCGGTTCGTGGTCCATCAGCAGGGAAGTCAATGAGGTGCCGTCGAGGTCGAGTGGCTCGATCTGCTCATCCAGGCCGGCGAGATCGAGCATCGTCGGAAACAGATCGAACGTGGCCGTTGCTTGATCGGTGACACCCGGTTCGACCTTTCCAGGCCAGCGGACGATGGCTGGCACGCGGTGCCCGCCTTCGTAGATCTGCGTCTTCTGTCCACGATAGGGACCGTTGCTCGAAATGTTGTGGAACCCGCCCGTGTAGGTGAGATAGCCGCCGTTGTCGGACGTGAATATCACAAACGTATCTTCATCGAGATTTAGCTCCCTCAGCGTGGTGAGGATCTGACCCACGCTGCCGTCGAGTGACTCGATCATCTCCTTCGTCACCGGACCGACGTTCGAGCCGCGCGGGACACCGTGCTTGTTGTTCCAGTAGTCGCCCCCTTCGACCCGATAGCCTTCGTCCTCTGGTCCCTGCCAGGGGAAGTGAATGGCGAGGTGAGCCACGTAGAGAAAGAACGGCTCCTCCTTGTGCTGGCGGATGAACTCCTGACTGTGCTGCGTGATGAGGTGGGTCGAATAGCCCTCCTCCATTTTGATTTCGTTGTTGTGCCACCAGTCCTTGTCGCCCGAGCGGTTGATGTGTGAGTGATAATCACCGCCGCCGGTCACGAGGCCGCGAAAGTCGTCGAAGCCCTGCTGAGGCGGCATCAACGGCGGATGGAAGCCGAGGTGCCACTTGCCGTACATCCCGGTCGCATAGCCGGCGTCCCCCAAGGCGTCTGCGATCGTGACCGCGTCGAGAGGCAGACCCTCATCGGGCATCGACTTCGCTGAGAGAGCGGCCTCGAAGTTGCGTCCAAACCGCTGCTGGTATTTACCCGTGAGCAATGCCGCCCGAGTCGCGGAGCACATGGGGCCGTTGGAGTGAAAGTCGGTGAACCGCAGTCCCTCCGCAGCCATGCGATCCAGATGAGGCGTGCGATTGACCGCACTGCCGTAACAGCCGAGGTCGCCGTACCCGAGGTCATCCGCCAGGATGATGATGAAGTTCGGGCGATCGTTCGCAGCAGCACTGCTCGTCGTTCCAGCGAGGGCGACCAGCGTCAGCAAGCACACTCGGATCCACATATCGGGTTACCTCTTGGTGCATTCGTTCGGAGATGACTGGTGTGCCATCATAACGCTGTCAGTCACGTGACTCCATCAGACGACGGGGCATCCTCTGATTGGCTGTGATCCACGTGTGTTCAGAGTTTGGGAGTCGTGAAACCCTCTCCCCTCGGGGGAGAGGGACAGCCTTCAAGCGGAGCGCAGAAGGCAGGGTGAGGGG
>JAJDEJ010000345.1 GCA_029259815.1 Planctomycetaceae bacterium | reverse complement strand
CAGTGTGCGGTGATTGAGTTCGCCCGCAACGTCCTCGGGCTCAAGAAGGCCAACAGTAGCGAGTTCGCGAAGGACACCCCGGACCCGGTTATCTGTCTGTTGGAAGATCAGAAAACCGTGACCGAGAAGGGGGGCACCATGCGGTTGGGGGCTGAGCCCTGCGTACTACGTGAAGGGACGATCTCTGCTGAGTGTTACGGCGAGTCGGAGATCTCCGAGCGGCATCGGCATCGGTACGAGTTTAATCCCGAGTATCTGAAGCAACTCGAAGAGCATGGCATGGTTGCTGCCGGCACCAATGAGAGTGGACACCTCGTGGAGATCGTCGAGGTGCCGGACCATCCGTGGTTCGTGGCAGTGCAGTATCATCCAGAGTTCAAGTCGAAGCCGCATCAACCGCATCCGCTGTTCGCCGGGTTCGTGCAGGCGGCGTTGACACGGCATCAGCAGCGCTCGCAGCAAACGGTCTGAGAGCGAGAGTGTTCTCATGTCTCGTGCTGATGAGCCGTTCGGTTTGATCAACCTGAATAAGCCTCGACATTGGTCTTCACGGAAGGCAGTCGATCACGTCAAGCGGTTGGTGAAACCGGCAAAGATTGGGCACGCTGGCACTCTCGACCCGTTGGCGACCGGCGTGTTGATCCTCACGATCGGCCGGGCAACACGACTCACGCCTTTCTTGCATGACCTGCCGAAGTCCTACCGCGCCGAATTTCTTCTCGGTCATACGAGTGAGACGGACGACACCGAGGGGGAAGTCGTGCCATGTGACGACACCCGATTACTCACGCGTGCTGACATCGAGCGAGTGTTGCCGCAATTCATCGGGCGGATTCAGCAGACGCCGCCAGTCTTTTCGGCGATAAAGATCAATGGTCGCCGTGCATACGATTTGGCACGGAAGGGCAAGGCCCCCGAGATCAAGCCGCGTGAGGTCGAGATTCACCGATTGGAGATTTTGGAATTCACCGCTGAGAAATTGGTTCTTGAGATGGACTGCGGGACGGGGACTTACGTTCGCTCACTCGGTCGAGATCTCGCACGGGCGGCAGGGAGTTGTGCCGTGATGACGGCACTCGTGCGAACGCGAATTGGTGATTTTCTACTCAAAGACGCATGGACACCTCAAGACGTCACGAAGGAGACGCTGACGGAGGTGATGCTGCCGGCAAGTCGCGGCGTCGGACAGATGAGGGCGATCACATGTGAACCGAACGCGACACCACTGATTCAAAATGGACGTCCCGTGCCCTGCCGAGAGGTGTCTCCTCCCGACGATGGCGAGATATGCGCGCTTTTGGCTCAGGACGGGCAATTGATGGCGATCGCCGAGTACCGTGAATCATCGAGGCACTTCGCACCGCGTCATGTCTTCGTGTGATGGTGGCCCTGTTGGAGTTCAGGCTTCTGGCTGCTGAGAGCACTGCAAAGCCTGAACTCCCCCATCGTTTCCTATTGAACCTTCGTCCCTTCGTTCGGCTCGATCACGACCTGCACGGGTTCGAGGGATGGGCCGAGGAGTTCTGGACCGGACTCGTTGCCTGCAGCCGGAGTCTCAGTCTCTTCGCTCGCATCGCGTCGCGGCTTCTTGGCGGCGCGGGCAATCCGGTTGGCCGCCTTGCGGGCTAGCCGACGCTCTGATGCCGTTTTGTTGTCGACGTCAGCCACTTTGGGATCGCCGCTATTTGCGTCATCAACCGGTGTGGCAACATCCGTCCCAGCGATCTCCGGAAGTGTGGGAGGCGTGGGAACAGGAGGTGCCTTCAGCACGCGATCGACCCGCAGCCGTGACGCCTCGGTGAGATTCGGATTGATCCGGGCGGGTGCCGCAGGGACTCGTGCCGCATGGGGCGTTTTCACCCGGACGGGGGGCTTGGCTTGGTCGGCCAGCGATTCTGTCCCCTGTTGAGGAGTCTGAGGAGACTGGAACATTCGATCACGGTAAAGCACGAGAGAGTGGACGGCGTGGTACATCGGACCGGTTTCTGCCGGTCGAGCTGCGTTGTGCACAAGGTCGGTTGCCACCGAGGCGACAGCCCGACGAACCCACGGTTCGTTCAACCGCTTGTGAGGCAAGGACATCATCAGCCATTCGAGCATGTGACCGGACGCTTTCAGCCGTTCGTTGAAGTCCCGACTGTAGCCGGGGCCATTGAAGTATTCTGTCGAAAAGCTGCCGTCCCGGTTTTGTTGTTTGCGGGCGAGTTCGATATGTCGTTTGATCTTTTGGTCAGCGTCAAACCAGACGCCACGCAAGTCGCCATGTTTGTAGAGGTAGGCATTACGAGCGTAGGCGATGGCGAACAGCCCGTGCGTACCTCCGCAGGGGGCGTTCACGACATTGGCTCTCGTCTGGAGCTTGACGAGTTCTTCAATGCTCCATAACTCACCATCCACGTTTGCCCACTCGGCATCGATGTCGACGTAATGCGTGAGGAACCACAGCGTCCAGGTGATTTCCTCGCGGGTCGTGATGTTCAGCATCGCATGCTTGACCAGGTCGGTCATCGTGATGGTGCGGCCACCGGCAACTTTGAATTGATGAGTCTTTGGCAGATTGGACATCGCGAGCAACGCGAGCGTTTGGTTGACGTGCCCCTCGAATTCGTAAGGGACGCCGTTGTACCCATGAGCCTTCGCCCCATGTTCGGTGACCTCGAACCAGTGTTGCCCCTTGAAGGTCGCTCCGTCCGACAGCCAGTCGATCGCGTTGACCTTACGATTGCCATCCCGGAGCTCAAGGTCTCTTCTCAGGCCCACGAATCCGTGCATGATCTGCCACGGACGATGCTGATTCGCATCCAGATACCGGCGTTGTGTCTTCTCGATCGCTTTGACCGTCAATTGCATCAACGGGTCTTTGATCTCGGGCGAACTGGCGAGTTGCGAGGGTGGAACGCGCGACGACGGCGGCGCATAAATCGGCTCCTGCAAACCGGGTCGGGACTTTTCATCCTTCCGGTCGTCAGCCTTGTCCCGCGAGAACAGGCGCGGCCTAAACGCGGTCAGGTCGACCGGGATGTCTTGGGCATGGCCGAATGAACTGCTGGACAAGACGACAAGACCAACGAGACAGAGGGTTCTCCTTACCCACGATTGACTCATAGCCGTCACTTTCCGTCGAAGCCCGTTGCGCGTCACTTGGTACAACACTACTGGTCGGCACATTTTGAAACACATTCTCCGTGTATGTCCGTGATTGATCGACGCCATCGCCAATTGAGCGCGGGGACGCGTTGCAATCGGCAGTGGTGGAATAGGGCTGAAGCTTTGCGGTACTTGCAGAGGTTCATCACTTGGCCTGTCTTGCCTGATCGGAATCAACTCGATGGATCACGCACTCGACTCTGCGTGAAGATGACCAGTCCGGGCAGACTTTGACGACGTCCTCGAATCACTCACACAATCGGTCAATACTCAGCGAAGACGGAGGTTCAACTCTTTATCTGTCAGATCTTCTCAAGTCGATTGAAACCTGTTTGTTCACGCGACAGGCAACTCGCGGAATGCAGAATCCCGCAGAGGAATCGTCAGCATTGAGGGATATCACGCGACGCTGCTACGATCGTTGTCGCAAGACTGGAGATGACACTTTGCCTTCATTCCTTTGAGACTGTTCCCAGATGCAGATTTTGCTGGTTAATGACGACGGGATTCACGCCCCAGGGCTGTTCGCGATGTACCGTGTCCTTCGCGAGATGGGCGATGTTCAGGTCGTTGCGCCGCAGATCGAGCAGAGCGGCATGAGCCATCGCATCACGTATTTGCATCCCATGATGGTGCAGGAGGTCCAGAAGGACGGCCAACACTTCGGCTGGGCCGTCGATGGCAGTCCGGCAGACTGCACGAAATTGGGCGTCGTTGAGTTCTGTGACGGTGAGCCGGACTTGATCGTCAGCGGCATCAACTCCGGGTCCAACGTCGGCATCAACGTGCTCTACTCCGGCACAGTCGCCGCAGCGATCGAGGGAGCCCTGTTCGGCATCACGTCGTTCGCATTGTCGCTCTCGCAGGGAACGCCGCCGGACTATGACGCCACCGCCAAGCATGCGGGGCGACTTATCCAACAGATTCTTGAACGTGTCCCCGAGAAAGGTCGCCTGTGGACGATCAATTATCCAGACACAACGCCCGAAGGTCCGAGAGGCGTGCGGTTCGCTCCGATGGGAGTCCGCCGACCCACTGACGCGGTCGAAAAACGCATCGACCCCCGCGGTCGCCCTTACTACTGGAGTGGCATCGACCCTCCCGACCAATCGCACCTGGAAGAAGAGACCGATGTACGTGACGTCGATCAGGGATACGTCGCTGTCACTCCTTTGCATTTCGACCTCACTGAAACAAGTGTGCTGGAGAAGTGCCACCAACTCGATTGGAGAATCGACTGAATGCCCGCACCAACGCGAGACAGCAGAGGCGGTCGCATCGTGCTGGGCTCCCGGTCTCCGCGACGCTTCGAGTTGCTAAGCCAACTGGTCGGACAAGATCGTGTGCAGGTCTGTCCGCCGCTCGACCCCAATGAGGCTGACTTTGAGAAAGTGTTGACTGTTGAGGATGTTTCACGCCAACTCACTGGCATCGCTCGTGCCAAGCACCAAGATGTGACAGCACAGCAACAGGATCAACGCGACTCGTCGGACATCGCAGCGATCCTCACAGCCGATACGGTAATCGTCGTCTTCGACGAAGCGGAACAGCCGCACGTTCTGGGACAACCGCCAGCAGATGACACTTGGCCCGACGTCGTCCGCGAGTGGTTTGAGAGGTATCTCCTCCGTGCCCCCCATCTGGCGATCACGGCTCTCTGTGCATCTGGTCTCAACGCCCAACCTGTCGAAAGAGTGGTGACGACTCGGGTGACATTTCGACAAGATGCCGGAGATTGGCTCGACTGGTACATTGACACAGGCGAGCCCCAAGGCAAGGCCGGAGGCTACGGCCTCCAGGGGGCTGGCAGCTTGTTCGTCGACCGCATCGAAGGCAGCCCGAGCAATGTCATCGGCCTGCCGCTTCGAGAGACGGCACAGATGCTTTCAGGTCTTGATGTGATTGAGCATCCCATCTGAGAATCGCCGTTCTCTGTTGACTGAAAATAAGTTAGAATCAAGTGTCCGACGAATCTTGGAGAAAGTCAAATGTCGCAACTCATCATTGATGAACAATCTTCCCAGACGCCCATTGGAGACTTGCTCCAACGTGGAGACGGCAATGTGATTGAGATGCGAAGCGTGTCGGGTGAACTGTTGGGAACGCTATTCCTCTCAGACTCAATCGACGGCGAAGTCCCTCCGCACGCTCTCAAGGAACTTGAGGCCGATGCTGAATTGATCCGAGAGAGAATGACTCGGCCAATCTCAGAGGGACTGACCAAGGATGAGTTCTTCGATCGACTGCAGCAGCTTGGACGGAATCCATGACGCGGAGAGCGTACACCGTCGTGTGGGAACAAGACCTGCAAGACGACTCCGCTGATTTCTGGATCGAATCGCCCCAGGAAATACGCAACCAATTCTCGAGAGCTTGCGACGAGATCGACATCGTGCTCGCAACCGCACCCGACTCAGTCGGACGCCCATGGCAGGGTCTGTCCGATCAGTTCATCTGGTCACTGCCGGGCTACTCGTTCTCGATTGTGGCGATCTTCCAAATCAACCGCGACGATCGAATTGTGAAGGTCACCCGCCTCCACCTCGCAGAGTTATGACGCATCCCCAATTTCGTGAAGCGGCTCACACACGCGGATCACGCGACGTTCTGCCTTCGTCCGGCAAGATGTCAATCGGTTCAAGGTCGATTCCCTCGCACTACTTCCTCTCCCCTCTTGCGGGGTACACACATCTCGCGTTTCGTATGGCGATTCGGGAGTTGGGCGGGTTGGGACTGGCGACGACCGATCTTGTGCAGGCGTCGATGTTGCTCGCGGGAAAGCAGAAGTCGCTCGAACTCGTTGAGACCGAGTCGGATGATCAACCTTTGTCGGTGCAGATATTCAGTGGCAAGCGGGACGAACTCGTCAATGCGGCACGCTGGCTGGAGGAACATGGGTATCAGGGAGTCGACATCAACATGGGCTGCCCGATGGCCAAGGTGAACGGAAGCGGCGGGGGCGCGCGGCTCATGTGCGACACGGAGAATGCACAGTCGACCGTCGCAGCCGTCGTCGAGGCGGTCTCGATCCCCGTTACGGTCAAAATGCGGCTCGGCTGGGACGCTGACCACATCACAGCCCCCGAGCTGGCTCATGCATTTGAACAGGTTGGTGCCGCGGCGATCACGCTGCATGGACGCACACGGCAACAAGGCTTCCACGGTGCGGTCGACCTTGACGGCATTCGTCAGACGGTTGAAGCAGTCGATCACATCCCGGTCATCGGCAACGGCGACGTCCGCTCGCCCGCAGATGCACAGCACATGAAGGCCGTCACCGGCTGCGATGCAGTCGCGATCGGTCGCGGAGCGATGCTCGATCCGTGGATCTTCCGCAAACTGGCCGCCATCACCCGTGGCAAGCCACCCACTGATCCGACCCCGGTGGAGCAGATCGACTTCCTCGTGCGTCACTTCACGCTGATGACCCGTCAGCACGAGGAGTACAGCTGCATCCTGTTCCGCAAGTTCGCCGGCTGGTATGGCGCCCGTCTCGGCATCCCCGAAGACCTCGAAGACCGCCTCCGCCGCTTCACGACATTCGCTGAGTTCGACAGCATCGTCGCACAGGTCCACCAACGCCACGGCGAACGTGAGACGCCGGTCCCGACTGCTCTCGTCAAGGTTCCGAATGGGCCGAATGAGCGGTGGTGAAGGAAGACCAATCGAACTAATGACGACCGTTTTTCCGAGCGGGCAGTGTGAAAGCGTCCGTTCATGATACGCTCGAGTCGTTAAAATGACTCAACGCCTCTCTTATGTCATCGCTCGCATGCCGCTCTCGCGTCAATGTTGCATTGTTCGTTAAGCTGGCGACCACACATCCCCTACTCTGAAGGAACGTCATCATGCGGCTGCGCATCACTTGGCTGTGCGGAATATTCTTGGTTGCTGTCATGGCTGTCGGTAGCAATGGCTCTGCCCAGTCAGGCAAGGATTCGCTGACACTGGCGAAACTCGAACGGCAGATCGCTGCCCTGGAAGTCCATGTGGCGCAGCTGGAAGACAGTGTGGGAGAACTGAAAGCCCATATGGCGACGCTGGCGGCAGAGCGGTCAGGGGTGCAACAGGCCGCCGGTGTTGATCTGCTGCCGATCCCGGTCCCACGCCGATTGGACGACGCGTCAAGTCGGCGCATCCCCGATGACTGGAAACGAGGCGAGATCAACGGGGTGCCGTTCTACACGCTTCCACTGAGTCAACAGGATAAGACGGAATAGTCCCGCATGCGATTCGATACTTGCTGGGGCAGCTGATGAATGTCATCTCGGAACTCGACACTTGGGGGCCAGGCTGTCAATCGCGTCCCACTGTCACTGTCGAACAGTCTGAGGCGTATTGTCGGCGACTCGCTGAGACGCATTACGAGAACTTTCCGGTGGCGTCATGGTTGCTGCCGCGCGAACTGAGGCAGCACTTCTGCAACGTATATGCGTACTGTCGTTGGGCGGACGATCTGGGGGATGAGGTTGGTGATCGACAGCAATCACTCGAGTTGCTGGAGTGGTGGCGGAGAGAGCTCGATCAATGCTTCGACGGTGAAGCGTGTCACCCTGTGTTCGTCGCATTGCGGACCACAATTGCGTCGTACGAAATCCCTCAGGAGCCGTTCACGGATCTGATTGCAGCGTTCGTGCAGGATCAGAAAGTCACAGAGTATGAGTCTTTCGTGCAATTGCAGGACTATTGTGGCCGTAGTGCGAACCCAGTCGGGAGAATTGTGCTCAGGCTCTGCCGTGCCTATCGAGACGAGACAGTGGCGTGGTCGGACAGCGTCTGCACCGGACTGCAGTTGGCCAATTTTTGGCAGGACGTCTCACGCGATCTCGACATGGGGCGGGTCTATTTGCCCCGTGAAGATCGAGAACGATTCGGGTACACGTCCGAGATGCTCCACGGGCGCGTGACCAATGAGGCGTTCCTGCAGTTGATGGGGTTTGAAGTGAATCGGGCTCGCGAGTGCCTGGTTGCCGGGCTGCCGTTGGTTGACGCGATGAGCGGGCGGATGCGGGTGGACATTGAGCTGTTCATTCGCGGCGGGTTGCAGATTCTCACAGAAGTCGAGAGGATCGAGTTCCGGGTGTGGGATCACCGGCCGGTCGTCGGCAAGCAACAATTGGCCCGGCTGTTTGTGACGACGTCCATTCGTCATCTCTGGCAAAGTTTCGCTTCAGTTCGACGCGGTTAAACATTGAGCGCACCTCATGGATGCAATGGTCGCTGACTCGTTCGCCTACTGTCAGCAACTGGCGAGGCGAAGTGGCCGCAACTTCTACTTCAGTTTTCTGACACTCCCACAGCCACTGTTTCGCGACATGTGTGCTTTGTATGCGTTCATGCGGGTGACGGACGATTTGGGTGACGACCTGACTCGGTCGATGCCTCAACGAACTGCCGCACTGCGATCATGGCGAGGGGCACTGGATGGGGCGCTGGCAGGAGACCCCTCTTCGCATCCTGTTCTCCCGGCGATGATCGACGTGCAGCGTCGACATGAGTTGCCCGTGGAATACCTGCATACTGTGATTACTGGAGTTGAGCGGGATCTGGAACCGATCGGTTTCGAGACGTTCGAGGAACTCTCCGACTACTGTTATCACGTCGCGGGAGTCGTCGGACTGTGCTGCATTCACATTTGGGGATTCAATGATGCTGCTGCCCTTGAGCGGGCAGTCGATTGTGGGATCGCCTTTCAGTTGACGAACATCCTCCGTGACCTCCGTGAGGATGCTGCCAACGATCGCGTGTACCTGCCGCGAGAGGACTTGGCAAGGTTCGACTACTCTGTGGACGATCTGCGGGCGGGAGTGATCAATGAGTCGTTCCGTGAGTTGATGTCATTTCAAGTTGCACGGGCGCGGAGGTACTACGATCGCGGATGTGACCTTCACCCACTACTGGAGCCACCTGGCCGACCGGTTCTCTCCGCCATGATAGGCATCTATGGTCGACTGCTCCGAAAGATCGAGCGAAAGAACTACGACGTCTTTTCGAGTCGTCTCACCCTTCCCCGGATCACGAAGCTCAGCGTCACCGCGATGTCTCTACTATGCCCCGGTCGCCGCCCTTCGGTGCCGTGAGATTGCAGTCGACTCCTGATCACCATCACGCCACTGCGGTCAGCGAGGAAATGGTCACTGGCCGAGGGTGAAGTGTTTGTCGGTGAGGCCAATGTTGGTCTTCATGCTGAGATAGGCGTAGTCTGCGATGACAGACTCCTGATCGCCAGCTCGAGAAGCGATGCCGACATGTTGCACACGGATTGGCAACCCAGTGTTCTTGTCGATGTACAGACGAACCTTTTGGGCTCCAGTTGCGCTGCCCGACGCAGGATGCGTGGCTTCGACGACCTGACACTCCATTTTGCCAATACGGGCGTTGGGGTAGAACTTCACGTCCACTTGTTCGTTCGACCTCTCCGCCAGCCAGTGGTCGAGCAAACGATTCAGCATATTCTTGACGCCGATCTGAGTGATGGGATGCACTGTATGCTCCATGGCGAGTGAGCCACGCGGGTCAATGGACACCGGTCCGACAAGTGATGCCAGGCCCGTCTCTTGCACGAGCATCTTGTTTCCATTCCGCCCGTCGATGTACAGCACCTCTCGACCTTGATTCGGTTCAATGAACTTCAGTCGCACGCTGAACGGCTTCTCGCGAAACCGAATCTGCATCCGCTGTTCGATCCGCTGGCCTTTGACCACTTCCTTCTTCACAAAGATGGCTTCGTAGTCGGTGACATTGTCGAGTGTGGTGAGGGCCTTGTGTCCGACTTTGAGTGCGGGCATTAGTGGATGCGACTGAGGTGTCTCCGCGATGCGTGCTGCGACCTGAGTCTGGGCTTCGACAGTTGTGCCCTGTCCGAGCAACAGCGGCACGACGAGCGTTGCGGATGATGCAAGACGAACCAGATGTCGGAACCGAGGGAGAGCAAACATTCAATCACCACCAATTGGAAACGAAACATGCCCCCCGAAGGGTTGAGCACGAGGGGAGGGCATCATGACCAATCATCGGCATCGAATATCGGCAACCTTTGCCGAGCTTTCCTCCCGCCGCATTGATCCGCGCAACTTGTCAGCCTCGCCAATCCGTGTGACCCGACAGCTCGATCGGGACGAGTTGATGTCAGGCGCAAAAAAAGCGGAAGGGGCTCAGTGTGAGCCCCTTCCGCTTCAGAGGCGCCGCCCGGATTCGAACCGGGGAATAACGGATTTGCAATCCGTCGCCTTAGGCCGCTTGGCTACGGCGCCTTGAGGAAACAGACGTCAGCAACGCAACACCTGCACCCTGTCTGTCTCATTTCATCGGAAGGATCGGCAGCCGACTACACCGAAAAACCGTTGAAATGTGTCTCAATGGGATGTCGGCCATTCTCGTGACAATCCGACCAGCGATCAGGTTCGTGTGGCTGTCAAACTTTTGATGGCTGCCCAATCCATGTCGCCCTGAATGCTATGGGTGACTGAAGGTGGTGTCAAGATTCCGGTGGTGAAGCAGAAAACCAGAGGGCAACCCTTGAATGGTGGTCCGACAGTTTGTGGAAGCGGGAGAAAAGCGGATCTGACGGATACGGCGGATTGGTGCGAATTCTTGTCTTATCTTCCAAGGATTGTTACGAGGCCAGTCGTTTTGCATATCGGTCGCTGGAACGGCGAGGGGTGCAGCCGTTGTCCCTCTGTGCTGCGCCGTGTCGGAAGATATGGACCACAGATTTCACGGATAACACGGATGTGGCCGGTCTGAGAATTTCAGTTCGTCTCACCCTGTGACCAATCCGCGTGCATCCGTCCTATCCGTAAAATCCGCTTTTCCTTTTCTTTGTCATTCATCTCCCAAGCACCTTTCAGGGGACCCACCATTATTACGGCTGCGCCCGAAAACCAGCATCGATTTCACGTTTCGCTCCCGTCGATTGTCGCCAGAGGTCGACTGCCGTATCGTGATTGTGGAGCCTGACCTGACTGGTGAGCGGGCAACAGAACAGATTCGGCAAAGGGAAGAAGCCATGAGCGATCAACACCATGAAAACTCGGTCGACCGGCGACGTGTGTTGCAGGCAGTTGCGGGGATCGGAGCTGCATCGCTTATGAATGGTCGTGTTTCACCCGCTGCGGACGATGGACCGGTTGCCAAAAAAGGTCGCATCAAGCAGTCACTCGTCAACTGGTGCTACAACAAGGCATGGCCCGATGTCGACGAATTTTGCCGGACAGCAGTGCAGTTGGGATGTCGCAGCATTGAACTCATCGATCCCACTCACTGGCCGACGTTGAAGAAGCATGGACTGACGTGTGCGATCGCAGGGAGTCATGGATTCCGCGTCGGCCCGAACAACCGCGACGAGTGGGATCAGTGTCGCGATGTACTCCGGAAGCGTTTACAGCAGTGTGCCGACTTCGGAGTCGAACGGTTGATCACCTTTACCGGAATGGCAAAGGGGCTTTCCCAGGAGGAGGGGGCGGACAATTGTGTCGAGTTCTTCAAGCAACTCGTCGGAGAAGCCGAGCAGAAAGACGTCACGCTTTGCCTGGAGATGCTCAACACGCGGGACGATTCGCATCCGATGAAGGGGCACCCCGGTTATCAGGGGGATGACACAGAGTATTGCATCGACATCATCAATCGAGTTGCCTCTCCGCGGTTCAAATTACTGTTTGACATCTACCATGTGCAGATCATGAACGGCGACGTCATCCGCCGTATTCATGAGCACAAGGAGCACATTGCTCACGTGCACACCGCCGGCAATCCCGGACGAGCCGAGATCGACGAGACGCAGGAGATCAACTATCCAGCTGTCATGCAGGCGCTGCTCGATATCCAGTATGATGGTTATGTGGGACAGGAGTTTATCCCGACCGGGGACGCTTTGACTGGACTTCAACAGGCGGTGAAGACGTGTGACGTGTGACTCTCTGATAGCGAACGTTTCCCATAAGATGTTGACTTCGATTGGTACGCTGCAGAATCGTTTGCCTCGCCGACATCCTGGGCTGTGTCGGAAAACTCGTACATACGATGGGTGGCAGGGTCAGCAGCGAAGCGGATGGCCCTGCGTGTTCGACGTCCGGGCCTTCCCTTCGGTCCAGACCCGGCCACCCGAGAGTTTTTCGACAAAGCCAAGTCGCACTGCTCTTGTTTCGATCGTCACCTCCGCTTGTCTCACACTCATTCTCCTGAGTGCGCCGCTCAGTCTCGCGGACGAGAGGCCGACAACGGGTATTGCCGACCCTGCATTGGCTGCTCTTGATGACGTCATGCTGTCCTTCATGGATCGCATCGAGGCAAGGGCAGCCGTCATGGCAGTCAGCGACGGAGAGAGAGTCGTCGTCTCTCGGGGGTATGGCTGGGCCGACCGACGGCGGTCGAAACCGACGCAACCGAATACCACCTTCCGCCTGGCGAGCAACACCAAACCAATCACGGGTGCGGTCGTGAAATCGCTGATTCGTGCGGGTGAATTGGATGCCGAGTTGGCCGTGTTTCCGTTTCTTGATATCCGCCCATTCAGAGGCAAGCTCGGCGACGAACGTCTGAACACCATCACGATCAGCCATCTGCTTGAGCATCAAGGCGGCTGGGACCACGAGGCAACATTCGACCCGATGTATCGCCTGAAGCACATCCAAAGTGAGATGCACATCAGCGGCACACTCACCTCGCATCGGGTCATTCAATACATGCTGTCGCAACCTCTGCAATTCTCACCGGGGGAGAAACGTGCCTACTCGAATTTCGGTTATGTTGTCCTGGGGAGAGTCATCGAGAAAGTAACTGGGCAGGAGTATGTTGATGTCGTCCGCTCCCGGATCTTCGAGCCACTTGGTACCTCAGAAATCCATATTTCCGGTGTTCCACAAGCGAGGAACCGTCACGTCGAGGTGTTCTATCCCCACAGCAACGGGTTCAACATGACTGCACGTGACTCCGCTGGTGGTCTTGCGGCGTCTGCCCCCGCGATGTGTCAATTTCTCGATGTCTATTGGATCAGCGGAGACGTCCGGCGATCGAGAGGAGTGTATTGGTACTACCACTTTGGCAGCATGACTAACACGACCACTGCTCTGATGGAACAGCGTCTGGACGGCATCAACTATGCCGTGATGTTCAATACTCGACGCAACGAACATTACACGGAGGACAACGATCACGTCCGCAGTGAACTGAATCGAGTCCTGGACGTGCTGCGAGATCGGATCAAGGGCAATGCCGAATGACGAGGTTTCCTCATGCAAAGAGTCAGGCGTCTCTTCGCTGACATTTCGGACAGAAGAAGGTCGATCGCTGTGCCAACACCGTGCGTTGGATGGTTCCCTTGCCGCAGGTCGGACATGGCTCATCTGCATGAGCATACACTCGGTGTTCGTTTTGATAGCTGCCATTCTGGTTGAGGGCGTTCCGGTACGTGCCGTCAGCGAGCGTCGAGCCTTCGTAGCAGATGGCCGTCTCCAGCACGGTGAGCGTCGCGTTGTGGAGGCGTCTCAACTGGGATGCCTTGAGGTGGTGCGAGGGGTGTTCCGGATGGATGCGAGCAAGGTGCAGGATCTCGCTGGCGTACAAGTTGCCGATTCCGGCGACCAGCTTCTGATCCAGTAAGGCGACTTTGATGGCACGTTGCGTTCGCGGCAGACGTTCTCGCCAGTCGTCGAGCGTCATGGCCAGTGCGTCCGGCCCTAATCTCGCCGGTCCAAGTGCGATCAACATCTCCTCGGGCGAGTAAAGTCGCAACGTTCCGAGTCCTCTGCGGTCCCAGAACCACAGCGACAGTGGAGTCTCTTTCGTTGTTCCCTTTTCTAATCGCCACTCGAACCGCAGATGCCCCCGGTCCGGCGGATCGCTGAGAAGCATTAACCCTGTCATTCTCGGCTCAATGACGAACGCGTCATCAGACTCCAGTTCAAGGATGACCCGCTTGGCCAGTCGTCGGACCCGCGTGATGAGTTGACCGTTCGCTCGTCTGCCGATTGCACGTACACCCGGCGAGATGTCGATTGGTCGATATGAGCACCGACATCGCGAGGCCTTCACGATCCGACGTCCCTCGACATGCGGTCGCAACCCACGGACCATCGTCTCGACTTCGGGAAGTTCAGGCATGCGACCGCAGGGGGTGAAGTGAGTGGGATGGTCGCCAGTCAGAGGTGATTGATACGGTTCGCGTGTTTGATTCAGCGAGACCTCTGGATACCACTCAGCCCGGCATAAACCGAATTTTCGCTACAAATAGACTGGATCTCGTGGTTAAGCGAGACTTCCAGCATTTTAGCGGCTGCGCGTATTCTTTCGACGCAAGGCCCCTTCATGCCGCAGACATGCAGGTTTTGCCGAAAAGTGCTTGACGGTGTTCCCCCAGACGACGATCCTAGAGATGGCACCCGCTTCGTCGATTTGAGCAGGGGCCAACCGGCGATGTATCCACAGTAATGCGGGATATCTCGTCTTCCCAAAACAATTCCCGCTTCTGCAACTTCCAGCCTGAGCGATCACCAAGGGACCAACATGTTGCGAAAATCATCCATTTGGGGACCGGGCGTCCTGTTGTTGCTGATCAGTGCCGTCGTGACGGCTGCCGAGAACAACGTCGACACGGCGGACGGACGACTCGATCTTGTCGGTCAGCATATCGCTGCCGGTGAATTTGGACCCGCATTGGCGATCACTGAGCAAGTGTCGGATAATGCGGAACGCTCGGCATTGTTGCAAATGATTGCTGACGCTCAGATGCAAGCTGGCGACTTCGATGCAGCATTGGGGGCAGTTCGGAGCATCCCGGATTCG
Source organism: Planctomycetaceae bacterium (assembly GCA_029259815.1). Taxonomy (GTDB): domain Bacteria; phylum Planctomycetota; class Planctomycetia; order Planctomycetales; family Planctomycetaceae; genus JAHBXU01. The sequence goes on along the minus strand of JAJDEJ010000345.1, from coordinate 14,772 downwards.
GAAATTCGCGATCGAACACAACGACAGCGGGCTGAACAGCAATCACTGAACGGCGGCAACGGTGCTGATTTCCAATCATTGATCAATCTGATCATGGATAATACCGAGGGACCCTGGGAGGAACGTGACGGCATCGGTGGTACAATGACCTGGGAGCCGAACGGTGTTCGCGTTGACCCGACCGGACTTCTCGCCCGCCTCTCGATCCGCGAACAGTCTGGCCGACTCGAGGCGCTGGGCGTCCGGTCACGTCAGGCCGATCTACATGAAGACATGGCCCGGCCGTCCGAGTTGCGGATGGTTTCCATCACGCGTCTCGAACGAGCCGTGGCCGACCGGTTAGCAGCCGGACAACCTGTCGTCGAGTCGATGCTCAAGCTCGCCGGGCTGACCGAGGTGCAATACGTCTTCGTGGACCCGGAAGCAGGAGAAATTGTCGTCGCCGGCCCAGCCGAGGGTTGGAAATACACCGCCAACGGCGAGACGGTCGGTATAGAGAGTGATCAACCGACACTTCAACTCGACGACCTCGTGACCGTGCTTCGCACTTTCTCACCCGAAGGCGAGAACATCTTCGGTTGCTCGATCAACCCTCGCAAGGATGGTCTGAAGGACCTCAAGCAGTTCGTCGAGACCTCACAGTCACGCGGTCCGCTTGACTCCCGCCGCACGAGTCGCTGGGCGAAGACATTGGGCGATAAACTCGGTCGGCAGGACATCGAGATCTACGGCGTCCCCGCTGACTCCCGCGCGGCTCGCGTGATCGTCGAAGCGGACTACCGCATGAAGCTCATCGGCATCGGCAAGTTGGAGCCCGTCGCCAGTATCCCGGACTACTTCGATCTCCTCGCGCAAACCCCCGATCAAGCGACGGGTGCCATCGACGCGCTCCGCTGGTGGCTGACCATGCAGTACGAACAAGTCTTGCACTCCGACGATCACAACGCCTTCGAGATTCGCGGTTCAACCGTGCTCTGCCAGTCCGAGAATCAGTTCCTCAATGAGCAAGGTGAACATGTTCCGACCGGTAAGTCCGAGCCGACCAACCGTCTGTTCGCCGCGAACTTCACACAGAACTACGATGAACTGTCCGAGGCCGATCCGATCTTCGCTGACATGCAGAACGTGTTCGACCTCGCGTTGGTCGCCGCCCTGATCCGTCACGAACAACTGGATGACCGCATCGACTGGGACCGTGGAGCATTCGCCAGCGAAGGCCTGTACCAGCCGGCCCATTATGCGACACCGCTGGAATGCGACTCCGTCGTCAATCACCGCGTCTTCAACGGCAAAGACGTCGTCGTGCAGGTCGCCGGTGGTGTCCAGGCTGATCTGATGGCGGTCGTGAAGGACGATTCCCTGCGTTGTTCGTCGCCCCGACTCTCGGGTGTTGCCGCAACGTCGAAGGCTCCCGAACTCCCCGCAGGCCGCTGGTGGTGGGACGCCCGGTGAACCATCGTGTGATATGCCAGGCTACTCTCAACTTGGGAGAGAGACTGGTTGTTTGAAGATTTCGACGCAAAGGCGCCGAGGCGCGAAGACGCGCAAAGGATGAACTTCCTCACCAGGTTATGTTTGCGCGTCTCTGCGCCTTCGCGACTTTGCGTCGAAACGACCTGAGCAAGAAGCATGCTTTCCGTCCTCGACTCATTGCTTGAAGATTGCACTACTCGCGTGTCCGCCATAGCATCGGGGCATGACTGATTCATCCCCGCCTTATGTGCGTAGTGTCGATCTGATGTCGCGCGAGAACAGCCGGCTGCTCATCGTCGACATGCAGGAGAAACTGCTGCCGCTCATCGCCTCGTCGCCACAGGTGACGAAGAACTGTATCACACTGGTTAAAGCGGCCCGGATCCTCGGCCCCCCGGTGTTTGCCACCGAGCAATACCCGCAGGGCCTCGGTGGCACGGCTCCCGAACTGTCCGAACTCCTTGGCGACTGCCCTGACAAGTTTCGCTTCAGTTGTGCTGAGGTGCTCAACTGGGGCAGTCCATCGACGTGTGAACATCGGCAAGTCATCGTCGCGGGCATCGAGGCTCATGTGTGTGTCTTGCAGACGACGTTCGATCTGCTCGCTGCGGGCTTTCAAGTGTTCGTCCCCGCGGATGCCGTCGGTAGCCGCAGCCAACTCGACTGGCAGATCGGCCTCGACCGGATGGCCGGAGCCGGTGCGGTCATTACCACCACGGAGTCCGTTCTGTTCGAGTGGTGCGAAGCGTCCAATGCCCCCGAGTTCAAACAGATCAGTCAATTGGTCAAGGAACGACAGATCCTTGAAGTCTTGTAGGGTCCGCACAGCGGACCCTACTTGCTACGTGCTGAAATCTCAGATCTCAAATCTTCAATTTTCCAATCAATAATGCCAAATCTGCCCGCACCCGTCACACCCCCTGATCGCATCCTCATGGGGCCTGGACCCAGCGATATCGCTCCGCGAGTTCTCGCAGCGATGGCCGCGCCGACTGTTGGACACCTCGATCCGTATTTCCTGCAGGTCATGAACGAGACGCAGCAGATGCTGCGGCAAGTGTTTCGCACCGAGAACCAGCTGACGATGTCCGTCAGTGGCACAGGCAGTGCGGGGATGGAGGCGTGTGTGGTCAACCTCGTTGAGCCGGGCGATCGGGTGGTCGTCTGCATCAATGGTGTCTTCGGCGGTCGCATGGCCGACGTTGCCGCACGTTGCGGTGCGGAGGTCACGACGATTGAACGACCGTTCGGCGAAGTCTTCACCCCTGAGGAGGTCGCAGACGTCTGCAAACGCGTGTCGCCGAAGGTGCTGGGCATCGTGCACGCGGAGACCTCGACTGGTGCCCTGCAACCACTGGAAGACATCTCACGGATCGTGCATGACGCCGGGGCATTGCTGCTCGTCGACTGTGTGACCTCGCTTGGTGGCTGCCCAATCGAGATCGACAAGTGGGAGATCGACGCTGCGTATTCCGGCACACAGAAGTGCCTGAGTTGTCCACCGGGCCTCGCCCCGGTCACCTTCAGTGAGCGAGCCGTTGCTGCGATCGACGAGCGCACGACCAAGGTCGCCAGTTGGTACCTCGACATCACGATGGTCCGCAACTACTGGAGTGACAGCTCGCGGGCCTATCATCACACGGCTCCCATCAACATGAATTACGGCCTGCACGAGGCCCTGCGGATCGTTCTCGAAGAAGGGCTCGACGCCCGCCACGCGAGACATCGCCGCAACCATCTGGCCCTGCGAGCTGGTCTCGAAGCAATGGGCGTCGAATATGCCGTCGCTGAGGAGCAACGACTGCCGATGCTCAACGCGGTCCGCATTCCGGAAGGCGTTGACGACAAGGCGGTCCGTTCTCAGTTACTGAGCGACTACGGCATTGAAATCGGCGGCGGCCTCGGCCCCCTCGCCGGCAAGACCTGGCGGATCGGCCTCATGGGCGAAGCCTCGACCCCCCGCAATGTCTTGCTGTTCCTTGCCGCTCTCGACGCGTGTCTCAAAGCACAGGGACATGAGACTTCCCCCGGAGCCGGAGTCGCGGCCGCGAACGCGAACTATCAAATTGTCTGAAGCCGTCAGCCGTGTCGCCACGTTGGCTCCACAATCCTTCGTTACCTCCGTTTCCTTCTGTCCGAATTCTTGTGACATGAGTTTGATCTGACAAGAGATAACGAAGGCAACGAAGTGATGTGTCGCGACACAATCGCTTGACAATAATTCATGACTCTCCGCCAAAGGATCCGGGAATTACATGTCCCAAATACAGAATGGTCAGTGTTTCTCAGAACTCGACACACCGGCCTACTGCCTCGACATCGGGCTTCTCGATGCGAACATCCAGCGAATGGCGTCGTTCCTCGCAGAGCGGGGCAAGCAGTGGCGGCCGCATGCGAAGTGTCACAAGACGCCGGAAGTGGCGAAGCGGCAGGTCGCCGCCGGAGCGATTGGCGTGACGGTCGCCAAGGTGTCCGAGGCCGAGGTCTATGCGGACGCTGGCGTCAACGACATCCTGATCGCCAATCTCGTGGTCGGTCCACAGAAACTCGCGCGTCTGGCGGAACTCTGCAGACGGTCCGACCCGATCGTCGCCTGCGATCATTTCGCACAAGCTGAGGCCTTGTCGGAGGTTTGTCAGCGTGAGGGGGTTACTTGTCGAGTGATCCTTGAGGTTGACATCGGCTTGAATCGCGTGGGAGTGCGACCGGGGAAGGATGCGCTGGAGTTGGCCAAAGCGGTCGATCGACTACCCGGCCTCAACCTCGTCGGCATCATGGGGTATGAAGGGCACTTGCTCACGATTGAGGATGCCGATCAGAAACGGCGTGAGATCAACTCGGCCATCGGCATTTTAGCGGCAGCCAAAGAAGCCATGCTCGCAAAGGGGATGTGCTGCGACATCGTTAGTGCGGGCGGTACCGGGTCGTATCAGATCACGGCTGACTGTGACGTTGTCACCGAGCTGCAGGCGGGCGGCGGTGTGTTCGCTGATCCGTTCTACCTCGAACGCTGTGGTGTTACTGGACTCGAACCATCTCTGCGGCTTGTGGTCACGGTCGTCAGCCGGCCGTCGTTGGAGCGAGCCGTCATCGATGCGGGTCGCAAGTCGATCCACTGGGACATCTACCCGCCACGGGTTGCAGGCACTGCTTCCGGTCGTGCGTTACCCGACGCGACTGTGACAAGCCTGAGTGCTGAGCACGGAGTGATCGAGTTGGGCCCTCAGTCACGTGACATCACCATTGGCGACAAACTGCTGCTCATCCCAGGCTACAGCGACCATACAACGGTGCTGCATGACGAATTCCTCGTCACAAGAGACGGTCGCGTCGAGGCGATTTGGCCCATCGTCGCCCGTGGGATGTTGCAGTGATCGGTCTCAGAACAAATCCCGAGTCCAGCCGGGCTCGAAGCGTTGCATGGTGACACTGTCGTTGCGTTCTCGCATGCCGCACTTCTGGTAGATCTCGTGGGCACGGGCCAGCTTGTCATGGTCAAGATTGACGCCGAGTCCGGGAGCGATAGGCACTTTGAGTTTGCCGTCGACGAATTTCAGATTGGGGCCCTCAATAATGTCCGCTCCTTCGACGAGCCAGGGGTAGTGCGTGTCGCTGGAATGGACGATCTGCGGGGTGACGGCACCGAGGTGTGTCATCGCGGCCATGGTGAGACCTGCGTGATTGTTGGAATGCTGCGAGAGTCGCCAGCCGAGCGAGTCGGCGAGCGTCCCGAGTGCCTGACAGGCGGGGATGCCGCCCCAACCGTGATGATCGCACAGCACGATATCAACCGGCTCGTTCTTCACTGCATCGGCGATGTGATCGAATCGTGTGACACACGAGTTGGTACTCATGGGCAGTCCCGTCTCTCGACGCACGGCTGTCATCGCCTCCTGTCCTCGGACGGGGTCCTCGTAGTATTCCAGAGGCATCTCCTGGAGATCACGCGCAATGCGGTTAGCCGTCTCGATCGTCCAACGGCCATTGGGGTCGATGCGTAGCGGCGCCTGACCACCGAAGACGTCGTTGATGGCCTTCAATGCGTCCAATTCAACATCCGGTGGCAGGACGCCCGCTTTGAGCTTCATCGCTTTGAAGCCATAACGCTCGTTCCATTGCCGTGCCATATCCGCCATCGCCTCCGGCGTGCGCACCTCTCCCCACTGATCGAGTGCCCTGTCCCCTCGTCCTCGATCGTCCTTGAGGTGGACATCATCAAACACTCTTGGGTGATCTGCCGCAAAACGGAAGAACAGGTAAGCCGCAAACTCGACTTCATCACGGACGGGACCGCCAAGTAGACGGCTAAGTGACTGCCCGCTCGCCTTGCCGATGGCATCAAGGCAAGCGAGCTCCAGTCCTGCGTAGACAGCGGGGTCAGAAGTCGATTGAGCTTTGTCATTGGCGGCTGCATCTGCCAGCAGAGCGGGGAACCCTCGATAGGCGAATGCACTTTGGCCGACGACATGTTTGGCCGCTGCCTGGAGTCGCTCCGTGCGTTTGAGTCCTCCGCGAGTTTCGCCGATCCCAATGATGCCGTCTTCCGTGGTGATCTCAAGGATGTTCCGCAGGAAGTACGGCCCATGACATCCGGACGCTGCAAGAATCGGCGGATCGGGAAGGGCGATGGGAGTGATCTTGACTTCGGTGATCTTGAGGTCCGTCGCCTGAAGTGTTTGTCCTTCATCCGCCCATGCTGGCTTTGCCAAGAACGATCCCAGTCCCGTCATGCCAGCGACTTGTAGAAATGTTCTTCGATCAGACATCTTGTGGCTCCTGTTGTTGACCCGGATGTGTTGACCCTAGCATGACTCTTCGCAGGCCCGCAACGCTCTCAAGTGCAGCGGAGATGCGATGCCGGAATGTTGCATGCTACACTCGCAGTCTTATGACATTTGGCTTTCTGAATCTCTTGATGCTCGGAGGACTGGCAGGGATTGCCCTGCCCGTGATGGTGCACCTGATCAGTCGACGGAAGTATGACGTCGTCTCGTGGGGAGCGATGCAGTTCCTCGAACTTGGCAGGCGGACCCGGCGTCGGTTTCGTCTGGAAGAGTTGCTCCTGCTGCTCCTGCGGATCGGGCTGATCTGCCTGTTGGCGCTGGCACTCGCGCGACCTTGGGCGAAGGGCGGCATGTTTCGTAATCTGACACGTTCGACGCCTCGCGACGTAGCGGTTGTGATCGATGGCTCGTACAGCATGGGATGGGAAGGCATGGCTGTCACTCCGCATGCAGCAGCCGTGCAATGGACGTTCGAATTGCTCGAAGAACTTGGGGGCGGTGATACGGTCACGCTACTCGATGCGCGGGACAATGTTCGCACACTCATCGAGAGGCCGACGACCGACTTCCGCCTCGTCCGTGAAAACCTGGATGCACTGCCGTCACCTTCCGGAACGTCCTCGGTCGTTGCCGCACTCACCAAGGCAGCCCAACTGCTAACGACGGGCGAGCATCTCGACCGCGACATTATCCTGCTGACCGATGCCCAGCGGCTCAGTTGGTCGCCGGAGGACGAACGATCCTGGAAGCAATTCGATGAGACGGTACAGCAAAGTCAAATCCCGCCTCGAGTGTGGGCCGTCGATATCGCCGAACAGGAGGCGAACACACCAGTCAACTTCTCGGTCGATCGTTTGCAACTCTCTCGCGAGTTGACTGTCCCCGGTTTCCCGATGCGAATCGAAGCCAAAGTGCGCCAATGGGGCGGAACTTCCACCCGACGGGAGGTGCACTTCGCCATCAACGGCCAGCGTCGAAGTGAAAAGAGCATTATGCTTAGTCTCCCGCCGAATGGTGAAGGCAACGTTGTGTTTGAGCACCGGTTTGACACGGTCGGCTCGTATGTCGTCAGTGTTTCGCTGGATGCGGACAACCTGCCAGGGGACAACCGTGCAGACGCGGCGATCGTCGTCGAGGAGGGCATCCCCGTACTTCTCGTCGACGGACACCTGCACCGCGACCGCACGCAAAGCGAGACGTTCTTTCTGCAAGCCGCACTCACGCCCGCCAGAAGCGACTCCCCCTGGGTCGCTGCAACCGTGATCAATGCCGCCGAATTGACAGAGGCATCACTGGAGCAGCAGCGAGTCGTGTTCCTGGCGAACGTGTCCCAACTCACCGATTCGCAGATTGAGCAACTCGAAACATTCGTCTCGAGGGGGGGAGGACTCGTGATTGCACCAGGTGATCGCATCGATAGCAGCTGGATCAACGAGAAACTGTTGACGGACGGGCACGGCTTGCTGCCGGCCAGATTCGATGTCATCAAGCATGAACGCGATTACGACTTGGGTGACGTCAACATTGAATCGAATAGTCTGGAGGCTTCCTGGCTGACGAGGTTTCGACGTGAGAACGGCGTCGATTTCATTGAGGCTCGCTTCGCTCATTGGTGGAGATTAGAACCAGCTGTGGCGAGCGTCAGTTCAGAGAAAGAGCCGGATGCCGAGGCGGCTTCTGGCTCAACGAACATTGTTGCACGACTCGACGCGGGAGATCCCTTTCTCGTGACGCGACCGTTCGGCGAAGGCACCGTCGTGCAACTGGCCACTGCCCTCGACAGTGACTGGAGCACCCTGCCGGCGAAGAACGATTTCGTTCCCTTTTTGCATGAGATCGTGTTCCATCTGGCATCGCGAACCTCCGGCCGCAACGTGGAGCCGGGTATGCCACTGGTGTTGAATGACCTCGTAGGGGCAAAGAATTCAGAGTCGATTGAATTCAACACACCGGATGGACGCACGGTCCCTGCTGAGGCATTTGGCATTGGGCCCGAGGCGAAACTCGGCCATAGCGACACGAGCCTGCCGGGAGTGTACCGTGCACAACCGACCGATGCTGGCGTCAGAATGACAGAGTACTTCGTTGTTCACTCAGATCGTGCTGAGTCGGATCTGACCCGGCTGTCGCCTCCCGAGCAGCAACGCATGACGGGCAATGACCGCATCCAATTTGTGACATCACTCGCAGACATCGTCGCCGGGATGGCCGAAGATGAAGCCCCTTCGGAGTTGTGGCGTCTGCTCCTGCTGGGCGTGCTGTTGCTGCTCGTCGCTGAGGTGCTGATGACACGCCGCCTCGTGCAGGGAGGACATGAGGCGGTCGAAGAGACTTAATGCCTGTTGGAAAAGTCTCGGGTGGACGGGTCTGGACCGAAGGGAAGGCCCGGATGTTGTGCGTTCAGGGCCATCCGCTTCGCTGCTGACCCTGCCACCCGCCGTCGAGGCGACATAATCTCAGACGTTGATTCGCCTCGTCCGGGCGGCGACGGTCCAGTGGTCGACGACCTTCCCCTCCGAGACGACGACCGCTGAGTCATACAGTGCGACGGTCGGACAAACGTGACTTGGAATGGAGACCGTCGCGTCGCCTGGCGACCAACGGTCTGCGTCTTCTGTTTCAATGACGAGATGTTCCTCATTGTGAATCACCTGCACCCCGTTCGGAATCTCCGGGAAGAAAGCCCGCTTTCCCATCGGTGGGTCACTGGCGATCGCCTTTGTGCCAACGTCGAACGTCACCCGGTTCGCTGTTGGACGGCTGATGACTCGTGTCAACACGACCGCAGCGGGGATGAACTGGTCCATGTCGGGGAACGCTGTCCCGTATCCCGCGTCGTGAAACACGCATGTCCCCGGGCTGAGTTCGATCGCCGGATCATCGATTTTGGCATACACCGGAAACGTCGGCGTGCCCCCACACACGATGCGTGGGACCGGGTGTCCCGCTTCGACCAGTTCATCACGAAAGGCAGCGACCTTCTGCCATTCGATATCGACGGCAGCGGAGCGTTCGCCGAAGTCCTGCTGACGTTGATGTCCGTCATACAGATGCAGACCGTCGGCTCGCAGACCGGGCGTGCGGTCGATGAGGGCGTACAGTTCGCGGGCCTGTCGTCCCACGGGGACACCGGTCCGCTGCCGTCCGGGGTCGATGTCGAGCAGCACTCCAATCGAGCGGCCCGCAGTACTCATCGCCTCTCCGAGACGTTCGATCTCTGCAGCGTCATCCCCTGTCACTGAGAATGAAACATGCGGATACCGATCGAGATAGGCAACGGCCCGCTCGACGTTCGGACCCACAAGGTTGTATCCGAGAAAGGTGTCCGTGGCCCCCGCCTCCGCCAGCATCTCGGCCTCCGCGAACGTCGCACACTTGTGCTTCGTGATGCCTCGGTCAAGTTGCATCCGAGCGACCGCCGGCATCTTGTGAGTTTTACAGTGCGGGCGCAACCGATCAGCGCTCCCTGCGATGTCCAGCATGACTTGAATGTTGTGCTCGACCAGCTCACGAAACACGACCAGCGCCGGGCTGTGAATCGTCGTCAACTGGTCAATCTCATATCGGTTCTGTGCAGCGATGCTCGTCACGAGTGGCGATCCTTTTTCCCCTGTTGCGTGTCTTCTCCCCAGGCAAGACGAATGGGCTTGTCCTGTCCGCAAGAACGACTAGACTTTCCACAGATCGCCCCCTACCCGGTGGTGTAATGGTAGCACAACAGGTTTTGGTCCTGTCAGTCGGGGTTCGAATCCCTGCCGGGTAATCCTTGTTTTCTGGGGTATTTACAGTTTCTTGAGTCCCAAGTGTCATTCGGCTACAGCCGAAGCGACAACTTGCAGTTGAGATGATCGGTTGCAGCTGAGGTGGTCGACAGATGGCCATCAAGCGTACCCGAAGCAAAGCGAGCCGAAAACCGTACCCTTGGGATGCCTCAAAAACCTGTACCACCTCTGATGAAGATTGGATTGGGTAAGCTCTGCTGTGCTGGTGGAACCCAGGAGACGCCTTAGCCCTCTCTGGAGTGGAGCCAGCACAGCGGGCCGCGAACTCTGCTGGGGTCGCGTATCCCATGCGATTGGACTTCTTAGCAGGGCAATGAAAGTGGTCATCACGCTCCACCGTGATGTCACTGACGCTCGTGCGGGTTCGAGCTTGCTTGGGGTCTGCACGTGATCCGCTCATCACGCGGAGCGTGATGGCTATTTTGGGGGGATGCAGGGGCACGACCATCTATCCATCAATCACGAGCACCCGACAGGATGTTCGTCGCCGCGAACTTGTTTGCGATAGGCCCCTGGTGTCATTCCGACTTCATTCCGAAAGCGTTCGCAAAGGACTTGGGCGGAACTGAAGCCTGAGCGTCGGGCAACCACATCCAGAGTGGCGTCGGACACAAGCAACAGTCTTTTGACCTGTTCAATCTTGATCCGCATGATCTCAGTCTGAGGGGATCTCCCGAGCAGATCTCGAGTTTTTCGTTCCAATGAGCTGCGGGAGATGGGAACGCTTTTCAGAACGTCCGCAACGGTGATGCCGGTACAGGCATTTTGACGAATGAAATTGAGTGCGTTTGCCAGATTTCGGTCTTCAATTGCCAAGATGTCCGAAGACTGTCGCACGGTGATTCCCAGTGGTGGAATCAGTTGAGGGTACGCAGGAACCCCACCGCCAGACATCAGCGATTCCAGCAAGACAGCCGCTTCGTAACCGATCAGCTCGGGATTGAATTGGACGCTGGACATCGTAGGAATTGAGACTTCGCAAAGCGTTTCGTCATCCTCAGCCCCTACAACCGCGACCTCTTCCGGGACGGATATTTCCGCTCTGCGGCAAGCGTCGAGCAACCAGAAACCGAGTTGATCATTGCAGGCCATGATCCCCACCGGTTTGGGGAGTGAACGGAGCCATTCTACCAGTTTGTCCTGATTGCGCTCCCAGTCTGTAGGGCGATCCCGATGACCGGAAGCATGGAGTACGCTGATCTGATGACCCTTTTCGGAAATGACCTCAATAAAGGTCTCTCGTCGTTGACTGAAATACGTTTCCACATCGAGGTCGTAAATCCCGAACGAACGAAATCCCCGATCAAGAAGATGCTCGGCGACCAATCGGCCCGTGGCCTGATTGTCAACACCGATGAATGGAAAGCCGATCGGTAAGCGAGTCGCCCGCAATTCCACCGTCGGAACGCCCACTTTGTGGATGATGTCCGACATTCTCTGCGAGTCGGTACGGGTCAGAATCCCATCTCCTCGCCAGTTATTGAGCCAGGGTGGAGGTTTCGACTGCAGTCCTCGCGATTCAACAAAAACAGACCATGGCCCCTTCAGCGACAGATACTTTCGTACCCCACGAAGTAGTCCACGTCCGTATGAACGAGAAGTTTCGATGAAGATCGCGACATGGGGAATGTGGCTACGTGATGTGAGCATTGATGAAGAGATTCTGCCAAACGAAAGAAGACATAACCTGTTGGCCGAGTTTCAGTGCAACTAAGACTCTCAACCCGTACGAGGAAATTCTCAGCGAGTCGACAACAGCCGAGTTCACTTCCCTGCGGAATCAATGCCCTTCGTCGGGAATCTCGAGCACCCGCACGATTTCATGAACCTCAAACCTGACGGGATTGCGACTGTGCTCAACGGTCAAGCATACACAAATAGCGAGGAAAGCATCACACCTCAACGGCACCGGGGCGACCGTTTTCGACAACGAATGTCGCACGGGTGACGCACGGGGCACCCGGGCGAGTGACGTACGGCACCGTCTGGTAATCGGACCGCCATTCGTCGGTCGTCAGCTCACAGCGGACATATCCACGTTCGCTATTGAAGAATTTCACAAACGGGTTTTCCCCCCTGACTGCTTCCGCGATCTCCTTGTCTTCCCTGCCGTCTCCATTGGTGGAAATCGAGGTCCCGACAAATTCGGTGGCAACTGTCGCCGACTCCGGCTTGTCAAAATCAACCTTCAGGTCATTCACCCAATTGCGGTGCACATCTCCCGTCAACACGACAGGGTTGGAGATCTGGTGATCGGAGAGGTACTGAAGTAATCGCGTGCGCGGCACATGGTAGCCATCCCATTTGTCCATGCAGAACGTGATCTCACCTTCCTTGTGCGGTTTGTACACGAAGTCCGGCCGGGCCATCATCACTTGCTGGGCCAGGACGTTCCACCGGGCGCCGCTCGCATCGAGTCCATTGCTCAACCACTTCTCCTGAGCGTCTCCGAGCATCGTCGCGTGAGGATCATAGATGCCGTCACAGGGCGGTCTGTATTTGGTTTCGCAGGGCTGGTCACTGCGATACTGCCGGGTGTCGAGAACGGAGAAATCAACCATCTGACCAAATGTGACACGACGGTAAAGCATCATGTCGGGCCCTAGAGGAAGCGCCGAGCGACGCAGGGGCATGTTTTCGTAATACGCCTGATAGGCTCCGGCCCGCCTTTTCAGATAATCCTCAGTGGTCACACTCGGATCATCCGAGATGGCTCCTGCACAGTCATTGGCGAACTCGTGGTCGTCCCAAGTCACAATCCAGGGGAACGCCGCATGCACGGCCTGCAGGTGAGGATCTGTGTGATAGAGCGTGTAGCGGTCCCGATACAGCTCAAGTGTCGTTGCTTCGGGGGCGTCGAAGTTCCGCTCTGGTGCGTCACCGCCATTCCCGGCACCTTCGTAAATGTAGTCGCCCAGATGCACGACCACACGGAGATCATCCTGAGCCATGTGCTCGTAGGCTGTGAAGTGACCGTCCTGATACTTCTGACACGAGGCGAAAGCAAAGCGAAAGTTGTCCAACATCGCATCCGCAGCAGGAGCTGTGCGCGTTCTCCCAACGGGGCTGACCTCCATCCCGACTTTGAACTGATACCAGTAACTGCGATCGGGTTCGAGACCTTCGACTTCCACATGCACGGAATACGCCCAGTTCACTGCCGCAGTGGCGGTTCCCTTGCGAACGATCTGTTTCATCCCCTCGTCGGTCGCCACCTGCCATTCCACACGGACATCCTCGTGAGGCAACCCACCACGACCAGGTGCTTCTGGGCAAAGTCGAGTCCAGAGGACAACACCATCCGGTGCTGGATCACCGGACGCCACTCCCAGCTTGAAGGGATAGTCTGACAACCGTTGACGTCGATCCGCAGCTTCTGTCAATCGCATGTTGAGGAATGGCCACAACGAGGCCGCCGTCGCGGATGTCAAGAATTGTCGGCGAGTTGAATCGAATGGAACCTTGCCGGAATTGTGAGGGATCATCTCGCCTGTCCTCCAAGAGGAGTCGTTGTGTCAACGCATGCACATCATGGGATCGTGCCAAAGCGTGCACACCATGGGAACGCATACAGCGAAAAAACTAAGCAGGTGTTCTGCACCATTCCATGAGAATGATGTGAATGCACCTGCTTTGTGGGCAATTAACGGTGATACAGCGATCACCACAGTTTACATCGCTAGGAACCCGATTTCAGTTCAAAGTCATAAGTTCCGCCTTCCTTGGGAAGGTCGGCTTCAACTGTCATCAAGAACGTCTCATCGTCATCATCATCATCATCCACGTTCTCATCGGTCACTTCGCCGACTCGATAGATACTGAACTGCACGATGTGAGGACCACCGACGAAGCCCCGATCTGAACTCACTTCGTACTCCCCATCTCCGATCGGGATCATCGTTCCAGGACCGGCATTGCCTGCCCGACTGTCCGGAGCGAGTGTTAACATCCCGGAGAGAACAGGGACTCCATCATACGTTACCTTTCCATTCAAGCCATATCGTGTTGGGCCCTCCTGTTTTCCGGAACACCCCCAAGGGATAACGAGGACCAAGACTGCCACCGCAATCAGACGTGATGTTGAAAGTCGCGAGAGCCGCTCCATTAAAATTCTCCCAGAATATTTCCTTCGCTTCGGGCTCCGAGATTCCAGTGAGTGGACAGATTGATGTTCTCGCTGATGAATCGCACGGAACCGTCGCCTAATGTCATGTGACATCCTCCGGTATGATTACTACCAAACGTCGACGAAGCGATATCTCGGGCATCCCGACCGCTGACTTCCCAGCCCGATCGAGACGAGCCGCTGCCTGCCCCTGAGTTGATCCCCAGCACTGCTCCTGCGCAGACGACGGGATCGCAGGAGCTGTCCGTTCGAAAGGACGACGCCCAACCGGCGCGGCTGGTGTTACGACTTCCTTCGGGCGTGATCATGTAGATCGACTCACCGACCAGATACGTGTTGCTTGCCCCGTCAGTGATTTGACCAATTTTTGTTTTCGAGTTCCAATACAAGATCCCATTCGACATCATGCGTTTGTCGCCGCTGCCGCAGGGAGTTATCGTTGGGGGAGTCAGTATGCCAGTGGGATCCCCGCCACCTTGAACCCCCATGTAGTTGGTGTTGTTGACACCGTCGGTCGAGCCAGGATCGGAAGGACACTGAAACTTGGAGTTCTGCATTAACCACTGCGGCATGTTCTGGTAACCGGCTGTATTCATTGGATCACTCG
>JAJDEJ010000344.1 GCA_029259815.1 Planctomycetaceae bacterium | reverse complement strand
CAGGTCGGGGTGGCAGGGTCAGCAGCGAAGCGGATGGCCCTGACATTCGGCGTCCACACGCGCCGGGGCCTTGCGCTTCGCTTCAGACCCCGCCACCCAATGTCGTTCAGCCCGTCAATTCAGGTCCGTTGAACCACTAGGCACTCACCCTCTCAAAATAATCAGGGAGCGGTGTGGAACGGATAGTGGTCATTGGAAGGCATCAAGGATGGAACGGCCGTCGGACTTGGAATTCAGAATTCTTCGACGTGGGTCTGTCACCCAGAGGAACGAAGTGTGCGCGGGCGGCGAGGAATTGCAGACTGATTGGACCTGAAAATCCTGCTACCAGACATCGCTTCGTAATTTGTCCAGACACGATCCGTGTCAGTCACCGTCCTTCTCAATCACTTGCTCGGCTCTCTCGAGCGCTGGCCAACAAGAAGTAACTTTTTCGATGTCGTCTTGCGCACATACTGCTGTGCTTGTCCTCCTGGCGATGGCCATCGTGGCAGCATGGCCATTTGGCGGAACTGCTTCGTCAGTGCAATTTGGGCTGCACATTGCATCAGCATTGGCCATCGTGTGGGCACTCGTGTCGCTGTGCCGGACGAGTGATCGACCTGGACCTCTGCCATGGGCTGTGCTGCCTCTGATCGGGGGGCTCCTGCTGGGGGCAGGACAGATGGTCCAACTGCCGATGGAGACATCAGCAGCCGTCAGTCCGACGGCTGCCGCATGGCGTTCTGAACTGACACCGGCTGAAACATCACCGTCGGGCTCGGATCGCGACCCTGCAACGAGTTCCCTATCACTCTATCCAGCTGCGACTCGCAACCGTCTGTCGTTGCTTGTGCTTGGCACGATTTGTTTCACCGTTGCAGCTCTCATGCAGTCGCGGACAAGCCCTGCCCTATTGATGTACGCGTTGGCGATGAGTGGTGGCGTGCTGGGTTTCTTTGGATTGGCACAGAAGCTCGCCTGGGATGGAAGGCTGTTTTGGACCTTCGATGTCCCACCCGGGGCAGGTCCGTTCGCATCGTTCATCAACAAGAACAACGCGGCCGGTTATTTGCTCGTCTGTCTGGCGGCAGCCATTGGCTGTGCGATTTGGGCTGCCCACCGCCATCAAGAAGTGCGTGTCTACGAAGGCAAACATCGTCGGGGGCATCGAAAGTCCAATGGGGTTGGTGATGCTCTGTTGGCCCAACTGGCTCAACTGGACACATTGGCTCTCGTCGCGTATGGGACCGTTGCCATGATCTTGACGGCCGTGCTGGCTTCCATGTCACGCGGCGGCTGGATTGCCTTAGCGGGTGCGTCCATCGTCACTTTCACCGTCGCACTCTTGAGTCGTCGTCGAGCATCCGTTCTGGTTGCACTGGGACCAGCTGTTATCGTGGGCATCGGTGCTCTGTCATTGATCGGCTTGAGTGATGCCTTCGAAAAGCGGATCGACACGCTCTTCGATGAACGAGTCGTCTCCGAAGCCCGGATTCCACATTGGAAGGATGGTGTGAAGGTCGTCCCTGACTTCTGGAAGGCCGGGAGTGGGCTGGGAACCTACCGCTTTGTCTATCCGCCTTATCAGGATCGGCTCGACAACGCCTGGTACCTCCATGCTGAGAATCAATATCTGGAGACGGCAGTCGAGGCGGGAGTTGCAGGTCTAGTGCTGTTGGGGCTGATGATCGTAGCCGTTGGTTCATCGTCCTGGTTCTTGGTGAGACGAGCATCGACGCCTGCGGGCTATGCTTTGGGGTTTGCAGGCATCTTCGCCTTGACCAGTCAGGTCATTCATGCGGTTGCTGACTTTGCCTTGTTTATCCCGTCTGTGACAGTCCTGTTTGCGGTCATGTGTGGTTCCGTGTGTGGCGAAGCTGCGGCCGTCGCCGAGGAAACGAAGCGTCGACTGTTTGCCCTCACGCCCTCTCGGGCGATTTCGGCCGCATGTCTGAGTGCATTACTCGTGCTTTCGGTGTTCGGGATCGCTGAGTCCGGTTGCAAGGCAATGGCGGAAGCCGCTCTCGAATCGCCCCGCCCCGATGTGGAATCCATTCCCGATCCAGCGGAAGTCGAGTCGTCGATTGCGGACTTGCAAGACGGTTTGCGTTGGCGTCCGGACGATGCGGAGTTGCACGCACAACTTGCCGGTGCGTACATCCTGCAGGGAAGGCTCGCCATGCTCGACCCACTGGCGGAGATCGTGAGACAGCGACAATCGGTAGCCGAGCTTCCTGAGGCAACCATGCAGGAAATCTGGAAGCGGACGCAGCCGACAGTGTTACACGGGCGGGCATGGGACCTGTTGCTCTCCGGTCATCGTCAAGGATTCGAAGAACTCCGTGCTGAAGACCCCCTGCGAACATCATTTCGGACTGCGGTCGCTCATTTGGAAATGTCTCGAGAGTATTGTCCGTTGTTGCCCTGGACTCATTTGAGATTGGCGGAGGTCGGATTTGTCCGCGACTCGAGCGACTGGGACCAAAAGGATGTGGCCCGTGCGCGCAGGCTTGCCCCTGCAGAGTCCAAGGTGCAGTTTCTTTGTGGACTCCTCGATCTCAATGCGGGTCGAATCGAAACGGCCGCCAAGAGCTGGAAGCATGCTCTGACTCTCAATAAATCTCACTTCCCTCAAATCATGAGAACGGAAGAATCTCGTCTCCCTTTGAGCCCGGACAAGTTCGTTGTCGAAGTTCTGCCGGATGACCCGATGTACCTGATCGAACTGGGGCAGAGATATCAGCGACGCGGCCGTAAGGGCGCCGAACTGGCAAGATCACTCGGTCAGCGGGCTATTGAGTTGGCAAGTGACGATTCACTTCCGGAATGGGATCGTGCGTATGTCCGAGGATATGGGGCCAAATTAACTGGCGACTATCAACTGGCCGCAGAGTCTCTGACAGCAGCCGTCAAGCTGCGACCGAAGGACTTTCAGACAAGATTCTTCCTCGCCGAATTGCTGACTTCTGAGGGCCAGTTCGATGAGGCGCTCTCCCACGTTCGTCAAATGGACATGAAGGAATCAGGGAACCCACGATACGAATCACTCATGGCACGCATTCAGCAGGCACGAGCTAAGAAAATCTTCGATAATCCTTGACCACGAAAACAACAACTCGGAAGCAGGACTCTCGGGGAACCAAACGTATTCTGAAGCCGGAGGTTCCCGCGTTCACCGCTGGGTCCGCTCAGCGCCGTTCCCTGCGGATTGTCTCGATTCTGGGTCGGATGAACGTCGGCGGACCGGCACAGCTGCTCGCCTGGATGACGGCAGGTTTCAACGATCTTGGCTATGAGGCCCAACTCATCACGGGCACGGTCCCCGCGGGTGAAGTCGACATGCTGGATGCGGCTCACGCTGAAGGGATCGAGCCAATTGTCATCCCGGAGTTGAGCCGCGAATTGACGCTGAAGGATGTGATCGTCGTCTGGAAGCTCTACAGGGAACTGTGCAGAATTCAACCGGATGTCGTGCATACTCATACGGCCAAAGCGGGGGCCGTCGGTCGGCTGGCGGCATGGATGTATCGTTGGGGACATTGGCGGGCATTCCTCGGTGCCCCACGACGCTGCGGAGTGGTGCATACGTTTCATGGACATATCTTTCACAGCTACTTCGGGCCATTCAAGACACGGTTGTTCATCGCCATTGAACGAGTTCTTGGCAACTGGATGACAGACCAGATCATCGTCCTGTCTCAACAACAATTCGACGAGATCCATCAGCTGTTCCGAGTCGGACGTGCCGCGCAGTTTCATGTCATCCCCGTTGCAGTTGATGTCGAGGCGCTGACCGATGTCAGACAGACGCCGCAACGACAACGGTTTCGGGACGAGTTGTGTGCCGCAGACGACACATTCGTTGTCGGGATCATTGGGCGTCTCGTCCCGATCAAGAATCACGATCTCTTCCTCCAGGGGATTTGTGAGTACTTCAAACTGACCGATGAGTCACTGAATCAGGCAAGGTTTGTCGTCATTGGCGATGGTGAACAGCGGCAGCGACTCGAAACTGATGTCCAACGCTTGGGCTTGACTGAGCATGTCGTGTTCCTGGGCAATCGGAGAGACCCGGAAACGTTCTATGCCGGACTGGATGCGGTTGTGCTCACGTCCGAGAACGAAGGGACACCAATGTCGTTGCTGGAGGCGATGGCGAGCGGACTGCCGGTGATCTCGACTCTCGTGGGTGGAGTCCCTGACCTGCTGGGCCCTCGGATCGAATCAACCAGTGGACCTGTCGAGATTCGCGAACGCGGCATTGGTCTCCCCCCGGGCGAGGCAGCAGCGATTGCTCAGGCCATCAGGCGTCTCCAAGTCGACCCCCATCTTTGTGAACGCATCACGCGAACGTCTCACAGTTTTGTGAGGGCGAACCATACACGTCATGCGTTGATGCGTCGAACCGTGGATGTGTTGGACCAACTCACAGAGACCAAAACAGCGATACGTCGATTCACTAAGGGCTCGGCGACCGACCGACCTTCTCATGACTCTCTCTCTCATCTGCCGCGATCGGAAACATTGCAGCAATTCCGGAAGAAGGACCCAGAAGTTATGCGTGTACTCATCACAGGCGGTGCGGGATTTGTTGGATCGCATCTCGCTGATGCCTATCTGGAGCGGGGAGCTGAAGTCGTTGTCATAGATGACCTCTCAACCGGTAGTCGGGACAACGTCGCACATCTTCTCGACTCGCCCCGGTTTCAGCTGCATGTCGCCGATGTTCGTGATGAAACGTTCCTCGACGAAGTGATGGCAGACTGTGATGCGGTTTTTCATCTCGCCGCCGCCGTCGGCGTCAAGCTGGTCGTGGAGAGTCCGGTTCGAACAATCGAGACCAACATCCAAGGCACTGAGGCCGTGCTCCGCGTGGCGGCGAAGCACAATTCTCGCATCCTGGTGACCTCGACGTCGGAAGTGTATGGATTAAGTACGAAGGTCCCCTTCAAGGAAGAAGACAACCTTGTCATGGGGTCTTCGACGGTCGGTCGTTGGAGCTACGCGTGCTCGAAAGCGATCGATGAGTTCCTGGCACTGGCCTATTACAACGAGAAGCAGCTGCCGACGATCGTCGTTCGGCTCTTCAATACTGTCGGCCCCAGACAGACCGGTCGATATGGCATGGTCATTCCGACGTTCATACGACAGGCACTCACTGGTGAACCGATCACGGTCCATGGCGACGGACGTCAGACGCGTTGCTTCTCGTTTGTCACGGACGTCGTGGCTGCTTTGATCGCGCTGATGGAGCATCATGATTCTCCGGGGCAAGTCTTCAACATTGGATCGATCGAGGAGATTTCCATCGGTGAATTGGCAGAGATCATTAAAGTGAAGACTGATTCCGAATCCGACATTCTCGTCGTGCCCTACAACGAGGCATATCGCTCTGGGTTCGAAGACATGCAACGCCGAGTACCGGACGTCTCCAAACTAGAAAAACACGTCGGGTTTCGACCCATGTCGTCGCTCGAACAGATTCTCGACGGTGTGATTGCGTCCGTTCGCGAGGACTTGCAGCAGAGCGCTGCCGATGACACATCGAACGAGACGGACATTCCTGCGACAAACCGGGCCGTCTGACGGACTTTCTTGGACTTCCACTCGCGGGCCTGCAGACTCACGCTTTCGCTGTTGACTATGTTGAGCGATTTTCTCCCGATCGGCGTCTCGTTTCTGGCGGTGCTCGTGCTGACGCCCGCCTTGCGAGCGGTTGCGCACCGGACGGGATTCGTCGATCAACCGTCAACCGACCGCTGGCATCAAAAGCCGACAGCACTCTTGGGGGGAGTTGCCATCGTGCTGGGGGTTGGTGGTGTCTGCTGGTGGTGGGGACCGGCAGATGCAGGGTTTCGTACGATGCTCGGGGCGACGGGTCTGATCGCTGTCTTCGGACTGCTCGACGACGCGCAACCCTTAAAGCCGTATCAGAAGCTTGCCGCTCAGCTGGCAGCGGCGGCGGCCATCATCTACGCCGGATATTCGGTGCCTTGGACGGGTTCGGCCGTTCTCAACATTGGCCTCACAGTGCTCTGGATCGTGGGCATCACCAACGCCGTCAACTTGTTGGACAACATGGACGGTCTGGCGGCGGGAATTGCGGCAATCGCGGCGACGTTCCTGGGCATCAATTTTGCGATGAATGGGCAGGCAACGGAAGCCGTCATGCTGTTCTCGCTCGCTGCCGGATTGGTGGCGTTTCTGGTCTACAACTTTAATCCGGCGTCCATCTTCATGGGGGACTGTGGAGCGATGGCGGTCGGGTTCTTCCTCGCCAGCGCCGCATTGCTCGCAGCGACCGGTGGACGCTCTCGCAGCGTGCTGTCTGTCCTTGCCGTGCCCGTGATGATCCTGTTGATCCCCATCTTTGACACGACATTGGTGACGATTCTGCGATCACTCGCCGGCAAATCCGTCGCGAGAGGCTGGAACGATCATACGTCGCATCGACTGGTGGCATTAGGACTCTCCGAGCGCAACGCGGTTCTGCTCTTATGGGCACTCGCTGCCTCTTCCGGGCTCGCTTCGCTGCTCGTGCGAGACTTTCCGGTAAATGTGGGCATCGCGATTCTCGCATCACTGTTGTTGGGATTTACCCTGCTGGGAATCCATTTGGGTGATGTGAAAATCTTCAGCGAGGAAGATCTGCGAGCCGCGCGCAAGCGTCCTTTGGTGTCATTCTTGCATTCACTGTCGTTCAAGCGGCGTGTCTTCGAGATGGCGTTGGACGTGGTGTTGTTCGTGATGTCCTACTACCTTGCCTGTGCCTTCTTACACGGAACGGGCGAAGACAACCCGACCTGGCGCACGTTTCGTCAGGTGATTGCCGTATTGGTCACCATGCGATTGCTGACGTTCCTGACCCTGGGCGTCTATCGCGGGATCTGGAAGTACATCAGCCTGGAGGACGCGATCCGGTACGCGAAAGCGGTCGCCATCGGTTCGATTCTGACCGCCTTCTTGATGAAGCTCATTCAGCCATCAGCTGTCCACGGGACCGTGCTCGTCGTCGATGCGGTGATCACCTTCGTGCTGGTCGCCGGCAGCCGTATGACCTTCCTCATCTTCGGACGCATGCTGCCGCAAAGCACACCTTCACCGGCCAAGCGGGTCTTGATCTACGGAGCAGGCGACTCCGGCACGATGTTGCTCAGGCTCATGCACTCAGACCCCAAGCGTCCCTACGAAGTTGTCGGATTTCTCGATGATGACACATTGAAGGCAGGCATGACGATTCATGGACTGCCCGTTTTCAGTTCTCGAGATCCGCTCGACCGCCTGGTGAGAGATCGTCATGTCCAGCGACTCATCGTCTCCAGTGAAAAGATCTCCTCCAAGCGGGTCTACGATCTTCTGGACTCGCATCCGCACCTGCAGATTGAGGCGTTCCGTCTGCATGTCGAACTCGAAGCCCTCTCCCGCGAGCCGATGATGGCAGCAGGTTGATAGGAAAGCCCGTGCCTCACGGCACAATCCAAGGAGGTACACATGTCTTCAATCGACCGTCAGCGACGAATGGCAATGAGCCTGAGTAACAAATCCAACTCGAACACCGAATCGCCTCGGAATGTGGGTGGCAGCATCGCACTGCCGCTGCAACCGCTCGTCTCCGTGCGGGCCGACCGTCGCAGTTGGATCGATGCCTCACAACTGTGGGAGTTCCGCGAACTGTTGTGGTTCCTCATGGTCCGAGATGTCAAGGTGCGTTACAAGCAGGCCGCGCTCGGAGTTGTTTGGGTGGTGTTACAGCCGCTGACGATGATGGCGGTGTTCTCCGTGATATTCAGTCGACTGGCGAACATCCCGACAGATGGGGTGCCCGCTCCGTTGTTCTTGTTCGCAGGTCTACTGCCCTGGGTCTATTTTTCGTCGGCCGTGGCGAATGCGTCCAACAGCCTGATCGGCAGTGCGAGCTTGGTCAGCAAGGTGTACTTCCCGCGGATGCTGCTCCCCTCGGCAGCCGTGGGGGCTGCGCTGGTCGATTTCGCCATCTCGGCGATGTTGCTTGCCGGTCTGATGTTGATCTACGAACAACCCATCTCGCCGCAAATCATACTGCTGCTACCGCTCACTGTGTTACTAGTGCTCCTCGTCCTTGCGGTCGGCATCGTGATGTCGGCCCTGAACGTGAAGTATCGTGATGTGCGGTACGTGATTCCTTTCGTGCTTCAAGTCGGCATGTTCATCACTCCCGTGATCTTCCCGTTGAGTTTTGCCCCTGAGAAATGGCGAGCTTTGTTCTACCTCAACCCAATGACGGGCATCGTCTCCGGCATCCGAGCGGCAGTCTTCGGGTTGGATTTGCCGATCGCCGCGATGTCATCGTCAGTCCTCATCACAGCCGTCCTGCTGGTCGTCTCGGTAACCGTCTTCCGTCACATGGAACGCACGTTCGCCGACGTCATCTAAGTCACGAATTCAACGCAATAAGTGTGTTACCACATCGTATAGACATGCTAAGACGCATCACACAACGCGTTCGTCCGCCCTGGAAGCCTCGGCACTTGTTCCTGTCGACGTTGCCCAAGACAGGTGGGATGTATCTCGCCAAAGCCCTGAGTCGCATGACGGGTTACCCGCTGCATCAGGTTGTGCCGACACACTTCATGAATGAGCAAGACCTCTGCCCACAGCAGATGTGGTGGCTCATGAAGCCCCGCGTCCTGTGGCATCATGCGAGAGCGAATGCGTTCAATTTGAGCATGATCAAGCAATACGGGCTCAGACCGATCGTTCATGTTCGTGACATTTTCGACATCGTTCTCTCTATCGACGACTACACACAGCGAGACGACATTCGATGCAAGTCAGGCCCGCAAGGGCACATCCATCGCGAGTTTCAGACGATGACTCGCAAGGAGCGAATCGACTATCTCATTCACATCCAGCTTCCGTGGTACTTCAGCTATCTCGTGTCTTGGCGGGAAGCGTCTGAGCAGATCGACGTGCTGTGGACGACCTATGACGAGTTGTTCAGCGATCAAAGGGCGACCTTCGGCAAGATTCTCGATCACATGGAACTGTCCGTGTCCAGCGAGAAAATAACTCGTGCAATCGAATCGCTTTCAAGTAGTGAAACCAACTTCAACCGGGGTATCTCAGGGCGGGCAGACAACATCCTCACTCACGAACAGAGACTGGCGATTCAACAATTGGCCCACGTCTGGAAGCTGGACACTCGGGCTTTTGAGCGAATCGGCATCCGAACGGGCGAGCTTATGGAAACGGAGAGTGTGTAAGCATGGCCGCCATTCTTAAGTCCATCGACCTCGGCAAAGAGTACCGCCTCGGCGGATCGACCGAGCCGTATCAGACGCTGCGGGAGAGCCTCAAGGGACTGCCCGGAGCAACAGTCTCTCGACTTCGAGGTCAGAAACCGAACCGCAATACGTTCTGGGCGCTGAAGGATGTCTCTTTTGAAGTCGAACCGGGCGAAGTCGTCGGCGTGATCGGTCGCAACGGTGCAGGCAAGTCGACGTTGCTCAAACTCCTGACAAGGGTCACCGAGCCAACGACCGGCGGCTTCGATCTCTATGGACGAGTCGGCAGTCTGCTGGAGGTCACGGCGGGCTTTCACCCGGAACTGACCGGTCGCGAGAACATCTATCTCAATGGCACGATCCTCGGAATGAGACACGCCGAGATTCGACGTCACTTCGATGAGATCGTCGAGTTTGCCGGCATCAAAAGGCACTTGGAGACACCGGTCAAGCGTTACTCGTCTGGCATGTACTCGCGGCTGGCGTTCTCTGTTGCGGCTCACCTCGAAGCGGAGATCCTGCTTGTGGACGAAGTGCTCGCCGTCGGCGATGCGGCGTTTCAGCAGAAGTGTGTCGGCAAGATGGGCGATGTTGCCCGCGGTGGACGAACCGTTTTGCTCGTCAGTCACAACATGAATGTCATCAACAAGCTTTGTAATCGTGTCCTGGTTCTCAGCGAGGGCGAATTAGTACATGACGGCTCGGTCCAAAGCGGCATCGACACCTATCTCTGTCAGGAGTCGGAGAACGTCGAGACAACATGGGGTGAAGATGACACGCCGGGAGACGATCTTGTGCGTCTGACGCGAGCATGTGTCAGTGATGTCGGTGACACCCCTCGAGGGGTCTTTGATATTCAGGAAGCGATCCAACTCGAAGTCGAGTTCACCGTGCAGTCGACGCCCGAGTATCCACTCGCGCCCAATTTCCGAGTGTTCGAGCCGACTGGCAGCTGCGTCTTCATGAGCTTTGACCACCCGAATCATTACGAACAACCTGTCTATCACCGCGCAGGGCGATATCGATCGGTGTGTCATATCCCCGGCAACTTGTTAGCAGAGGGGACGTATTACGTGACAGCCTGTGTTTCGACCCGCGAACGTCGCATCCCACACGTGTTTGTCGAAAACGCCTTCTCCTTCCGCGTGCACGACACGATGCAGACCGGCAGTGCTCGTGGCACCATCTATACCGGCCCCTTTCCCGGTACGTTTCGCCCGGTCCTCGACTGGGATCATGAAGTGCTTCAGCAATCTGAGAACTCACCCGCATGTCTGACGCATTCCTGAAGAGCGGCCTGCGCATGGTCGCCAGTGCATCGCATCGTTATCTGCCCACAACGTCTGCGTCGTCACGTGCTCGCAAGGTTCCGGCGAGCAGCAGCCACATTCTCATCGCCTGTTTCCCGAAGTCCGGCTCGACCTACCTATGCAAGGTTCTCGCCGACCTGACCGGCATGCAACGTACGAACTTCGCCCACGCGAGAATACACGGTTGGTACGTTGAACAGGATTTATACGAGCCTACGTTAAAGGCTCATCGCCGCGAGCCAGCCATCGTCCACCAGCATGTGAAGGGCACGCCTCCCAATTTGCACTTGATGAAAGAGTATGGCATCAGACCAATCATTCTCGTGCGAAACCTAGCCGATACTTTGTTGTCACTGCACGATCACCTCGACCGCGAAGGACCGGCGTTGCCGACTGGATTTGTGCCTCGTCACTACTTCGAGATGGATGTTGAATCACGGTTGATGTATCTGATTCGCATGCATCTGCCGTGGTACTTCAACTTTCTCGTCGCCTGGCAAGACGCGATGGTCGACATTCCACAACGATGGTTAAGTTACGAGCAGCTATTCACCGACCGTGTCGCGACGGTGCTCGATGTGTGTGAATACTACGGCATCGAGGCGACCCGGGAGGAGGTCAACGCATCACTCGTCAGGCTCGATGCCGACGCGAATGCAACTCGCAAGAACGTCGGCAAATCCGGACGCGGAGCAGCTCTGCCTGCATCGCATCTGCAGGCCATCAGCGAGTTGGCCGATTGCTGGCAACTTGCCCCCGACGCTTTCGACTTGTTGGGGTTCAGAAATCGATAAGTGGTCTCCAGATCACAGCCTCAGTCACGGGGGCATGATCGGTCGGCGAGAGCCTGACCGACTCCAACTCACACTCTCTTGAGCGGTACGGTCTTATGAAAGTGATTCTTCTCGCAGGCGGTCGTGGGACTCGGCTGGCCGAAGAGACGGGCGTTCGCCCCAAGCCAATGGTCGAAATCGGCGGTAAGCCGATCCTCTGGCACATCATGCAGGGATATGCTCATCATGGCTTTGACGAGTTCTACGTCGCGTGTGGCTATCTCGGCGAAGTTATCAAGCAGTACTTCATCGACTACAGCCGCTTGCGGGGCGACGTGTCTGTTGACTTACGACACGGCACGATTGATGTCTCGTCAGCGACTGACGAACACTGGCAGGTGCACCTCGTCGATACGGGACAGGAAACCATGACGGGCGGTCGCGTTCTGCGTCTGCGGGATGAGTTGCAGGACGGCACGTTCATGGTCACATATGGCGACGGAGTCGGAAACATCGACCTGACTTCCCTGCTCCACTTCCACAAGCAACAAGGCAAGCTTGCGACGCTGACCGCTGTGCGTCCACCCGCCCGTTATGGGGGACTGGAGTTTGACGGCGAGAGCGTCGTCAGCTTTACCGAGAAGCCGCAGACGGGTGAGGGTTGGATCAATGGCGGATACCTCGTTTTTGAACCGGGCATCTTCGACTATCTCCAGGGCGATTCGTGTAGTCTGGAGATCGACGCCCTCCAACAATTAGCTGGCGACGGTCAACTGGCTGCTTACCGACATCCCGACTTCTGGCAGTGCATGGACACCATCCGCGACAAGCAACTGCTGGAGCGGCTGTGGTCGACCGGTGAGGCACCGTGGAAGGTGTGGGACATGCCATCACCAAAACCTGTCAATCGAGTGGCATCGCTCAATGGTGAAAACGGGCAACATCGCTCGGATATCGCCAAGAGTTCCCATGGGAGTGGAGGGTCGAGTCGGCCACAAATGATCTCGCTGCACGAATCCGGAATGAATGAAAAGGAAGAGACTACGGCCGAGTTGCCTGAAATGGAATGCGTGACGTTCTGGCGTGATCGTCGGGTGTTCGTTACTGGAGGGACAGGTCTTGTCGGCAGTTGGCTGGTCCGACGGTTGTTAGACTTGGAAGCAGATGTGATCTGTCTCGTCCGCGATTGGGCACCTCACAGTGCTCTCGTCCGCAACGGACTGATTTCAAAGGTCACGCAGGTGCGAGGACATATCGAAGATCAGGCGTTGATGGAGCGGACACTCAACGAGTATGAGATCGACTCAGTCTTTCATCTCGCTGCACAAACAATTGTCGGCACGGCGAACCGCAATCCCGTCTCGACGTTCAAGTCGAACATCGAAGGCACTTGGTCGCTGCTCGAAGGCTGCCGCCGCTCGCCGACGGTCAAGCAGATCGTGCTTGCATCGTCAGACAAAGCGTACGGCACACAACGACAACTCCCGTATGACGAAGACACCCCATTGGAAGGGCGGCATCCCTACGATGTCAGTAAGTCATGTGCTGACCTGATCGCTCAGTCGTATGCAACGACGTACGACCTGCCGGTCGTCGTCACACGTTGCGGTAACTTCTTCGGCGGTGGTGACCTCAACTGGAACCGCATCGTGCCAGGCACGATTCGCTCGGTGATCCGCGACGAGTGTCCGGTCATTCGGTCCAACGGCAAGTTTGTGCGCGACTACTTCTATGTCGAAGATGGTGTCGAGGCGTATCTCATGCTCGCCGAGCAGCTCGCCCATCGTCCGGAACTGATCGGGCAGGCATTCAACTTCTCCAACGAACATCCGGTCACGGTCGTGGAGATCGTCAACCATATTCTGGAGGCAATGAACTCGACCGAGTTGCAGCCGAGCATTCTCAATCAGGCGTCCCATGAGATTCCCGAGCAATACCTCAGTGCCGATAAGGCCCGCGACGTCCTCGGTTGGAAACCGCTGTGGTCGCTGGAGGAGGGACTCACCCGCACTGTCGACTGGTATCGGCAGTTCTTCGTCACAGGAGAATTGCCAGGCAACTCAATAGCAGCGAACGGTGTCAGAGAAGAATCCGGAACCCATTTCTGAAAGCGACCCCATTTTCTTGCGAGACCTCAGCACCTCAGCAGTGAATCAACGCCTCCATCATCCAGGTCATATTCGATTCCGAACCAATGAAGTTTGACGAGACGACCATTTCCGGCGTGTGGCAAATCACACTCGATCGTCGCGAAGACGATCGCGGCTGGTTCGCCCGCAGTTGGTGCGTGCGGGAGTTCGAGGAGCACGGGATTAATCCTCGGATGGTGCAATGCAACTTGTCGTTTAACAAGTCACAAGGCACGCTCCGGGGCATGCACTATCAGGCAGAACCGCACACAGAAGACAAGTACGTGCGCGTCAACCGGGGAGCCATCTATGACGTCGCTCTCGATCTGCGTCCAGACTCGCCAACGTACAAACAGTGGGAGGGATTTGAACTCTCAACCGCGAACAACACACTTCTGTACTTGCCGAAAGGAATTGCCCACGGATTTCTGACATTGGCCGATGACACCGAGGTGATGTACCTGGTGAGTGCATTTTATGAGGCGGATTCGGGGCGAGGGGTGCGTTGGAATGACCCTGCGTTTGGCATCGAGTGGCCATTCGAGCCATCCGTGATGGTCGAACGGGACCGCAGTTATGGTGACTTTGCCGAATGAGTCGTTTGCTCATCACCGGAGCGACCGGCTTCATTGGCAAGGCATGTTTGCCTCTGCTAGTCGAGGCCGGATACGACGTACACGCGGTGAGCCGTCACGTGGGCGCCACGGATTCTTTGGTGCACTGGCATCAGGGAGATCTGCTGTCGGCAGCGGGCATCGATCACATCTTGGATGAAGTGCGACCAACTGATTGTCTGCATCTCGCGTGGACGACTGAGGCGGGCGTCTTCTGGACATCCGAGCAGAATTTCGACTGGCTGCGGGCGAGTCTTCGATTGGCCCAGTCTTTCACTGATGCGGGCGGGAAGCGACTCGTTGTCGCCGGATCGTGCACGGAGTACATGCCTGGTCATCCGGAATGCGATGAGACAACGCTGCATCTCACACCACACACGCTGTATTCACGTTGCAAACACAGCCTGCATCTTGTTCTGGACGCATGGGCTCAGCAATCGACGTGGGAGTTTGCCTGGGGACGTGTGTTCTATCCCTACGGACCGGAACAGGAATCGTCCCGTATCGTGCCGACAACAATTGCGTCTCTTTTGAATGGTCAACAAGCCACATGTCGCACGCCGCATCAGGTGAACGATTTCATCCATGTTCACGACGTTGCTGAGGCGTTCGTGCGATTGCTCGCCTCCGATGCCCAAGGCTGCTTCAACATCTCGACCGGCACCGGACATTCTGTGCTAGATATCGTCAACACCGCAGCGAGTGTGTTGGAGCGACCTGAACTCGTCGATTCGAGTCTCGATTCGTTCGAGAGAGACACGATGTGCCCCGAGTGGGTGGGAGAGCCCGCACGTTTGCGAGACGAATGTGGTTGGCGACCACGCTTTGATCTGCGTCACGGCGTTGAACAAACGGTGAATCACTTTCAGTCACTTCAGGCGACGAGCGTATGAGCGGACTGACCTGTCCGGTGTGTGACTGTGCCGCGGGCCGCACGTTTCTGCGACGTGAGCGTGTTCCGGGCACGCAAAACTTGTTGTCCCGATCTCAAGACGCGGCCCGTGCCGTCGCCTCAGGGACGCTCGCGATGACAGCCTGTGATGAGTGTGGGTTCGTCTGGAACGCTGAGTTCGATGCCTCACGGGTGCGATACGATCAGGACTACGAGAACTCGCAAACCAACTCCCCCGCCTTCGAAGCTTACCTACAAAAACTGGTCGATTATCTCGTTGACGAACAGGGCATCCGGGATCATCGGATTGTTGAAGTCGGATGTGGGAACGGGTCATTCCTGCGTTCATTGGTGACAGCCGACGACGTTACGAACCGTGGGGTTGGATATGAC
The DNA here is from genome assembly GCA_029259815.1 of Planctomycetaceae bacterium. GTDB lineage: Bacteria > Planctomycetota > Planctomycetia > Planctomycetales > Planctomycetaceae > JAHBXU01. The sequence continues at coordinate 4,066 of JAJDEJ010000344.1, read as the reverse complement.
CCCTGCTATCGGGGTGGGACACGCGATCTGGAAGGTCGTCTGGTGTTTCGGCGAGAGTTCCTCAATGGCGAACCACTTGCCCAGCCGTGCGATGTGATCGTCAGCCGGCATGTGATCGAGCACATCCCGCAGCCAGTTGAGTTTCTGGCGGCCATCCGAGGGTCATTGTCTCAGTCATCTGGTGCACGAGTCTTCATCGAGACACCGAGCGTGGCATGGATTCTACGATCGCGAACGTATTGGGATTTCTTCCATGAGCACTGTTCAATCTTCACTGATTCGTCGTTGAGCACGGCCTGTCAACGAGCTGGTCTCGTGGTGTCGAACGTGCGGCATGTCTTCGGCGGGCAGTACCTGTGGCTCGAAGCGACGCCAGAAGAGCATGTCGAAGTGACTAGAGACCCAGGCGAGATCCCCGAACTCGCAGAGTCGTTCACGACGGCAGAGCGAGACTGGTTACGAAATTGGAGGGGAGAATTGGAGCATGCGGCGAAACAAGGCCCCGTTGCCGTGTGGGGAGCCGGTGCCAAAGGGGTCACGCTGGTGAATCTGCTCGACCCTGATGCGACGCTTGTGCGGTGCGTGGTAGATATGAACCCGCTCAAACAGAACGGCTTCATCCCCGGAAGTGGACACCCCATCGTAGCGCCCGAGCAGTTGGGCAGCGAACAAGTGCGTCACATTCTGTTGATGAACCCAAACTATCGCGAAGAGATCAAAGATCTGCTCGACCGCCTGAAGGTCCCAGCGACATTGATCAATTTGACAGAGCGAACCGAACATACGGATGAAAGTGCGAGTGTTTCAATCCTCGTTCCCTGACACTCACTCGACAAGGCGAATCGCTTGGCTCGGCCACCCTGATTGTCTCACTTGAAGATCAAATGAAACTCAGTATCGATACCGAACAACAGACACTCACATACGGGTCCAACGGGTCAGCGAGTGAACTGCCCTTGTACTCGAAAGAAGCCTTTGAACGGCTGTCTGACTTGTGGGTCAAAGTCGGTTGGAACGAAAAATACGCCTATACGTTCTCGTGGATGGGACGGCCAATCATTCAACTGCCGGAAGACATGATCCGCATGCAGGAGGTGATCTGGCGGCTCAAGCCTGACGTGCTGGTTGAGATGGGTGTGGCACACGGCGGGTCGCTTATTTTCTATGCCGGACTCTTTGAAGCGATGCATCAGGGACGGGTGGTCGGCGTTGATATCGAGATTCGACCGCACAACCGGGCAGCGATCGAGGAGCATCCGCTGGCGGACCGCATCACTTTGATCGAAGGTGGATCAACGGAAGATGCAACCGTGCAGCAGGTTCTCGACTGTCTTGAGCCGGATGATCGGGTACTCGTGGTACTGGATTCGTGTCACACCAAGGCGCATGTGCGAGGCGAGTTGGAGGCGTATGCTGAGTTTGTGACGCCCGGCTCCTACATCGTCGCGACTGACGGCATCATGCAGGATCTTCACGATGTGCCGGGTGGCGATCCCATGTGGCGTAATGATCATCCATCGGCCGCAGCCATCGAATTTGTGGAGTCACATCCGGAGTTCGTGCTGGAGCAACCACCTTGGGCGTTCAACGAGAGTCAACTCACTCAGAATATCACGCACTGGCCCCAGGCTTGGCTGCGTCGACGCGAGGACGTGTGAAGACACCAATCTTACGAAATTATAGAAATGCAAACAGGACGGACTTCCATGTCGACTGACCGACCCCGCTTTTCAATCGTGGTTCCCACTCGAAATCGGGCACACCTGTTGCGACATGCCGTGCAGAGTGCTCTGGCTCAGACTTATGACGATTTCGAAATCGTCATCTCGAATAACGATTCGTCCGACAACACTGACGAGGTTGCCCGGTCGTTTGCTGATCCAAGGGTGAGGTACGTTCAGACTGACCGCACATTGCCGATGTCCATCCACTGGGAGTTCGCACTGGAGCATGCTCAAGGACTGTACGTTACGTTCTTGTGCGACGACGACGGGATTGTGCCTAGTTTATTGTCCCGAATCGACGACTTGCTCCAGCCGGGAAGTCGCCAAGTGGTCTATTGGACCTCTGCAACCTACTACCATCAAAACTGGACGGATGTTTCCCAGCAAAACCGCTTGATGATCCCGCCGCACGACAGGGAGAATCGTGAGGAAGAGCCGCGATCGCTTTTGCGGGATTTATTCGATCTCAAACAGTACACGCGGTCATTTCCCAAGATGCTCAACTCTTGTTGTTCGCGAGAGCACGTCGAAATGATTCGAAAAGCGTCGGGGAGGTTCTTCCAGGTCAGTTGTCCGGACTATTCCTCAGCGGCGACCCTCCTCTCGACTGCTGAGAGTTGTCACTGCATGCCTCTGCCATTAGGCCTCTGCGGGGCGAGTGCTGAGAGTATCGGAGCGTCGGTCCTCCGTCGTCTGAATGATAAAGCCATCAGCCAATTCTGGAAGGAGTACGAAGGCGCGTTCGAATGGCTGACTCCGCTCACTCAGGGTTCGGCAGTGAATGCGATTGCGGACACTCTTGTCCGCACCCGATCGGCATTGTCGGCTCAGCTTGGTGAGTACGACCTTGATTGGAGCATGTATTTTTGTCTCTGCTGGGATGAGCTTGCAACAGAACGCCGTTGCGGTGGCGATGTGGCTCAACTCTTCACAGACTTTCATGAAGCGCTCAAGCAACAACCGGAAAATGTCCAGAACCGTGTGTGGACGACCATCGCTGCCAAGCGACATGACTGGTGGAAAAAGTTTCCCGTGAGGATGAAGGTCGCCGCTGTCAGGGTGTTGCCCAGTGTCGTGCTGGATCGGATATCGAGTTGGCGGAACATTTCCGGCCGGTCCGCAGGGTTTACCGATATCGCCGAAGCTGCTGGTTACCTGGAAAGCCAACTCACGCACGACATCGGGGCCTCTTGTCAGTGTCTTTCAGCCGTCGGTCCTATGACAGAATGGAGAGGCACCACTGGTGTCTCGACTCGACAAAGCCCCATTGCAGCAACCCACGAGTAACATACAACGATGGCAACTCGTACTCTCGACAGACGTCATACCGACTCAGAAGTGGTTTCATCGACGCTTGATGACCATGCCACGATCCGACAAGGTCACCTGACAAAACCACCGTCTTTGTTCGCTCGCTCGATCGCCTTCTGCCGGAGGACATTGCATGTGATGCGGCTGTTGCGCAATTGGCCTCATGCAGTCTCAGCGGCATGGACGGGTAAGGATCTGCAGGTCGTCATCTTTCGAAACGGCGTGCGGCTGCAGGCCCCGCCATCACTGAATTTAGCATTCATATTTTACGAAATCTGGGTCCAGGAGATCTACGCTCTTCCAGGGTATGCAATCGGCGATGGAGCAGTCGTCATTGATGTTGGCGCAAACATCGGGACATTTGCCTTGTTTGCAGCCACGGCGGCTCAGGATGTGAGCGTGTATGCCTACGAACCCTTCCCGGAGAATGTCGACTGGCTCCGAAGCAACATCACGGCAAGTGGGGTGCAGAATGTACAAGCCTGCTCTCTCGCCGTGGCTGGGCAATCGGGGCAGCGAACGCTTTGTGTTGATAGTGACTGGATCATGCACCGGTTGGGAGAATCTGACGGCACCAGTGGATCGATGAGTGTCGATTGCATCAGTCTGGACGACGTTTTCACTGTTCACAAAATCGACTCCTGTAATCTGCTCAAACTTGATTGTGAAGGTAGTGAATTGGAGATTCTCCGGGATTGCTCTGACGAGACGATCTGCCGCGTGAATCGCATTGTCGGCGAGCAGCATTACGAGAGCGGATCGTTGGAAGAACAGCAGTTCCGTGCAGTGCTTGAAGAACGCGGATTTCAGATCGACAGATTTGAGACCCCTGCTGCGGGGGGGGCTTTCGCGGCGCGCCGGGTGTCAGTGGTCTCTGACGGAACCTGAGAGAGCCGGAGACCGAGATGCAGAGCCAACGTATCTTTTTTGACTGAATTTGATGAAGTGTTTTTGGAATGAGTCTCGCTCGGGACTCCAGAGTCGAATGATAACGTTCTCATGGCCAGTACCCGAGGTGGTTTTCACAATTC
>JAJDEJ010000343.1 GCA_029259815.1 Planctomycetaceae bacterium | reverse complement strand
ATCCAGGAACAAGAAGGTCTCCCCGTCACCGGACTCGGTATCGGTGATGTTTTGAGCCTGAACGCCAATGTTGTTCGACACGTAGTCCTGCAATGTGATACTGACCTCGTCCGTATTGTCGAACAATGCACCAGCGACAGCCGCTCCGGAGATGATACCGCCGCTGGAGTTGTTCACGCCGTCGCCCGTGATGGTGAACGATCCCGGACTGTCGAGAACGTTGATCCCGAATGTCGGGCTGTTACTGGAGCTGACGCTCTCAAATGTCACATCAATAGTGGTGTTTTCAATATTAATGGCCTGCTCATTCGTCACATCGATTGTCCCTGTTTCGACGGATAGACTTGCTGTGTCCGTAACGTCGAGGCCCAGAGTCCCGACAGCATCGAGAATATTGAGCGAGATGAAGCTCACGCCTCCCGGATCGAAGACATTCATGATGTCCACAGCCGGCTCAGGGCCAATGTTGTTATTGGCAGTGAACCCACCGAAGCCAACCGGTCCACCAAAGCCGATCGAACTGCTGGTGTTGTTGATGAACAAAGCCGACGCCGTCGAAGGAGTGGCAGCGTTGTTATTGACGGTCACGTTCGTAAAGCTGATCCCGCCCGTTGTTTCCTCGATGTGGATACCCCGACCGACTCGTGTATTCGATGTGATCGAGCCAAGCGATGACACGCTTGTGGGGTCTTCCATCGTATCGGCACCGGCAATGAGGATGGCAGCGCCCGTCGTCCCACCAGCGACGTCCGGAGTGACGACAGTCCCAGTCGCGCTAATGGTCCCTGTCCCAAGAACTTGAAACAACGCGCCGGTTTCGTTGATATTCGCCCCAGTGGGATCGCCGATGAGGATGCCCTCACCCAAGCTGTTGGCAATGGAGAAGTCGTTGAGCGACACCGTCCCTGTTGAACCGGTGCTGAAGCGAATCCCTGCGTGATCGACCGTCGCTGTGGAAAGCGCACCAATGACGAGGCTGGATCCGGGACTGAAGAAGACGCCGTCGCCTGCCGCGCTGTCACCGTCAATATTGACGAAGTCGGCACCAATGTTGTTTCGCTGATTGATCGTCAGATCTGCTGACGGACGGATGATACCTCCGTCCACCAGGTCTGACACGAGGAATCCGACACCGCTTGCGTTGGTGATGGTGATGTCGCCCAACAATGTATGGTTGGCGGCGGCACCTCTGATTTCGAGGCCGGCTCCTGAACTGGTCAGATCGGTGCTCATCACTGTCCCGTCAACCGTGGCCTCGCCGAGCGTGACGGTCCCTGCATTGTTGAGCAACCGAATCCCGGCCCCCCCATCGTTATCGTCAATGATGGAATCAGTGAAGATCACCGACCCGCCTGTAGTGTTTTCAATAAGCAGCGCTTCATTGGACGCATTGACGATGGACGGTTGATTCAAAGTCACGCGATCAGGATCGGAGAAGATCGTCCTTGCTGTGCCGCCATCGACATGAAAGCCGACACCAACGGCATTGTTGATCATCACACGATCGAAGCTAAACGAATCGCTGGTATCCATCATGAACACGCCGTCTCCAGCCACGTCGGAGATTGTCACGTCGCTGATGGACCCGCCGATGCCACCGTCGATGGTGAGACCGTTACCCGTGCCGTTCGTGATGTTGAATCCCGAGAACCTGTTTCCACTCGCGAGAGTGACCGCGTCAGCAGATGCCATATCGAGCAAGGGAACCGAGCCGTCAGGAATGACAATCGGCAGTATGGCATCTTCTGTGAAACCCAGGACAGGCAGAGTTTGGAACACGCCATCGGCTTCGCCCTCGCCGAGCAGGATTTCGCCATCTTCCATGACGACCACCGCATCATCACCAGTGAACTCAGAGTCGCCGTGCACATAGACAACCCCGTTCTCACGAACGTCAAACGGCTGAGCTCGTACATCAGCTTGTCCTTCTTGAATGAACTGGAATGGCATGTCGATAGTTCCATCGCCGAACGGTGCCGGGAAGTTGAAAAACGGAGGCTGAGTCGTTGGCAACGGCGGTGGCGTGGGGGCTCCGGGAATGTTTCGAACATGGGCGAAGTAGTACGGATCGCCCGTCTCTGGATTGCGAGCCACTTCACCAGGATCAATCGCGAATTCGTCAATGGTGACCACTGTGAAGTTACGACGCACCCATTCGGACATGCGATAGAACTGGCGACCATGGAGACGACGACGATTCTCAAAGCCGTGGTAGTAGTTCAGCGAGGCTCCCGCGATCAGATTCGTGTTGGTCACGCGATCAGATGTCAACTCCACAAACATGTGGAGGATGCGCTTGAACACATCAGCGTCGGATCGAATTTTATAGCCCCAAATGTCGGTGAGACCGTCGGTGCGAGCCTGGTAGTGGTAACCACCGGCAGAGATTTCGAGATTGAACATCTCCGCGATTTCTCCCGGAATCGGCGTACTGAGCATGACGTCTGCTCCGTTAGCCGCTGAGGCGAAGTCGGTGCGACGGTCGAACAGCAGGCTGTGTCCATCGAATCGCTCGGAGTCCGCCACGATGCTGGTGCCGATGATTTTCTCGGTGGTCTCGATCGGCACGTACACATTGGCCCGCACGTCGAACATCTGTGTCAACAGTTCGACGGAGGCACCGACCTGTTTGAAGATTGCACCACGACTGTCATCGCTGTCGTAGTAGCCGGCAACACCAATAATGGCATCATGGTCGATGAGATAGTGCCTCAGACCGAGACCCGCACTACCACCCGTGTTGCCTTCGTTCGTGCGGAATAGCCGTAAGTCACCGAACAGCATCGTCTCTTCATGAAACAAGTAGGGCGCCAGGCCGATGTGGGTGATTGAGTCGTCGCGGCCGACCGTCTCGCCTGCGATATGACCGAGGCGTGTGAGGAATCCGTACCCGCCACCAGGCACTTCAAAATCGGGATCCGCAGCTCCGCTGCCTGGCCCACCGCCATACTGCCCACCGGCACCAGAGACGCTGATCGTCTCAGGCGGGCCTCCGGCGTATGCACCTTGAGGGGTGATTGCCATGAAAATCACTGCCCACATGAACGATGCGACAAGGAGGCCAAGCGTTCTCGCAGGACTTGTAAGTCCCTGTCGATCAATTCCTGGCTTTGTCGCACTATATTTCATGGCTCTCATCCATTTACCTCGCAAGCCGTCGTGCTGACTGTGGTCACCCGGTCCGCTGTTGTGGGGTCGATCGGTAGCTGTGGACATCATGAGACCGGTCTTGAGGGCAGGAAACGCGCGGGTTCGGGCGAGACACAACGGCGTGACCACATCGTGCGACAGGCTCTCAGGGGCCTGTCGTGACTTCGATGGAATCACGTCACCTTGTGAAAATGTCCGAGGGGAACCGCTCATGCGTCGGGGGGAGTTGTGGGGGAGGGACAGGTGACCTTCATAGAAACCCTGTGAGGACAGGGTGTGTCCGCTGCGAGACTGCAGGCAAACACCTACGAAGGCATCGATTGAACTGGGGAATTGTCGAGAATTTCGAGAGAGGAAGGGCGGGACGTTAGTCCAAGCAATTCAACACGGGAAGACAGAGGCCGCGATTTCCACAATTCGCACCAGTCTCAGGCACATTCTCGGCGTAATGTGCCGATCAGTCGTCCGTTGAAACTGCGCCGCCCTGGCGCGCGTCGATCAACTGTCGGAGCAAGCCGATGTGTGTGGGAGTGGTGCCACAACATCCACCGATCACCTTCGCCCCGCTCGACAACCAGGTCTGCGCGTGTTCGGCATAAACTGCCGGAACCTGGCTGTCGGTATTCGTCCAACGGCCTTCGTCGTCCACAGAGCCCACATTGGCGTAGACACCGACGGGATGCGACAGAGCACTCTTCTTGAGATCACGCACTGCCTGGACTGCCGTCTCAGCGGGGAGACAGTTCACCAAGATGGCCAGCGGATCGTGTGGCAAGACGGCATTTGCTGCATCAACCACAGATTCTCCCGACAACAGCCGACCGTCTCGACCGCAGACAAAGCTCACCATTACGGGCAAGCCGACGGATTGAGCAGCTCGAACGACTGCCCGCGCCTCACAAATCGTCGGATGTGTCTCTGCCAGAATGAAATCAACTTCTGCCAAGGCGAGATTCTCCGCCATCAGTTGGTGCTCTCGCTCCAGTTCACCATCGGAGGGCGTCAGTTCCGGACGATAGCAGTCTTCCAAAGGCGCCTGAGACCCGGCAACCCACACGGCTCCCCCAGATTCCTGACGTGCGATCTCAACGGCCAACCGCGTCAACTCCCCAGCCTGCCCGGATCGCCCCGCTCTGCCGAGACTCCTCGCATGAGTTCGAAAGGTGTTGGCAGTGAGCATCTCAGCTCCAGCGGTGACATAGTCTTGATGGATCGCAGAGACGATGGCTGGAGACGTACGAAGAGCAACGGCTGACCAGTCTGGACCATCGATCGAGACTCCGCGGCGAGCCAGCTCCGTCCCCGTGGGGCCGTCGAGCAGCAGCGGCCGTCCAGACATAAGTCTTTCTTCAAGAGACGTTTGTGGCACCCAGGTGGTCCATTCAGGGGCTGAAACGAATAAAGCGAGTGCCCCTCTGGAAGGACACCCGCTTTTGTATCAACAACTGTTGATTCGATCGTCAGTTTTCTTCAACAGCGTCTTTGACATCCTCTACGGCGTCACTCGCCGCGTCGGCCGCATCATCAGCGGCATCTACGGCTGCGTCCTTAACGTCTTCGGCCGCATCTTCGACGTGATCTGCTGCGTCATGAACGTGATCTGCCGCGTCATGATCAGCATCGGCTGCGGTATCAGCGGTCGAATCGGCAGCATCTTTAACATCTGTCCCAGCTTCGCCACACCCGACCACAAAAACACCCAAACCCAACAGCATCACGAACATCGAAAGTGTCTTCATCATTCTGTCTCCACTCGTTTTAGTCAATCTATGCGTTCCCCAGCGGGACAATTCCGCAGGTCAATACTCTAATGATCCATTCCAGACCGCTCGTATTCCCGGCGAACCGGAGATAGTCAAAAGATAAGAGGGGTCAGACAACAATTCGATGGCGTTCGGCTCATATTGCTGGAATTCGACACCTTGGGTACGATCCGCCCCCTTTCACGTCATGCTCCCTTAAAATGAACGGGCCTGTGGACTACCACGTCAAACCGATTGGTAAAGTCTGTGCAGCGACGGGCGAGCCGCTGACTCCTGGCTCGTCCGTCTATTCGGTCCTCGTCGAGCAGGATGGGGAATCGGTTCGTCTCGACTATCAGCCCAGCGCGTGGGAGGGATCACCGCCGGGCACGATCGGTCAGTGGCGAGCGATTGTGCCCTTCCCAGAAGAAAACAAACCCAAGCCCCTCGATGCCCACACGCTATTGGAACACTTTCAGCAACTCCTGGAGGACGCGAACCCGGCACAGGAGAAACTGTGTTATGTCATCTCCCTGCTGTTGTTACAGAAACGCCGGCTGTCACTCGATGGCACGCGGTTGGACGGCGACATCGCCTACCTGCAACTCTCCGGAAGTCGGGGGGAAGGCCCCTTCGAGGTCCGAGACCAGCAACTGACGGCTGACGAAATCAATTCCCTGCAGACTCATCTTGTGGCGGAGATTAAGACAGCCGCCTGATTCAACGTGCGGCTTCACGAGGCGATGGAATCCGCCTCTCAATTGGAACGGAATCCTTCATGCGACAATCGCGACTCATCCTGATGGCCCTCGCCTCGATGGTGTTTTCAGGCTGCGCGATGAATAACTGGTTGTTCCCGCCCGCTCCCTTCAGTGATCGATCGCCGTGTGCTCTGCCACCGGGTGCATCGAAGGAACACATTGTCCAGCACATCAACCGTAACATTCAGGGCACGGTCGCCAACTCAGGTCTCGCGTCATGGATGTCCAGTAACGTGAAACTGTCACTCGGAGGCATGCCTGTCACATTGCCGGCTCAGATTGCTGTCGAGTCGCCCCGCAACTTTCGTCTGCGAGTCTCCGCACCCATCGGCGGGGCGGAATTAGTCGACATGGGTTCGAATCCTGAACAGTTCTGGTTCTGGGTCAAGGACTCCCCGCACCGACACGTCATTGTTGCCAGTCACGACGACTTGCCGATCGCTCAGCAACAGATGAATATCCCTTTTCATCCCGACTGGCTCATGGAAGTCATGGGAGTCATCCCGATCGACTCCTCGAACGTCAAACTCAACCGCTCCAATCCCGAGTCCCCGCTTGTCGACCTCGTCAGCGAGCATCCCTCACCCTCGGGTGAAAAGGTGCGGAAGGTCATCCGTGTGAACTCCTGTCACGGCATCGTCGTCGAGCATGCACTGTACGACAGTCGGAACATGCTGATCGCCAGTGCCCGGCTGGGGAATCACCGCAAAGATGATAAGACAGGGATCATCACGCCCCGCATAATCCGTCTCGATTGGCCCGAGATGCGACAGCAGCTCACCATGGAGTTCGCTGACATGCAGATCAATCCAACCCATGGAATGTCTGAAACATTTTGGGAACTACCGGAGAAGCCAAACTATCCGCCACTCAACTTGACGACCCTCCTCAACAACCCTCATGGTGCCGGGTTCAGCCCGTTCGGTGTCGCACCGACGGGGGGTGTCTCGGGACCCCCGAGTGACAACATCGATCCCTTCTGGTCAGATGGGTCGACGAGCCCCCCGGCCTCCACGCCGCTCACGAAGCCGATGTCTGCAAGCGAGCGGCCGTCAGTGTATTCGCAAGAAGCATCGCAATCGTCATCGGCCCCACCCCCCCGGGCACGGGGGTTATGGCGCTGGCCTTGGTCGCGACGGAAGTGAAATCGACATCGCCCACAAGCTTCCCGTCATCAGTCCGGTTGATGCCGACGTCGAGCACCGTGACCCCCTCCTTCACCATCTCTGCGGTGACGAACTGCGGTCGACCAAGTGCGGCGATCAGGATGTCCGCCTGACGTGTGATCTCCGGCAGGTCACGAGTGCGACTGTGACAGATCGTCACCGTGGCGTTCGCCGCCTTCCCCTTCTGCACCATCAACAGGGCCATCGGCTTGCCGACGATCTCGCTCCGGCCCAGCACAACCACATGCGCCCCCTCCGTCTGCACGGCTGACTCGGCAAGCAAGTACTGACACCCTGCCGGCGTACAGGGTTGAAACCGTGGCCGTCCCTGCGACAGTAAGCCGACATTCTCCGGGTGAAAGCAGTCGACATCCTTCAGTGGGGCGACGGCATCGAGCACGGTCGTCTCATCGATTTGCTTTGGCAGTGGCAGCTGAACCAGGATACCGTGCACCTCCCTGTCAGCATTCAAGCGATCAACGAGCAACAACAGTTCCCCCTGCGATGTCCGATCGTCCAACCGATGCAATGTGCTCCGCAGCCCTGCCTTCTCACAAGCCCTTTGCTTGTTGCGAACATACACAGCACTCGCCGGGTCATCACCGACCAAAACCGCCGCCAACTGTGGGGTGATGCCAGTCTCAGTTACGAATGTCGCAGTCTCAGCGGCGATCCGCTCCCGCAAGCGCGATGCAATCGCCTTGCCATCAATGATCTCTGCCGCCATGCAATCTCTCGCTCGTTAAGCAAAGTATCACGCTGTCACTCGCCGCCAGTTTGGCTGGATTGATTCTGGCCTTGCGGGACCGTGAAACCTGCGAGTTTGACTTGCGGGGGAGGGAACTTTCCAGTCAGCAGTTCGTCAACAGCCTGACGGACCACGTCGTCCGGGATCGCATACGATTCGGTTCGTCCGGCACGGGCAATGTTGATACCGATGGCCTTGCCGCTGAGGTCCACAAGTGGTCCGCCGCACTCTTCCGGCTGGAGGACCGAGTCATGCTGAATCACAAGCGGAAAGCCCGTACGACGTTCACTCAAGGCACCGCCCATCTGATTCTGCATGGCGATCCGCGAAAGGAAGTCGCCGAACGGATGAGTTAGCGTCGCTTTGAGGTCCAATTCCTGTTTTTCTCGCCGGACCTTAAGCACGAGTCGTTCGCCCGGACTGTACTCGGCAATCTTCTGCATGAGAGCCCCGCGGGAATCGACATTGAAGTCGTTCACCCGTTGAATCACGTCGCCTGGTTCTAGTCCGCAGAGGTCGGCTGCGCTCTTCGGAAAGACTTCCTGAACGGTGGCCGAGTTATTTGGCCCGTCGAGCCGGATGCCCAACACGCCGCGGACTTTGACTTCCGGGATTTCACGCCGTGTCACACTGAGCACACCCACCGCACGGGGAGCCCCCTGTTGATCGGGTGTGACGACCCAGCGACCGACGGCGGGGTCAGCCTCCTCCTGCCACTCCACCGTGTCCAACCCCTTGGCGTTGATTTTCAAGAGCGCCAAATCGTGTTTGGGATGATAGCCGATATACTCAGCGGATAGCTTGCGATCGTTGGGCAAACGAACCATCAGTTGGTCACGAAGACGGCTCGCCTTGGTGATGATGTATCCATCGGCTTCAACAATCACGCCGAATGCAACCTCTTCTCCATCAGACTCCACGCGGACCGTCCAACGGTTCGCGGCGTCAACCACCTCAGTAAACGCGCGGCGTGTTGATCGCCCGTTCGTGTGTTCTGATGATGCAAGCGGACGGCCCGCGCCCTCCGAAGGGGCGCTCATGGTTCCGATCGTACACAGCACGAATGCCAGCGACAGCATTCCCGGAATCGATGGACGAAATTGATTCATATCACCCTCACTCTTCCTCACGAACCCCGAGGCTGGGTTGCATCTCAAAGACTTTTCCATCCCGAAGCAGTGTGATGGTCACGGTGCTTCCGGGTCGCTCTTCGCCGACGAGTTCGACCAAGTCCTCCATCGACTCCACCGGCACCCCCTCAAACGTCAAGAGGATATCACCCGTCTGCATGCCGGCTCTTGCAGCCGGTTCGTCCGGATAGATCTTCGTGAGCTTCACTCCCTGCTCCACACCTTTCCCTTGGACTCCCAGGAAGGCACCACTGTGAACGCTGAATGTTTCAGACGCGACGAGCTTGTCCCAGGCCCGTTCGTAAACGCTCACGGGAACATGCAAGTTGAATGAAGTGTCCTCACCAATGCGGCTGTTGATGCCAATGACCTGCCCCTTGAGGTCGATCAACGGCCCGCCTGAGTCACCGCCGACAAGTTCGCAATCGGTTCGAATCACACGATTGTCGGCGTAGATCACTCGTCCCAGACGGATGACGGGTGCCCTGTCCGTCTGGAACCCACCCGGATGTCCAGTGACCACACACCAGGCACCTGTCTTCAAGTCACTGAGACTGGCCATCTTGAGATGGGGCCATTCTCGAGCGGGCTTTTCGATTTTAATCAGACTCGCATCGAGCTTGGGGTTTCGTCCCAAAGTGCGCCCTCTTGCGCGCGTACCGTCGGGCAGTCGGATCGAGATGCTGACTCCAGGCTCGCCCGAGACATGAGCAGCCGTCAGCACATAACCGTCAGCACTCACAATCACGCCACTCCCCTGAGCGGATCCAACCTGCAAAGCGACCGTGCATTCCGTCACCTTTTCAATCAGGGCTTGGACACGATCCTCAATCTCACGTAAGTCGTCGATCGACTCCGGCACAAGCTTGAGCAGACCGGGCGAAAGACTCATGAAATCCGGCTTCTCGACGCGAACAGTTTCGGTCGAAGAGCGGGAGGGATCTTGCGCAAATACCGTCTGCACAGATCCCACCATGTTGCAGAATGTCATCAACCCCAGCAGGGTGAGAGTCCACCCGCATCGAGAACAGAATGTGATGGAGGACGGCATCCTTCTTTTCTCCATGAAAGGGTTCTGACTTTCGCAGTCCCTGGCGATAAGAATCCCGGATAATACACGATACGCAGTCCCCTGCACCTTTCGCAAGGTGCGGAAGTTTTCCCTGATCATCTCAGGAGGGCATGATGACGAGTTCTTCCACTCGTTCTCAATACCTCACACAATCGAAGGGTGCTGAAATGTGGGTAAAACGCAACACTGGCGACCCGGTAAACGCAGAAGCCCGACAAATCTTCCCTCGGAATCCAAGTTGCTCCCGGAGCTTGCTCGACACTTGATCCTGCGCTGTTGACCAGAATGACAGGTAGTGAGGCAGTTTGATAGAAGTGGGTGGCACGCCCAGACCAACGGGATGGGCGTGCCACCCACAAAAAATGATGTCCAAACTGACCCACCACTGAATGACAGGATCGCCCCCCATACGTTCGACGGAGGGGCATGCGCTATGGCACGATTCGCTGGCCTGCTACGATTTGCGGTCGCGATCAAGTTGAAGTCGCTGTCGTTTTTCCGAATGAGTCCATTGTGAAAATCACCCCCACCGAACTGCCGGATGTGCTCCTGATTGAACCTCTCGTCCACGGGGACCATCGGGGATTCTTTATGGAGACGTACCATCAACGTAAGCTCATGGACGCCGGCTTTGATGTGAAATTCGTGCAGGACAATTTGTCGCGTTCACAACGAGGCATCCTGCGCGGGCTGCACTACCAGATCCAGCAGCCACAGGGGAAATTCGTATCGGTCATGCGCGGGGAAATCTTTGACGTAGCCGTCGACATGCGGCGTAGCTCACCAACGTTCGGGCAATGGGTGGGACAGATCCTCAATGACGAAAACCATCTGACGCTGTACGTCCCCGAAGGTTTCGCTCACGGCTTCTGTGTGCTCAGCGAGATCGCCGATGTCCTCTACAAGTGCACCGATTTCTATGCCCCCGAGTACGAACGTACCGTCTACTGGAACGACCCCGACGTGGGGATCGAATGGCCACTGACCGACCCGCCCATTCTCTCCGAGAAAGACGAGGCGGGCCGGCCCCTCGCTGATGCGGAGTGCTTTTCGTGACCGGCCCTACTCTCCCACGACTGGCAATCACGCTCGGTGACATCGCCGGCGTTGGTCCCGAAGTGGTGGTTCGAGCATTGGCCGACAAGAGCGTGCGTGCCATCTGTCAGCCGGTTGTCATCGGTGATCACGATATTCTGCAACGAACGGCCGAGCATCTCGGTCTCAGATCGGCCCTCGATGGAATCGATGGCGTCGTCATCACCACGCCCGGCCTATGCAACGTCCCGTTGGGGACCGTCGATGCATGCGCGGGTGCAGCCGCCTTCGACTATCTGTCGACCGCAATCGACATGGCCCTCAACGGCTCTGTCGACGGGATCGTAACCGCACCGCTCAGCAAGTATGCTCTGCACTTGGCGGGACACGACTATCCGGGACACACCGAAATTCTCGCCGAGCGATGCGGCGTGACCGAATTCGCCATGATGCTCTACGTCCCCCCCAGCGAATTCGTCCGCAGCCCGCAGGGACTCGCCGTCGCCCATACAACTCTGCACACATCCATCGCCAGCGTGCCCGAACTCCTGTCCCAAGATCGCATCGCTGACACGATCAAACTGACGCACGACTTTCTCCAACGAGTCGGCTGCGACACACCCCGCATCGGCGTCTGTGCCCTCAACCCCCATGCCGGAGAAGACGGTCTATTCGGCAACGAGGAAAGCCAAATCATCCATCCCGCCATCGATTCACTCGTCCAAACGGGCATCAACGCCCAAGGCCCACTCCCCGCCGACACGCTCCTCAAGCGAGCGGTCGACGGCGAGTTCGACGGCGTCGTCGCCATGTATCACGACCAGGGCCACATCGCCCTCAAGCTGATCGCCTTCGGCCGTGCTGTCAACGTGACCCTCGGCCTCCCGATTGTCCGCACCAGCCCGAGCCACGGCACCGCCTTCGACATCGCCGACAAATACGAAGCCGACCCGACCGGCATGATTGAAGCCCTGCGACTCGCAGCCAAATTGGCCCGTTACTGACAATGCCGGATCACCATGTCTCATAGCCTTTCGTACATGCCGCATCTGGATGCGCTGCGGGCCTTTGCAGTGGTTGCGGTGATGTACAGCCATTGGACGCCAAAGACCTATCACTTCAACGTCCCCTGGGGAACCATGGGTGTCCAGCTGTTCTTTGTGCTCTCCGGGTATCTCATCACTCGCATTCTTTTGAATGCGCTTCATGGAACACCTGTCCGCACTGATGCGTTCTACACGATCCGCAATTTCATAGTCCGACGCGCTCTGCGAATCTTCCCAGCATACTACGCGTTGTTGTTGTTCTCATATTTTCGAGGGTATTGGCCATTCGTCGAATCGATTCACTGGCACGTCTTCTATCTGTCCAACTTTTATTTTTTCTCCCGGCAAGACTTTGCTGGGCCTGCGTCCCATCTGTGGTCGCTGTCCGTTGAGGAGCAGTACTATCTCGTCTGGCCCTGGGTGACCCTCTTGCCAGTGACTCTCATGCTTCGTGTCGCAGGCTGCGTCGTCGCCGTCTCATTTGCGACTTATGTCGGGGTGTGTTTTTTGGCCCCCTCTCTCAACCTGATTGGACTGCTTCCCATCCCTGCCTTCATGGGAATCTCCGCAGGGTCCGTGTTAGCCATTTTGAAATTTGAGCAGAGCAAACACCTCCCGATAGTTTTGCAAGCGTCCTTCGGATGTGGCCTGGCATTCGTCCTGCTGATTGCGATCGACAGCGCCGAGTTGTGGAAACATCCATTGATGTTCGTGTTGATACGAACATCCATGATCCTTTCATTCGTGTGGCTGGTCGACCGAGGAACCGGAGAGTTTTCAGGCGTGTTTGGTCGCATCTGCAGCAATCGTGGACTGCAGCGATGTGGCGAATTGAGCTACGGTCTCTACTTGTACCATCTGCTGGCTCCTCAACTCGTGCGGACAGTGTTCAGATCGCTTTCCATCTCATTGGAGCTTCACAGCGGAATCGTCGGCTTCGCTTGCAACACAGTCTGCACGTTCGTCATCGCCTGGCTGTCCTGGCACCTCATTGAGGCACCGATGAATCGACTGAAGGTCTATTTCCCCTATCAGAAAGAATCTTCGGTCGTGAAGTCGCGAGGCTAACCATGTGATTTCGGCTTTGCAGCCGTCATCTTTTCATGATGTTCGCCGGGTACAGGGGTGCCATTTAACGCCGTGAACGTGACCCTCGGCCTGCCCATCACCAGCCCCAGCCACGGCACCGCGTTCGACATCACCGACAAGTTCGAAGCCGATCCAACAGGCATGATCGAAGCGACCAAACTCGCGGCTCGTCTCACGTCCACAAACTGACATCAGAGATCGCAACTCGGCAGATGAACGCAGACGTCGGCCTGTGTTGAGTCCCAATGATGTGAGCCTCCTCAACAACTCGAACTCAGAGCACAGCTGAGCCACTTTGTACCCCGCCTCTCGGGAACTTGCGAGGTTCGCCTCGGACCGGGTAGAACAGATGTGCTGATCGACCGTTTAAAAAATCAACATTACACACTGATGTTGCCAACGGAGAAGACCATGCCTGCGCTGCCCGTCTGTCTATCACGATCACACGGGATTCGCTGTCGCGTTGTGACGTTCTGGCTCTTGTTCATCATCATGATGATGGAGGGCTGCGATTCGAGTGAAGAAATTGAATCCGACGTGATGCCCCCGGATCAGTCTCCCCGGACAACTCAACAGACTCTAAAGCCCGTTGTTCCACCCACCAAATTGGAGTCAATTGAGAATTCGCAGGGCATGACGCTTGTCAAGGTGCCCGCCGGGGAGTTCCTGATGGGATCTCCAGACACTGAGAAACACCGGAGTGCAGGTGAGTTTCAGCGAATGATGACCATCGAGGAGCCATTCTACATCGGTACTCACGAAGTCACACAAGAGCAGTACGAGTCTGTGATGGGCGAGAATCAGTCTGCCGATCGTGGTCCGACACTGCCGGTGACAAATGTCTCGATCGATCAAGTCGACGAGTTTTGTCGACGACTGAGCGAAGCGGAAGGGGAGACATACCGCTTGCCGACCGAGGCCGAATGGGAGTATGCCTGCCGTGCGGGAACAACGACCGCGTTCTATTTTGGTGATCAATGTGCGGCCGAAGATGCGAATTTCCATCTCATGGATCCCTACGGGATCCCAGGTCCTCACCCGAAGCGGCATGATGCAAAGTTAAGACCAGTGGGATCGTACGCCCCAAATCCATTCGGTCTCTACGACACACATGGAAACGCTTGGGAGTGGTGTCTCGATCGCATGCGAGGAAGCACACACATGAACGTCATCCGAGGAGGGTCGGCCAAGGAGGGAGCAGCTTATGCCAGATCTGCGTATCGACATTCAGCAGGCGCAGCTTGGGAATGGCTCAGCTTTCGAGTCGTCAGAACGCTGACACCAACCACCGGTGAAATGAAATCACCGCTGGCTCATGGGCTTGATGAGGTCGACCTGCTCACTGAAGATGACCTCATCACTGAATTAGATGCGGCCTTGGCAAAACCAGCCCGGAAACTATTGTCACCCGTCGTCATCTTTCCGGTCGTCGACAGCGAGCGGCATGTCCGGGACGACGGAGTCGGGTTCTCAAGCGTGGCGAGTTTTCTTACGGCGTACACGCCTCATCGACGGATGCAGATCAGCCTGCCGAACGTGCGACACCGACTGTTATCGGCCGGATGTTTCAAGCCCGCTGTGAAAATCGACGACGAAACGGTCAACCTTTGCCTGAGCACGCTCGGCATCGATGAGTATGTCCTTCCCGTACTGACCGGTGAGGGAGACGAATGGTTGCTGACGTTGAGGGTCCATAACGTCAGCGACCAAGAGTCGACCGACGAGACAGTGCATACGTTGACCTTATCGGAGTTGGTTACCATCCCGAACCTCATCGCTCGCGAAGTGCTTGAGCATCTCAATGCCGACCTGAAAGCAGATGAGATCGCATATGTGATGACACCGCAATTGAGTGAGCCTCAGGATGCGACTGCTTTGACACAGTTTGTCTATCAGTATGCCTTCGGTGAGGACAACGCCGATCTGACAGCATTCCTCGATCGCAACCCGCTGTGCCTGCCAGCTTGGGAACTCTTTGTGTTCGAGAGTAACCCCCCGGGACCGGCACTTGAGAAGTTCGAGCAAACCCAAGATGAACTCCACTGCGAGCGTTTTCCCGTGCAAGCATCAGTCCGTGAGAATTCTTCCAGCGACTCCTTCATGCGAGCACTGGAGTACGCGCCGGATTTCCCCAATGACACGTACTACTTCAGCGCACTGGCCTTCATCTCCAAAGATATGCACAAGCCGGAACTTACTGGGTGTATCCTGGACGCGTGGCGAAAAGCAGATCCCACCTATACGGGTGGTCAGCAACGGGCAGACTTTCTTGTGCAGTGGGCATGGCAGGCTCGAGGAAATGGCTGGGCAAAAGATGTCACCGTTGAGGGGTGGCGTCTTTTCGGCGAGCGAATCAGCATCGCCCAACAGGAACTGGAGCAAGCACTGGAGATCAATCCGCGTGGCTGGGAAGCCCACTCCGTCCTCATCACCGTCGGAATGACTGCCGGAGCGGGCGAAGATTACATTCGTCGGCATTTCGAGGATGCCATCGCTCTGAGACCGCGTTGCCATGACCCTTACAGCCGGCGATTCCAAACAGTCCAGTCGCGATGGGGAGGATCACGACAAGATCTGCTCGCCTTCGCTCGACTCTGTTTCGAGACGGAATTCTGGGAAGAAAACATCCCTGAGATCGGACGACTAGCCATCGTCGATTTGATCACTGTTCCCAGAAATCAAGCGGTCATGCGGACAGCAATCGAGGCAGCCGATCTCTGGGAGACGATCCTCGTGTATATCGAAACCCTCGAGGCCCATGACGATCCAAGTATACAAAAATATGGCAAAAGCCTGCGAGCCGAATATGGAGCCTATGGCGGTCACTTCGAGGACGCGTTCGACGCCGTGCAATATGTGGAAAAGGAAGGCCCTGACAACCGGGTGTTCACCGATGGCTACAATCTCGATTTTGTGCGCGACCTCATTTACGCCAAGGCAGGGGAAGGGCAAAAACAGATCATCGCCAAAGTCAGCGCCTTGATGGACGTTGGAGACCTCGACGGTGCCGAAGCGACCATCGCGGAAGTGACCGACGACCGCGAAGAGATCGTTAAGGACATGCAACGCATCGGCGCGGCGATCAAGCTGGGCCGCAAGCTCAAGGAGACGCGATCGATCACTTTGTCTCCTGAGGACATCACGCAGACTTTTCTGGGGATCGACGAGTCGTGGTCCGTGGAAGACGGTGATTTGATCTGCCAACTGGATCCGGGCAATGCAAGTCTGATTCTCTTTCCCTTCGGATTAGAACAAGCACGGATCTCAGGCACGATCAAACTCGAGCAGGCCCCCGAGAAACTCTGGATTCACACGCACACCCGAGCACTCAGAGACAGCCTGCACTTCTTTTACGAACTGAATGAGTATCATGTCTCCAAATATCGTGGCAACACGTACCAGGAGCGAGCGCGTCCGGTCAACAATCAGATCGACTTCGCGATAGCGCGTGGTCCCGACCAAGATCAGCTCCAGCCGATCGAACATGTGGAATGGACGGCAGACGTCATCGAATACGCTCCCAGCGGATTCGGCATCGAACTCCTCGCAGAACAAGAGAAGCCAGCGTCGATCCGCATCAGCGATGTCCGGATCGAACTGACCGATTAGCACTGACAACCATCAACGCGACGACGTGAGATTCCCTGCAGACGACTCGAAGAACTTGCGGCGGCGGCGGGTGGAGTCGGGGGTGGGTTGGCTCGATTCGCGGAGATCGTTGAGGTTGGCTGCGCAGAGACGGCAGCCGATGGTGCGGAGGTGGAATTCAATATAGTCCGCCACGTCGTTGCTGGCTGTGTCGAGAAGGTAGCCGCCCAGTTGGCTGCGTGAGAGACAGCTCAGCCGGTTTCGCCGCCAGATCTCGCCGACCGTGTGTCCTCCCTGGTCGCGACGTCGGACAAGCAAAGCCGTCTGTTGTCTGAGCACAGATGACGATCGCAACTCCTTCTCGACGGCGGCGGCACGCTCCGCAGGGAGTTGCTCGTCGAGGTAGGCCAACAGTTCGTCGTCGCTGATTTCCATGAGGGGTAATCAAAGTCGTAGGAATTGGGGATCAGACACTCGTCCTCTGCGACATTCGAGCATCCTTCGATCCGAAGCAACGGAGAAGAGTTGAGAACGGATCACCGAAATCCTGACGTTGTCGAGAATTCGTGGAACGAGAGGGGGTCAGGCACCAATTCGTCGCTGTCAGTCGATGAACGATTGAAAACATCTCGGACGAAATGGTGCCTGACCCCGGCTTCATTTGGGACGAGGAATCTTAACGGTTTCCGTATCCCAGCCGTGTTTCTCCTCGAACTCTTTCTGTGCCTGTCGAGCGATCGGCTCGTAGACCTTCTGCATGGGACCGGGCGTGCGAGCCAATTCAACGTGGGCCTCGACGACGTTGTGCTGAAAGTCGAACGTATCCCGGCTCGCAACACGCTCGGTCAGCGATGTCCATTCGACGTCGTCCGGCAATGGCTCGTCGCAGATGGAGAACAGGACATGAGCCCCCATGCGTTTCAAACCTTCCAGGCACTCCTCACAGGGAGACACAAGGACGATATTGTCTTCACCAAACCGTCCTCGCAGGCACAAGAGTGTGCCGAGAAAAGTGCTGTCAAAGTACAGACACTCCTGCAGATGGACGTGCACTTCCTCGCAGGAAGTCTGACCAGCCTCGTTGCAGAATGCCTTCAATGCGGGACAGAACTCAGCCGTCACTCGACCACCCACACGGATGACGATGGTCTCATTGTGACGACCAACCAGCAAAGTCGTGGAAGCGTCCGACATGCCGAAACCCCTCATTGAATACGGTGGCCTTGCCTTCTCTCCAGCATACCCGCATCGTCAGCGAACGTCGACCGGAGCGGCCTCTCTGGTCGTCGCATTCGAAAACCGCAGAGTGAGAATCGCCATTGATTTGACCCATTCTCATGGACGACTCACACTCAACGGCTAGAATCTCTGAACTCCTGTCGCACCCAGAATCATCAGCCAGTCATTCACCATGTCAGACACACAGATGCCCGCCGTGGGGAAACGCGCCCCCGCCTTCACCTTGCCCGCTGTGCCAGAGGGCAAGGTCCGCCTGAGTCAATTCAAAGGGGAGCAGAACGTCGTTCTGTACTTCTATCCGAGGGATAACACCCCCGGCTGCACAACCGAGGCGTGCGACTTCCAAGAAAACATGGCTCGACTACAAGGCATGGACACTGTCGTGCTTGGTGTCAGCACGGACAGCATCGCTTCGCATGAGAAGTTCGTTGCCAAGTTCAACCTGTCCTTCCCGCTGCTCTCGGATGAGGATCATGCCGTGTGCGAGAAGTACGGCGTGTGGGTCGAAAAGCAGAATTACGGCAAGACCTACATGGGCATTCAGCGGGCGACGTTCCTGATCGACAAACAGGGCAAGGTTGCCGCTGTCTGGCCGAAGGTGAAAGTCGCCGGACACGTCGATGCCGTCACCGAAGCGCTGGCTGAGTTGGACACGTAGAACGTACGAAGCCTACTTGGCGTCCAACTGCTTCACCTGTTTGATCGCCGCCTGAATCAACGTCGACTGAAACTGATACAGTTGCTGGAGGCCTTCCAGATCTCTGAGGATCGTGTCCAGCGATGCGTTCGGTGTGCCACGATCTGGCTGCTTTCGAGAGCGACGCGTGGGGGCTTTGGTGGCCATCTGTATCGTTCCGATCTACGACTCGTTATGCTGTTCATGCCCCACACAGTCTTACCCATTTGCGTCAACCAGTCAATGGATTCACGCGATCGTGGATATTGTTGGCCGTCAAATCCCGGAACGACTTGCTCTCATCCGCGAGCTGCACTACGGAATTCGTGGCAAGTCTAGGTTTGCTCGCGACTTAGGAATCAGAGCCAGCACGTACGACCGCTACGAACGCGACCGGGTGCCTCCGGCGGATATCCTGCTCCGAGCTGCCAAGGTCACTAGCACGCGAATCGAGTGGCTGTTGACCGGTGACGGACCACGAGAGGTGGGACCGACCACCGAATCACCACGAGTGATTGAGCTTGTGCAGCGGGTCAGAACTTTGCTCAACCGTCGACCGGGCGCGGCTGAGCATTTGGAGAATCTGCTCGATCTGTTGTCGCAGCCGGAGTCGGTGCCGCAGAGAGAAGTATCACCTTCGGTCGCTCCTGAGGACTTGATTCCACTCGTGGGATCGACCGCTGCAGGGATGGCGAGGTTCTGGGAGGAGTTGGACACCACAACAGGTGGTCCGGAGGCAGACGCACAACTCGAAGTCTTGATGTCCAACTACGAACAGCGATCGGTCGCCCGAGCCGAGTCCCTCAAGACCACCGGAGTCACTGAAGCCCAGCAAATTGCTCTCGTTCAACTCTCACGTCCCGATGACGGCGGTTTCCTGGAATTCCTCTCCGGGGCAGCGATCCGCAATCCGCATCCTCAAGCGGTCGCGTGGCGAATCGACGGCGACAGCATGTCGCCCCGCTATGAGGATGGCGACATCGTTGTGACTGCCGCTGATGAACCCGCGACGCCAGGGTATCCGTGTGTGGCGCGACAGCGAGGGCAGATCGGTGTCAACTGCAAGCTCTTCCAGCACACGGGGAATGACATCACGCTGGTGCCGATCAACGAGCGGTATGAGGTGCAGCAGTTCCCGATCGACCAATTGCAATGGGCGCACCGCGTGCTCTATGCCGTGCGGCTAAGGTAGCCGTCACGCTCAGGGCGCGGGATGAATATCAGTCCTCTCGTCGGTTTTTCAATTCGAACCAACTTCTTGTCATCCGCGCGCAGGCGGAAATCCAGTGAGCGCTACAGGGTTGTCCAAACGTGCCCAGCGACCCAATGCCGTCTGGATTCCCGCCTGCGCGGGAATGACGAATCTGGAAAATCGCTGCATGCCAAAGCTGCGTGACAAAACAAGACAGCAATCGATCCCACGTCCACTGCGTGACGGCGACTTTGTCTCACGCCGCGCGGCGTGTGCTGCGCGTCTGGTCGACATGCGGACCGGTTGGACCGACGGCGTTCCCATTCCAGCTGTGGGCATCCACACAGGCCAAGACCCGATCAGCGACATCCAGAGCTGCCAATCCAGCTGGGCCATCGACAAGCGGTTGAGTCCCGCTGCGAATGCAACCGACAAAGTGACCAATCTCTGCAGTGAGTTGGTCACAGTCTTCGATCTGCGGTTGATCGGTCTCGATGTACTCGCCGAAGACGGCCTCTTTCAATTGTGGAATGTTGGTTCCGGGGAGTTGTGCAATCGCGTGCGGTGAGGCACCGTTCAGCAACTTGTCGGAAGGCCGATAGTGGGTGACTTCGCGATTGTGCAGGTCGGCCGTCACGCAGCCCTCCGCAGACCACGCCTGAATGCGTCGTCGGAACTCGGGATTCACCCGGTTGGCAGACAGGTCGGCAACGCACCCGTTGGCAAACTTGAGTCGCGCCTGCACGGCGTCTGCATGTCCACCGAGAAGACAGATGCCGAATGCGTCGACGTGGGTGACCGGTGATGCCGTCAACGTCAGCACGAGATCGAGGTCGTGAATCATCAGGTCGTGGACGACGCTGATATCCATCGACCGAAAGGCATACGGGCTAAAGCGTTCGACTCGCAGGTATTTGGGATCGTGCACCCGGGCAGCCGCTTCCTGGAAGGCCGGGTTGAAGCGTTCGATGTGGCCGACTTGCAGTGTGATCCCCTGCTGTCGGGCGGCGTCGACAATGGCACGACCATCATCGACATGACCGGCCAGAGGTTTCTCGACAAGGACCGCGATGCCGCGCTCGATGCACTCTTCGGCGATGTGTCGGTGCATGGAAGTCGGCACCACGATCGACGCGGCGTCGATCGAGTCGAGAATGTCGTGATAGTCAGCGACCCAACGCGAGTTGTTGTCGGACGCGACCGCTTGTCCCTGCTCGGCGTTTGGCTCAGCGACAGCGACGAGTTCGACACCCTCAATCCCGGCCGCAATCCGGGCGTGATGCCGACCGAGTGCTCCCGCCCCAATGACTGCGTATCGTAAGGATTGCATTGTCCCCCCCAATGTGATTTTTTGATCGTCGAGTGGCCGGGTCTGACCAACGGGATGTCACTGCCACCGGCCCGGTCCGGCGATTGCAGGGCCATCCGCTACGCTCCTGACCCTGCCACCCTCACGAAGAGCGGTTTTGAAATGGCTTTCAGGCGGCGTCGGTTTTGACCTCTGTCGTGGGTGCCGTGCGGACTGCTTCACGACCACGACCCATCTTGCCGCCGTTCTGAATTTCGAGGAAGTTCAGCAGCCCCATCAGTTCTATTGGCAGCACGCCATCGAGTTCATTGTGGAAGTAATCCTGAAGTTCCTTGAGTGTCTTGTGCTCTCGATACATCAAACGGAAGGCAGTCCGAATGAGTTTGATCGTCGATTCGGAGATTCCCGCCCGCCGCATCCCGATGATGTTAATCGTGCGAATCTGGGGATGGTCGTTCCCTGCACCGAGCATGTAGGGAGGAACGTCTCGGACGACGCGGCAGCCCCCGCTGACGAATCCGAGGGTGCCGATCGTCGTGAAGTGATGGACGACCGTGTTGCCGGAAATGATGGCTTTGTCGTGAATATGCACGTGCCCGCCCAGAAGCACACCGTTGACGAGCATCGCATCGTCGAAGATGTGACAGTTGTGAGCGACGTGAGCGTTGGCCATCAGCAAGTTGCGGTTGTCGATCCGTGTGCAGCCGTCTTCCTTGTCCGCACCACGATTGACTGTCACGCCTTCGCGGAACTGATTGTCATTGCCGATTTCGACTGTGGTGTCGCCATCGTGATACGACTTGTCCTGAGGCTCAGCACCGATCACACAGCCGGGCCAGAAGCGGTTGTTGTGACCAACGGTCGTTCTGCCGGTGATGCTGACGTGACTATCAAGCACACAGCCGTCACCCAGGGTGACTTCGGGCCCGATGACACAGAACGGGCCAATCGTCACATCGTCACCAATGCGAGCCCCCGATGAGATGTCTGACAGGGGAGAAATGCGGGCCGTCATGGCAACGTCCTTGTTGCAAGAGGTGTGGGTCGATCAAAGTCAGGAAACCATACGCCGCGGCACGTCATGGGCCGCGTGCATTTCAAGAGCGCGGTTGTGTTGTTGAATCACAGATCTCATGTGTTGGTGGGTCAGCAGCAGGTCACGGACGAGTTCGCGATTGTGGCGATGCCCGCTGCGACGTGCATGGATGTCACCCCGAATATCGCAGCCGATGAGCGCCAGATCACCCAGACAGTCCAGCACTTTATGTCGAGCACATTCGTCGGGCGTGTGCATGGCGTTCTCCACTGGACCGTTCGGTCCGAACACCAGCAGGTTCTGAGCCGTCATCCGGAGCCCGAATCCCTGAGCCTGCAAGGCGTTGACCTCTTCTTCCAGCACAAACGTGCGAGCAAAGGAGATTGCATCGAGGAACGACTGAGGCGTGACGTCAACGGTCGCAGTCTGCGACGGGATGTGCGGGTGACCGTAGTCGAGGTCATAGGTCAGTGTGTATTGACCGCTGTTCGACGGAACTGCCTGAATGTCTTCCGACCGGTCGAGTGAAAACACCATCGCCTTGTTGATGACCGTCAGACAAGGACGCAGGGCTGTCTGTTCAGTGATACCGGCTTCCATGATGGCATCAGCAAACAACTGAGCGGAGCCATCCCCTGTCGGGGGTTCGGGGGCATCGAGTTGCACGAGGCAGTTGTCGATCTGCAACCCAGCAAGTGCGGCCATCACATGCTCGATGGTCTCGACCATCACACCCTGGTGGGCAATCGCTGTCCGCCGAGGCTGTTTGACGGCGTAGTCGATGAGCGCGGGGATCACTCCCCCCCCGGCGACGTCCGTCCGTTGGAAGGCGATGCCGTGGTCCTCAGCCGCAGGTAAGAACCGCAATGTGACCTCGGCTCCGTGGAACAGGCCGATGCCTGTCACGGTCGCTTCACGAGCAATGGTCCGCTGTTGTCGCATGGTTGACGAGTTGATTAGATGATTTGTTGATTCGCTGACTAGTGAACTGATCATCCAGTCAACTTATCAACTGAACGCACGGGCAGATTTGAGATCTGCCCGTGCGTCATTTTTGGTCGAATGCTTCGGTCAACGGCTGGCTTGCTTGTTGTACTCGCGGTTCAAATAACCCAGAACCGAATCCGTGATGTCATCTTCGGCACGATGGAAGACCACCTGACGGTTCATACTCTGGATGACTTCCTGCGGATTGGCCGCTTCTTCAACCTTGTTGCGATTAAATCGCATGATGAGCGTGAGCTTGGAGTAGTGAGCGTACTTGTTCACAGCGTCCTGGACTTCCATGTAGACCTGCTTGTAAATCTCCGATTCCTTGCGGAGGAAATCACGCTGCTGAACCTGACGGAAGCTCTCGAGTTCGCCCTTCATGGTGAGGAGTTGCTTCTCGATCTGCTGGTACTCCGGGCTGTCCTGCTTGAGCTGACCACTGGTCGCCTGTTGTTGAAGCTGCTGCATTTGCTCAACCTTCGACTTGGCTTGAGCTTCACTCTGCTCAATCTCCGCCTGCAACGATTCACGCAAAGCTTTGAACTTCTCGTAATCCTTGAAGACCTGAGCCATATCGATCAGACCGACTTGATGGGGACCCGCCTTGGCTCCGGCATCCTGGCCTTGAATGGTCTCAGAGACGACGAACAGACTCGCCAACATGGCGACAGCCATTGCAACTACGATGATTTTTTTCACGGCCTTCGCACTCCTTTGCTTGCCGGTTCGTCGGCCGGTGATGCGTCTGCATCGTTGGCCTGCGGGATGTGCCCGAACGGACTTGAGAGGTTGATTGTGGAACTGTCCCGGTCGTTCCATGACCGGGAGCGGTATTCTGCACATCCAGCCGGTTCGGTCAAGACGAGCATTTTCGCTCAAGTCGCAATCGGCAGGAATGGCTGAAAAAAGCTGGGCACCATGAATTACAAACCAGCCCAGTGGTCTGTCAGTCGTGGAATTGTGAGTTCGTGCACCAGCCGCGCCCGTCAGGAAGCGGATCAATGTAGAATCCCAACCCGCTTCCTGACGGGCGCGGCTAGTGGTGCGTCACAGCTTGATTTTCGGGTGGCGGGGTCAGGAGCGCAGCGGATGGCCCCGGTGTTTGGACGCGGAATGTCAGGGCCATCCCGTTGGTCTGACCCTGCCACCCAACCCGAATTCTTAGCAGTGACGCTCCACTAGTTTGGCAACCCACAAAAACTAAGCTGACAATCCACTCACCCTGACTAAACACACGGGCCAATTGGTCAGTTCAAGACGGTTTCTTTGAGGACGCGAAGTGCACAATGATGGTCAACACTGCAAGAACGGCCAGTGCTGAAAAGCCGAGTACTCGGTTGCTGCTGTTGTTGATGCTCCACAGGCAACAAAACGTCGCGAAGGCGGTGGCGAGGATCATGAAACCGTTCCATTGCAGCATCCGCATGCCGGTCGGCTTGTTCTCGCCCAGCAGGCTCCTGGAGTTCATCATCAACAGAAAGGTGATGTAGGCGATGGGCAGCAGGACCATCCCGAACAATGAAGTTGGGACCGCTAAATAGGCCTTGGCATCGCCTGTCCACAGGGTCGCTGAACCGACGGCTCCGCAGATCGACGCCAGGAAACAGCCAAGCAAATGCAGTCCCTTGTGACCCGGCTTTCCCAGGATCTCGGTCAGCACGAAACCGTTGATCAGCATCAGGATGATGATTGTTGACACCGCCATGCCGAGGACACCGATTCCGAACACCTTCTGGGCAGTCGTCTCGTCAGAAAGGCGGCTCAGCGCTGCTGCGAAATCGTCTGTGTCACGCCGAATGATCATCGCCGCAATGCGACGATCACCGTCAGGCAAGCTGGCACGCAGATCGGACTGCTGTGTGTCATCCATCGACTGCCAAGCTTCGCCATGCTCCTCCGCCAACCGACTGTCGAGCAGCTTGACATACCCTCCCTGGAGCTTCGCAGAAGCCGCCATCTCTGACTCAAACTCTGCGACGAGACCCGGAGCTTCCTGGGCGTGGAATGCTGTCGCGGATGCGATCACGACACAACTTGTCGCCAGTAGATACGGGATGAACAAACCGGTGGAAAGGTCGAAGATCGCCAGACCACGAAAGTCGCGATCCCAGCCTTTTCGCAGCATCGAATACGGCAGCAGAAACGTCATGTTGATGCCGACAGCCGTGGCCGCAGAGGCAATCATGGCATCACGCTGCTCTGACACGATCACATTCTCCCAATAGCTGCGGAACTCACCGGTGTTTGCGAGCACATCAGCAAACGCGGCTGACGGTCGTTGCAGCGTCGAGAAATTGGGAATGAACCCCGTCAGGATCTGCCCCCAGTCAAGATCGCCCGCAAGACTCATCCGCACGACGACCGCGAAAAAACTGATCACGACGATCCCGACCATGGCCTTGAGGATGAGATCGAAAACTTTAACCGCCCAACCGCCTGCGTCGTAGAACACAATCACGATCCCGGTCACGACGAACAGCAGCCCGATGGCCACCCATTGGTTCGCATCACCCAGAGTCTCCGGCATGAGGTTCTTGCGCAGGGCAGCGGTTCCCAAACCATACTGAGGCATACACCACACCAGGTTCGCCATCAAGGTCGCGATCGCCCAACTCCAGCCGAGGACCGGGTTAATATGTTTGTTGATCGCATCAAATGGCCGTTCCCCTGTCGAGAGGGTGACGTAACCAATCGCTGAAAGCATGATCACGCCCAAGATCATGGCCAGCGGCTGCCACCACATTGCCCCGTATCCGGCCAGCACGCCGAGATACAGGCTCCCCGCCAGCGACCCGCCTCCGAGCGTAATGGCCGACTGCAACCATCCCGGCCCAGATAGCTTAGTAAACGCCAGGAAGAGCGACCCCGTCCCCTGCTGCCTCGCCTCATTGATCATCTGCCGATCACGCTCGACCTGTGCAGTCGGTTCCACTTGAACAGAATCGTGGTTCGGAGCGTCAGACATCGTCGAGCCTATGCGTGCAGAATCAAGTGGCCATCGGGGGGCGAGCCATGCAGGCTACTGCGGTCTTGAGTGCGACGCAAGGAATCTGTCGTTGGCGAGGCTGCATGTCGTCGTCTAGCATGAGGGCGTGACACCATACTCTCAGCCAATTTGACCGGTCCCTCATGACATCGAACTCTCGCCTCTCCGGCATCTTCACACCTAACCTCGTGCCACTCACCAGCGCTGGTGATATCAACGAACCCGAGTTGCGGCGGTACGTCGACTGGTTGATTGAACGCGGCGTGCATGGGCTTTACCCCAACGGTTCCACGGGTGAGTTCACACGCTTCACCATCGAGGAGCGACGGCGGATCGTGGAGATCATGGTTGATCAAACTCGCGGGCGGGTGCCGATCCTGGCGGGAGCAGCCGAAGCCAACGTCAAGGAGACACTGCAAGCCTGCGAGCATTACGCATCCCTGGGCGTGCGGGCGGTCGCGATTGTGGCTCCGTTCTACTACAAGCTCAGTCCCGCGTCGGTATATGCCTACTTCGCGGAGATCGGTCGCAACACACCGGTTGACGTCACGCTGTACAACATCCCCATGTTTGCCAGCCCGATCGATGTGCCCACGGTTCAGCGGTTAAGCGAAGACTTCGAGCGGATCATCGCCATCAAGGATTCGTCGGGCGATATCCCGCACATGATTCGCATGATCACAGCCGTCCGTCCCAATCGTCCGGACTTCAGTTTCCTCACTGGCTGGGACGCAGCGTTGATGCCTCTCATGCTGGTGGGTTGTGACGGTGGCACGAACGCATCGAGCGGTGTCGTGCCGGAACTGACGCGACGGCTATATGACCTCACGCTGAGTGGACGGTTGGACGACGCGCGACAGATTCAATACGACCTTGTCACCTTGTTTGATGCCATGCTGTATCAGGCAGAGTTCCCCGACGGGTTCAGGGCCGCAGCCGACTTACGGGGATTCACGATGGGGCATGGCCGGCAACCCCTTTCACCGGAACAACAAACAGATCTCTCGACATTGTCAGACACGCTACAATGCCTGCTGTCGGCACATGGGTTTGCCGATCAACCGATCCGGGGCTGCTCTCCAGACACCATTCCGCGAACAATCGATGCAGTCCGATCAATCGCCAGTGCGAATGTTGCAAATGGTCAACATTCTGAAGATGTCAACCGCATTGTGCAGGGGGTGGTCGCGGAACTTCGACGCCGCGGGATGATGTGACCTATACTCGGTTGATGTCGTCGCATCGATGAAATCAACAAACATCGCTTGCGGATTAGCACGACCAGTCGTGGCCCGGAATGCTCTTTGGTCGAGCTATTCCGCAAGCGGTAACCGTAACCATGAGGGGCTCACGTGAGGCGGATGTGTGGTGTGCTGCTGATTGTCTTGTCGGCGATGTCCGTCCTCGCTGACGATGCGCCGCCGGAACTGCATGGTTTCATTGACCGCACCTTCAGCGACGAGACCGGTGAGCACCGTTACGTCGTATTTGTCCCGCATGGTCAGCCGCCCGAGAGTGGTTGGCCTGTCATCCTCTTTCTGCACGGTGCGGGCGAACGCGGGAGCGACGGTCGTCGACAACTCGACGCGGGCCTCGGACCACTGGTGAAACTGCGAGCCGAAACCTTTCCGGCACTCGTGGTCTTCCCGCAGGCGGAGGGCCTCAGCGGCCCGATCCTGCAGACGTGGTCAGCTAACTCGCCAGACGGATGTCGAGCGATGGCCATTCTGGACGAGGTTGAAGCCCTCTATCCAACTGATCCCGCGCGTCGCGTCCTCACGGGATGGTCCATGGGAGGGTATGGCTCATGGCGGCTTGCCGCTGCGTATCCGGAGAAATGGTCAGCTGTCGTGCCTGTCGCAGGTGGTGGGAATTCAGCGATTGCCTCGCAACTGACAAACATCAATGTCTGGGCGTTTCATGGCACACAAGACCATCTCGTGCCCGTCTCGGAGGGACGTACGATGGCGACCGCCGTCCGGGAAGCAGGGGGGCGAATCGCTTACAGTGAGATCAACGACGTGGGACACGATGTCTGGCGACGTGTCTATGACAGCGATGTCGTACTTAATTGGATGCTGTCGCCCGATCACGAACTCCCTGACTTGGACGCATTCACGTTGCCCGAGGATCGTACCCACGAAGACGCAGAGACAACCGCACAACCGTTCGATCCCGTGATGATCGTGGAGAATGCGATGGCACTTCGGCTGGGTGTGGACGCGATGCAAACAGTCGCTCACGGAATACCGGCACTGGTTGCTGAGCGAGGTGGCCTCACAGGCGAATTGGCCGATGTCACCGATCAGTTTGAAATGGACGACCGG
Source organism: Planctomycetaceae bacterium (assembly GCA_029259815.1). GTDB lineage: Bacteria > Planctomycetota > Planctomycetia > Planctomycetales > Planctomycetaceae > JAHBXU01. Next base: position 35,423 of record JAJDEJ010000343.1, on the reverse strand, counting down.
ACATTCGATGTCAGGTTCGGGGGTCTGACATTCGAAGCACTGCTGGCTCAAGCGATCCTTCGTCCACGAGGAGCCGATCGTCTGCGGACGGAATTGGCGATGCGGAACGTCACGCTGCGGATTGACCACATCGAGGTGACGGATGGAGAGGTCGGCTTTCAGGCCGGACCGGCTGAGATTGTGATTGGACATCGCGAGCCCGTCTGGCTCCGCGTTGAGGTCCGACCAGCGGTTGTGGATCAACAACTCTCATTCAAACTACTTCGATCGTCGTTCAAAATCCCGGACAATAATTGGTACGTCAGCAGTCCTGAATCAATCACTCTCCAAGGGGATTGGTTGAATGAAAGGGAAGTGGAAACAGCTGTTGTGGGCGGCGTGTATTTGCGGAAGGAGACGATTGAAGAGCAGTTCTTGTCTGCTGTCCCCTCCCTGCTGGACCGGCTCGCAACTGAAGTGAGCTACGAGCCACTCGCACAGATGGTGCACGCACTCTGGCCGCTCCCGGTCTATCAACCCCACCTGCAGGTGCATCCGGAATCCATCTCAACGGACACCGCTGGTGTCTCCCTCACTCTAGGCGTGACAGTCGCCGGCTTCGAAAACACTCGGACTCCCCCGGTGGGGACTGTGCGAGCCTCTGCTCCACCGGCATACGAGATTGACCGCACGACGGACTTACGAGCGGGCGTGGCGGTTGATGTGATTGATCATCTCTCGTCTCTGATTGCCGGGACTTCAGCTGCACAGATCTATGCGTCCGACATTCCTGGCCGTCCGTTTCAAGAGCTGACGGACCTGACGACTTTGTCACATGCAATCCCCGGACTTGATCGCTTCATGACAGAGTCGGAAGTGTGGGCCGCATTGCGACTGGAGGACCCGCTTCACTTGCAACCGGGCGATGGCTCGATCCCTAATGCCAGTGGGCAGACAGGACTATCGATCGAGGTCCCTCGGATGTCTCTCGCGTTGTCGGTCAACCCCGCTCCGTCGACACCCACAGACGCGACAACTCCCCGGTCGCCCCCGCAACATGTTCTCGACGCATCCGTTCATGTGCGACAACCGGTCACCCTTGCGTTGTCTCCAACGGAAAACGGTGACCCTGGACTCAGCATTGCCTGGGGCACACAGACCCAAACGTCAGCGACCGTTCAACCGCCGGAGACAGACACGACGTTGCCTCCAGCCGTCGATGAGTCGGAGTTGGCGCGATTGTTCGAGCAGGGCTGGCGACGCTGGACAGCCTCACAAACTCAACAAGTCGTCGACGTCCCGACCATGGCGGTGGGACAAACGAAGTTGACGCTCCGCAGGATGGACTGGACCGGCATGTGTCTGTCCGCTCGATTTCTGCCTGCTGCCACGACACTCAGAAACGCGAGTGAAGAGGCGATCACATTTCACGTTCGTGGACCAGACAGCCGCTGGAGCAAAGCTCGCACGCTGGCCCCTGGTGCCGTCAGCACCTACGAGACGGGCACCCAACTGACTCTGCGGGCCGATCGTGATTGGCAGTTCGACAGAATTGAGCTGCCGCCCGGCACCTCGTGGGAGTGGCGACGGACAACGAATTCCCGTGGCGCCTCTTGGGCTCAGGTCGCACCGGCGACAGCACACCCGGCCACAGTCACCGATGCCGGACATTCGCAGTCGACAGGTCTATAAATCAGCCGTCCGACTCTCGCACCGCGAAATCCATCCGACATCTCGCTCGACAGCCGAATGCACGCGCTTGCAAGTCGCAGGGGCCGTTGACAGAATAGGGGCTCTCCACAATTCAGCGTACACTCCTGCAGGTTGATGTCGTCCGGTGATGCTGTTCGGCCTGTTCGCAATACGATCAATTCAAGGGTGAGTCTCCATGAAATTTCTGGAAGGCCAAACAGTTGGCGTGGACCTGGGCACAACCTACTCCGCGATGGCACAGCTCAACGAAGAGGGCGAACCGATCTCCCTTAAGAATTCTGACGGCCGGACGATCACGCCGTCTGTCGTGTTGTTCGGCGACGATGGACACGTCATCGTCGGCCCCGCCATTGAGCGGATGGCGATGGAAAATCCCAAGAACATCGTCGAAGCCATCAAGCGACAGATGGGCAACAAAGACTTCTATGTTGTCTTTCAGGAGAAGAAGCTCGCTCCGGAATTCATCTCGGCCCTCATCCTCAAAAAGATGAAGCAGGATGCCGAGGAACATGTGGGGAAAATCGCGAACGCTGTTATTACCGTTCCGTACTACTTCAACGATGTCCGTCGGAAGGCGACACAGGACGCCGGTCAAATCGCCGGGTTGAACGTGATTGACATTATCAACGAACCGACCGCAGCGACGCTGTCATACGCGTGGCAAATGGGTGAATTGGGCCGTACCGATCTCGGGAATGTCGAAAAAACCATTCTCGTTTACGACTTGGGAGGCGGCACGTTCGATGTGACCGTCGTGCGTTATACGCCGACTTCCTTCCGTGTGCTCGCGACCGATGGAGACGTCATGCTCGGCGGCCTTGACTGGAGCCGGCGACTGGTCGATCACGTGTCAGAGCAGTTCGAAAAGAAGTTTGGCGACGACCCACGGGAAGACCCCGAAACGATGATGACCATGACGCAGGACTGCGAAGAGGCAAAACGCAGCCTCTCCGAGTCGGCTCAGACCCCGGTCCGTATCTACTACAAAGGCAACTCGCTGACCGTCTCGCTCTCGCGCGGCGAATTCGAGCGGTTGACCAGCGACCTCATGCAACGCACAAAAGACACCACCGAGTTGGTGATGCAGCAGGCGGGCGTCAATCCGGGCGAGTTTGATGATGTCATCCTCGTCGGTGGCTCGACCTACATGCCTGTTGTCGAATCGATGCTGCGTGATGTCACCGGCAACGAGCCGACCCGCAAGGTGGTGCCGGAAGAGGCCGTCGCTCAGGGGGCCGCGATTCATGCCGCCATTCTGCAAGCCAAAGAAGTCGGCTTGGAAAACAAGATGACCAAGGGCGTCATTAAGCGACTCCAATCCGTCAGCACGGTCGACGTCAACTCACACTCGCTCGGCGTGAAGATCACCGACCCGAACGATCGGCAGCAGAAGATCAATCACATTATGATCCCGAGGAACACCGGTCTGCCCTATAAGGTGTCACAAAGGTTCGTCACCAACTCGCCCAATCAACAGCGGATCCACGTTTGTGTCCTGGAGGGAGACGCAACCGACCCGGACGCCTGCACCACGATCGGTGACTTCCGGATCTACGATCTCCCTCCTAATCTCCCTGCCGGATCACCAGTCGAAATTTCCTACGAGTACGACAAGAACGGTCGCATCAGTGCCGCAGCGATGGAGCTGACTGCCAACAAAGCAGCCAACATCGAGATCCTCCGCGAACAGGGCCTCGATGTCGACGGCGTCGACTCCTTCGAGAAACTCGCCAAGGGCTACACGGTTGAGTAGTTGACGAGTTGATGAGATGATGAGTTGATGCCCGTGTGACGTCCCGTCAAGCCGGACGGTCCCGCTCTGTGTTGACTTATCAACTCTTCATCTCATGAACACATCAACTTCCTCGATCGACGTCTATAAGGACTGGCTCGGTATTCCGGAAACGGTCGAGCGGCCGCCCAATCACTATCAGCTCCTGCGAGTCGCCGAGTTCGATGACGACATTGATCGCATTCGGGCGCATTACAAGAAGCTCAACAATCACGTCCGCAAGTATGCGACGGGGCAGTACTCGGTTCAGTCTCAGGATCTGTTGAACGAGCTGGCGAAGGCCATGCTCTGCCTGACGGACCCTGACCGGAAACGCGACTACGACGAGAGCCTCGGTCGAGAGTTCGAGGTTGAGACGGACGCGATGGGGCGTCTGCCTTTCCTGGAGAATCTCATCGACGGGGGGCACATCTCCCGCGAGCAGAAACGGGAGGTAGAGAACTTTGCCTCCGCACGCGGACTGTCTGAGCGGGACGCGGTCATCCAGATGAAACTCATCGATCATGCGACGGCTGCACAGGCGCTCGCGAGCTCTCTCGGGTTGTCGTATGTCGAACTGGACGACATGCTACCGGAGGATTCGGCTCTCGATGCCGTCCCGAGATCATTGGTGAAGAAGCACAGCTTCCTGCCCTTGTTTATCGACGAGGGCACGCTGCTCATCGCCTGCGTTGACGCCCCGGAGCACGATCTGGAGGACGAACTGCGTCTGCGGTACGGCGTACCTGTGCGAGCCGTCATCGCCACGCCTCGCTCGATCAATCAGGCGATCGCTCAGCACTACGCCCCCGGCATGCGCGACGAAGCGGTCGTCCAACAGGTCGAGCAAGCTCCGGCCAAGTCTGGGAAGAAGTCAAAACCGGCTCCTGGGAAAAAGAAAAGAGCCAAAGCGAGTGATCAACGCGCATTCGATAGCTTGACCGAAGCTGAGCAAGATCGCCGTAAACAGATTGGCAAGATCATCCTCTGTGCAAGCTTCGTGATCCCGATGCTGCCTAAGATCGCGGAATCTTTTTTGCCCCGACTCCGCATGTTGGTGGTGGAATACGCCTGGCTCGGGTGGCTCCCCTATATTGGCGTTCTCATCTGCGTCCCTCTTGCTGCGAGCTTCGTGTTTGGCAAGTACTGGAAGTGATTCACGTCAAAACCGGTTTGCCGTTGACGCAGTCGCCTCAGTTGAGGATCATCCCGCTCCCGCACGCCGTCCGTGTTCCGCGCTGATGGCTCGTACCGAAGTTGTTGACCGGGCTGATGACCCAAACCAAGAAACCAGACCGCTTTGAGGCGGCACGCCTGCAGAAGGCACAAAAAATCGGCAAACTGGGCCGCGATCCTTTCGGCCAGCGGTTTGACGGTCACGCCCCCATTGCGGACGTTCGCCCCCTCTGTCCGCCAGAAAGCGGCATCGAGGGCGAAGCTGTCCGTGTCGCGGGTCGGATCATGCTGCGTCGCAAGGCGGGTAAGCTCCGCTTCATTGATATCGAAGATGCCACAGGCAAGATTCAACTCCTGTTCTCGCGAGGCGATCTCTCAGAAGAACAATGGGAATTGATGGGGGCCCTCGATCTGGGCGACCTCGTCGGTGTTGATGGGAAGTTGCGACGGACTGACTCGGGCGAAGTCTCGTTGTTCGTCACCGAGTTGACCGTACTCTGCAAGTCGTTCACTCAGCCGCCCGAGAAGCATCATGGCGTGACCGACGTCGAGACACTGCTGCGTCATCGCGAACTCGACCTGATCTACACAGACGGCGTCCGAGACAAGCTGCTGCTGCGGTCGAAGATCATCGACTCAGTTCGACGGACATTGGCTGAGCGAAACTTCGTCGCCGTCGAGACGCCCGTGCTGCACTCGATTGCCGGTGGTGCCGCCGCGAGACCGTTTCCGACGCACCACAACGCTCTGGACATCCCGCTGTTCATGCGGATCGCCCTGGAGCTGCACCTCAAGCGGCTCATGGTCGGCGGCATCGAACGCGTTTACGAGATCGGACGCGTCTTCCGCAACGAAGGCATCGACGCCACACACAACCCCGAGTTCACCATGCTGGAGGCGTATCAGGCGTACGGCGATTACGGGTCAATGATGGATTTGACCGAGGCCATTGTGTGCGATGCGATTCGCCTGGTGTTGACGAGCCGCGCCCGTCAGGAAGCGGAACTCACCAACGACGAAATCCCCTCCCTCACGGTCGGGGCTAGTGAGCAACTCGCGATTCCGTGGGGTGAGGACACCGTCGACTTCACTCCGCCGTGGCCTCGCAAGACGTACGCCGAATTGTTTGCCGAACATGCCGGCTGCGAGATGAGCGACACAGACGCGGTGCAGGCGAAGGCCCGTCAATTGGCCGAGACGGGAGACATCAAGCTCGAGTTCATCGCTGAGATGACCTCAGGATACACGCACCCGGATATCGTCGTCAGCGAAGTGTTCGAAGCGTGCGTTGAGGACAATCTCGTCGGTCCGGTGTTCGTGATCGACTATCCGGCCACCATCTGCCCGCTGACGAAGCGCAAGCAAGACAACCCGCAAGTCGCCGAACGGTTCGAGCTGTTCGTCCACGGGATGGAACTGGCGAACGCCTACACCGAACTCAACGACCCGCATCTGCAGGAAGAGTTATTCCGTACCCAACTGCAAGGGCAGTCAGAAGAGGACTCGATGGCCAAGATGGACACGGACTTCATCCAGGCCCTCAAAGTCGGCATGCCCCCCGCTGGGGGCCTCGGCATCGGCATCGACCGCCTTGTGATGCTGTTGACCGACAGCCGCAGTATCCGTGATGTGATCTTCTTCCCGCTGTTGAAGCCAGAAGGAAGGGGGAGAATCCCAACAAATGATGCCGGGTTTCAGGAGACTGACAAGAGTATTTGTTGCTCAGTCCATCGAAAGTACCGCGCCGATTTCCGCAGAAGATTCGAGGAACTTATTGAGAAAATTGGCAAAAGCCAACAGTACATTTACAGACAGGAGTGTATTGGCGGGCTTGAAGATCAATACGAACTTTTCGACATCTCAGATCATGACCGGACAATCATGAAAGATTGGTTTGGCAACTGGATGAAGGGCAGTTCCGCATAGCACCGTAGGGTGGGCAGTGCCCATCATCCAACGCGACACATCGGTGGGCACAGCCCACCCTACAGGCAAGGATGCCAACATGTATAAGCTGCTTCTTTCCAGCCGATATCTGCGGACGCGGTTCATTGCTTTGGCCAGCATCATCAGTGTGATGCTCGGCGTCGCCACGCTAATTGTCGTCAACAGTGTGATGACCGGGTTCCGCTATGAGATGCGGGACCGGTTGCACAGTTTGATCTCCGATGTGGTCATCGAAAGTCGCAGTACGGATGGGGCTAGCAATCCAGAATTGCTTGAACAGTACGTCTGGGAAGTCGCCGGCGAGTACGTCGAGGCAGTGGCACCGACGGTCGAAATCTATGGCATGTTGACCTTCGAACTGGGCGTGGGGAGTCGCAATAAGGAGTACGCCCACTGTCCCGTCACAATTATCGGCATCGATCCCGAGCAACAGGATGCCGTCAGTCCACTGCGCGTGCACCTGGTCGGTCGTCAGCCGGAGACGGACGACGAAGGCAACGTGATCGCTCCCCCACTGTTCCCTGCAGACTCCCCGCTCAACTGGGAACTCAGTGACGATGCCAAGCAATATCGGGCGGACTGGTTGTATATTCAGAGTCTCCGGGAGATGGCCTATGGCGGCTCTCAGCCGGAACAGCCGTTCTACGAGGCGCCCGCATCAGAGGCTGATTCGGTCGCTTACGCGGAACCTGACCCATTCGGTCAGAGTGAATCGATCCGGACGGCTGAGTTGACGCCGGACGCAAGAACGGGCGGAGCCACCGCACCGTCCACCTTCGATCCGACAGGAGGGGAACCGGCCAGTGAGTTGTTCGGCAATGATCCCATCAAGGCTCGAGACCCCGATGAACCTTTCCCCGCCCGTGTCTACGTGGGACAGAATCTCATCGCCTACCCCTTCAAGAACGAAGAGACTGGCAAAACCGAGATGCGCCCGCTCGTCCTCCCCGGAGAGGACGTCCACATCAGCACCATAAAAACCGGCCTTCCGGAACCCGCACGCTTCACAGCGACAGTCGTGGATGTGTTCCGCAGCGGGATGAGCGAGTTTGACTCGAACTTCGTCTTTTGCCCGATCGACGAACTCCAGAAGGTCCGCGGCATGATGGACCCGTCATCCGGTCAAGGGGACGTCACCATGTTGAAGATCAAACTCAAGGATTACGACGACGCTGCCATTGTCGTCGAAAGACTGCAAGCGGCCACCGATAAGTTCGCACCGCACAAGTTCAATATCTACACGTGGGAGCAAAAGCGTGCTCCCCTGTTACAGGCCGTCGAGATTGAGGCGGCCATTCTCAACGTCCTGCTCTTTCTAATCATTGCTGTTGCCGGCTTTGGCATTCTGGCGATCTTCTACATGATCGTGGTTGAGAAGACCCGCGACATCGGGATCCTCAAGGCACTCGGAGCAACGTCACAAGGGGTGATGTCCATCTTCCTCACGTACGGTCTCTCGCTGGGCGTCGTGGGCAGCGGTGTGGGAGTGGTTTTGGGCCTGTTGTTCGTCCATTACATCAACGAAATCGAGGGAGCTATCTCCTGGTTGACGGGCCGCAAGGTGTTCGACGATACGATCTACTACTTCAAGGACATCCCTACGGAAGTCAGCCCCTGGATGGTGATCTGGGTTGCCTTGGGAGCAATGGCGATCGCTGTTCTGGCCAGCGTGCTTCCTGCACGACGCGCAGCACGTCTGCACCCTGTCAGGGCATTGCGATACGAGTGACACCGTCGTGATGGAAGGGCGAGGCTCCCGCCAGGCGACAGACGCTCTTCCTCATCCGGCTCTGCAGGAGCCTCGCCCTCTCAGGAAAGTCAACCTCACAACAAGTGGCCCAGATATGCCCAACCAACTCACCATTCGAGACACGATTCCCATGTCCAGCAATCGCACGCAGCCTCATCTTTCGGCCGTTGCACTGACGAAGTCCTACATCAAGGGCGAGATCCAGGTGCCCGTGTTACGTGGCGTTGACGTTTCAGTCGAGCGAGGCGAATTCATCTCAATCGTCGGACAGTCCGGATGTGGGAAGAGCACGATGATGCACGTCCTCGGACTGCTCGACTCGCCCGACATCGGCGAGGTGCGGCTCAATGGCGAACGCATTGATGACTTGCCGTTAGGAACGAGGGATGAGCTGCGAAACCATGTCTTTGGTTTCGTCTTCCAGTTCTATCATCTGCTCCCCGAACTGACTCTGCTGGAGAACGTGCTGACGCCGCTGATGATCCGCCACACGGCATGGGAATACTTCAAACGCCGAGGTGAGTTCCGAGAAACGGCAACCGAGATCATCAACCGGGTCGGCTTGTCACATCGTCTCAAGCATCGCCCTTCTGAGCTGTCCGGCGGCGAAATGCAGCGGGCAGCCATTGCTCGATCTCTCATCTCCAAGCCGGAGGTGCTGCTGGCGGACGAGCCGACCGGTAACCTGGACGCAACAACCGGCGCAGAGATCATGGGCCTTCTGCAGAGGTTGAATGAGGACGAACAGCTGACTATCATTATGGTCACACATGACGGTGTGATTGCCGATCAAGCAAAGCGGATTGTCCGACTGAGCGAAGGTCGCATTCAGACCCTTGAAGAAGCGGCTTAAGTCAATCTAATACCACAGCCTGTCGGAGCCCGGCTTTCAAGAAAGCCGGGCTTTTTCGTCAGGTGATCTGCGGAGTCACTCATGTCGGGAAAGGTGTTCATCAACGGTCGTCTCCTCCCTCAAGAGCAGGCGGTCGTCAGCGTGTTCGACCATGGTCTGCTGTATGGGGACGGTGTCTTTGAGGGCATCCGCGTTTACGGCGGCAAGGTCTTCCTGCTTGATGACCATGTGCATCGACTCTACGAAAGTGCACTCGCGATTCGACTTGAGATCCCGATGTCAGTCGACGACATGAGCAAGGCTGTCGAGGAGACGGTCGCAGCGAACGAAATCAACGATGGATATGTGCGTCTGGTCGTCACGCGAGGTGCAGGCACACTGGGACTCGACATCCGTCGCACAAGTGACCCGCAAGTGATCATCATCGCGGATACCATCACGCTCTATCCGCCCGAACTCTATGAGAACGGTCTCGAACTCGTGACCGCAAGCACCATCCGCAATCATCCGGCAGCGCTCAGCTCGCGCATCAAGTCGCTCAACTACCTCAACAACATCCTGGCGAAGATCGAAGGCACAGACCAGGGTAAAGTCGAAGCTCTGATGCTCAATCACAAGGGCGAGGTCGCTGAGTGCACGGGGGACAATATCTTCATCGTGAAAGATGGCGTGCTCAAAACGCCACCGCCCGACGCTGGCATCCTCGAAGGCATCACGCGAAATTCAGTTATTCGACTGGCTGAGGAAGATGGGACAACCGTGCAGCAGACGTCCCTCATCCGACACGACGTGTATGTCGCTGACGAGTGTTTCCTCACCGGCACGGCGGCGGAGGTCATCCCTGTCGTCTCCGTCGATGAACGCACGATTGGCGATGGCAAACCCGGCCCGGTCACGAAGCGACTACTCGAACTCTTTCAGAAGCTGACGCGTAGCGAGTGACGACGCGTCCCGAATTGCAGTTTATTCGTCCGCTTGACCAAAGTCAGGAACCATCGTTGTGACGATGGGGGGACCGCCAGCCGCGTTCTTGGCCTGTGAATTGAATGCGATCATCGCATACACGCAGACCGTCACTCCGACCATCAGCAGAATTATCGCGATCAACAAACCAAAACTTCGATCACTCCAACCGGTGCGAACGACATCGCTGAATGATGGACGAACTGCCATTTAAGAACCTCAAGGAGAGTGCTGCAGGAGCAGGTCTGCGCGGGTCATCGGCCCCCTCTTGATGACACATGCCAGACTGGTGAATTCGTAAGGCTGCACGTTGAATGTCGAGCCGAGTGATGGTCAGCCAGATCCCATAACTGATTACTTTACACCCCCTTCCGATTCCCCGTTTCAATCCGCCTCAATGGCTGTGCGAAGCTGACTGAACACTTTGATCAGTCATCCGTTTGGATATTCGGCCATACTGGGCGGAACACTGTGTCGCATCTGGTGTTGAATGACTCAGGGCAGACGACCATGCTGGAGTCAGCAGAGGACGATCAGTCCCGAAGCGGGCCACTCCTCACATCCATTTGGACAGAAGGGAACGAAGTTCAGACTTGTCAGCACAACTTCGTTCTCTTCGTTTCCTCTTGTCAAATCTGTTTTAAGAATACTGTGAGTCGTCTCCAACGACCACATGTTCCCGACTTGCGATCACAAATCGAGAGACCAATATGTTCACTCAGCGACGAGTTCTGCCGCGACTCCTAGTCTTCGCCTTGCTGATGGGATCGCTGACGGCAGCGGTCGCCGTGGCGGATCGACAGGCCGCTCAAGAGGGGTTGGAGCCGCTCAACTCACTCATCGGCGAGTGGCGCGGCATCGGACAACCGCGTCGCGGGTCGAATCGTGGTGCCTGGAAGCAGTCTGGAGAGTGGATCTGGGACTTTGCTGATCAGGGAGTCGCCCTCCAGTACAAGGTTGCTGATGGCAAACTCGTCGAGGAAGGCCGATTGACATTCGATCCTGAGTCAGGTCTCTATCTGCTGGAACTCACGACTCCCGAGAAGCAAACGCGGCGATATCAGGGACGCATGACGGATGGCAAGCTCACCCTTGACGCACTGCCCGACGGTAAGGGCACCGTGCATCGCATCACCGTCAAACTCCTCAATGACAAACGAACACTGGTGCTCCATGAAAAGCGGGAGGCGAATCAGCAGCGATTCTTCCGCGTCGCTGAGGTGGGGTACACCCGAGCAGGGGTCCGGCTCGCCAGACCGGGCGGCGGTCATCCCCAGTGCATCGTGACTGGGGGTGCGGGCACGATCGAAGTCAGCCACAAGGGTAAGACCTACTACGTCTGTTGCAGCGGCTGTCGACAGGCCTTCGAAGATGACCCTGATGGCATCATTGCCGAGGCTGCCGAACGACGTAAACAGGAACAGTCAAAGGACAACTGACGGATCCCGCCACGCCGGCGAGACACTCCGGAACACCCTTTCCATCGGCCCTTGAGTGAGCGCACCCCCGTATTGACATGTCAGTCACTTCCGGCGTAACTTCCGGCACTTGCGGCGAGGCTTCACGACGAAGTCGACCCCTTGTTCGCACCACTTGATTGATATTTCCTGAGTCCTCAGCGAATGGAGTCGCTGCCATGTCTGAATCCATCCTGCCGCTTACTGCTGTCGCTCCTGCCCCGACACCGACTCCGGTCCCGATGATCGATCTCGTCGAACAGCACGAGACGATCGCAGCGGAAGTCCGCGAAGCCGTCGAGCAAGTGTTCGCGACACAGCGATTCGTTTTGGGCGATGAAGTCTTCGAGTTCGAACGAGAAGTCGCAGCGTACTGTGATTCCCGTGACGCCATCGGCTGTGCGTCCGGCAGTGACGCCCTGCTGCTCTCGCTGATGACACTCGACATCGGTCCGGGCGATGAGGTCATCACGTCTCCATACACGTTCTTCGCGACCGCAAGTTCGATCACTCGCGCCGGCGCGACTCCCGTCTTTGTCGACATCGACCCCGTCACGTTCAATCTTGATCCAGCCGGCGTCGAAGCAGCGCTGACACTTCGCACGCGGGCCATCATGCCGGTACACCTGTTCGGTCAATGTGCGGACATGGAACCGTTGTGGCGGATCGCTGTCAGGCACAACTTAGCCATCGTCGAAGATGCCGCACAGGCCATCGGCTCCACGAGTGACGGTCGAACGGCGGGCGTCCTGGGGACACTGGGATGCTTCAGCTTCTTCCCGACCAAGAACCTCGGCGGTGCCGGTGACGGCGGCATGATCACCTCCGACGATCGGGACCTCACCACTCGCCTTCGCCGTTTGCGAGTGCATGGTGACGCGGGTCGCTATCAGCATCTCGAAGTCGGCATCAACAGCCGTCTCGATGCCCTGCAGGCAGCCGTGCTTCGCGTGAAGCTTCGGCACCTCCCCACTTGGACGCTACAACGTCAGGGGAACGCGGACCGATATGAACAGCTGGTGGCGGACAGTGGGCTGAGCGAATTCATCGACCTCCCCACAGCGACGCCCGGTTGCAATCATGTCTACAACCAATACGTCGTTCGTGTTCGCGATGGACGCCGAGACGAATTGATCGAGGGCCTCCGTGCTCGTGACGTCGGATGTGCCATCTACTATCCCCAGCCACTCCATCTCCAGTCGTGCTTCTCCTCTCTGCGGTACCAATTGGGCGACTTCCCAGAGGCCGAGCGTGCATCCGCCGAAACAGTTGCGCTGCCGATCTATCCCGAATTGGGGGCCGAGCGACAGGAACTCGTCGTGCAAGCCATGTGTGACTCCTTCGGCATCAGTGTCTCACGCCATGAGCGGACCTTCTCGCTCCCCCATTCCGGGAAGCGGGCTGCATAGACGACAGGCAACGTCCTCGTGGGAGCGCTCCCTCGTTCCCAAGCTTCTGCTTGGGGACGAGATTGTGGTCGCAATCAGCGCCGAGTTGTTGTGAAACGGTCAGGCAGAATCTGCCGATATTGTAACTCTTGCCAATAATCGGCTCATGCGTTGCGCAGCTTACTCAGGCCGAATCACAACGTGTAAAAGTTGTTGTGTCCCGCTCTGAGGGCAGGATGTGGCCTTCGGACGGGCGCGCATCGAGATAGGATAGCAACAGATCCTGTCTGCGACGGGCTTGGTACATCGCTTGCAGAGATCTGCATCAGTCACTCGCATTTCGAGTGCGGTTCCCCCAAGGATCCGGATGTCACCTTCCTCGATTGACCCCGCCGTCATGCTCATGCAACCACTTCGTGATCGAGCCATTCTGACACTCTTCGCCCTGCTCAGTCTCACTCCGATGTCCTGGGCAGAGGAGACGAGTGAGATTCCCCGCAAAGAGCGGTTGGAAGCTGCTGTGGCACTCAACTATTGCCGTGCGGCCTTCCATCGGATTCGCAAGTCACCAACGAAAGCCGTGCTTGTTGAGGAACAGGAGAAGATCCTCAACAACCTCAACCTCAGCGGCATCGAGGACCCGGAGGTCATTCGGCTTTACACCAGTGTGCTGGACGAGATCGGCGGGATTGAAATCGCCGACAAAGAGCGGGTAATTCTCAAGGATCAGTATCGACGCACTGTCGCACAGAAGCTGACATGGAACGTGCTGGCATTCAGTTCACAGATCGCAACGGCCCAAGTCGGCACCGCAATCAAGACCGGCGCCGATAGCTGGTGGGACTACCGTCGCACAACCCTCGATCGTGATCGCGAACTGCTCAAGGTCGATCGGCAGGAGATGACCGGGGTCGTTCGCAAGTCGTCGGAATTCCTCGACACGTTCTGGAAGCTCACTCAAAGCAAACAAATCCCCGACCGTTGGCTTATCCGAGGCACTGACCTCGACCGGTTGGAGAGGGCGCGGAACGAACAAGACCCTGAAGTACGACTGCGGGTTCTGCGGCGGATGGAACCGTTCATGGAGGCCTATCCCCCGTACTGGTATTACGTGGCCCGCACGCAGCAATCACTCGGTCAATGGGCGTCCGCTTCCGATACCTATCGCAAACTGAATGAGCTGGGCGGCGGACACTTCCGTCGAGATGACATGCTCGCAACCGGTCTCGCCAATCGGGCAGCAATTGAGGATTACCTCGGCAGTGAGACGGCGGTCGCCATTGCTGAGGAAGCCTTGCAGCACTCGACCGACGTCTGGGAAGCGAACCTGCTCTGTGCCCGTGTACTGGAACGGAACCACCGAGTGGACGCCGCCGAAGATGCCATTCTCTGCAATCTCGACATCGGACTCGAAAACCATCACAGTCGCGTCTTCCAACTCGCGCTTTACTACCACTCCGACCAACGGGGCAAGCTCGCCAAAGTGCTCGACGATCCCCAGATTGTCGCCGAGTTGCCCATGTCTGCGATCATTCGCTGTGCAGCCATGTTGGGAGAGGACGACACACCGGCTCATGTCACACAACTGGTTGCCCAGTCGATTCAGGGACAGGCGCGCATGACGTTCGGTGCAGACGACTTCATGCTGACCGCTTCACCCGCTTGGCAACTGCATCTGGCCAAGGCAAAACTTGTCAGCAACGGCAAAACAATCGCACAGGCCGATGAACAATATGGTCGACAGGCACACCAAATCCGCTTCCCTGCCCCGCGCGACTGGGGAACTCCATTGGCACCAGACGGTTCAAATGATCTCGCCCTGGAGATCACCTATCCTGACGAGACCACGATTCGCGTGAACTTCAATGGGTCAGCCTCTGCGACTGATCGGAACACGGCATTGGTCGGCAGCACACAGACGATGCAGGTGTCGGGAATCGAGGTCGACGACTCACGACTCACAATGCACACCACCGCTTACGGTCCACGTGGAGAGCCAACCTCGGTGGCCACTGAAGACGCTGAGTGAGTGGAAATCCACACCCGTCGAGCCGCATATTTTAAGTGTGCGGCGAAACGCGTGCGTGATGGCGGATGCGTTGAGCATTGAGTACGCTGGCGGTGTGATCGATTCCCGCTTCATTGACCGGTGTGCCCCTCATGCTGCAACGCCTCACTCTCGCGGTCCTCGGCCTTGTGATGTCAACCTCCTCCGCTCAGCCAGAAGACTGGCCCGGCTGGCGCGGACCGCGTGGGGATGGCACCAGTCTGGAAGTCAATCTCCCAACTCAATGGGACGCAGCAACGGGCGAAAACATCGCATGGAGGATTCCTGTTCCCGGTATCGGACATTCCTGCCCCGTCATCTCCGGCGACCACCTGTTCCTGACGACTTTCCTCCCGGACACGACCGAACGGCAACTGCTCTGTTTGGATCGACTGACAGGAACGACTCGCTGGCGACAGACGATCTTCACCGCACCTGTCGAGACGAAGCACACACTCAATTCGCATGCTTCGGGCACACCTGTGACAGATGGCGAAATGATCTATGTCACTTTTCTCAAGGTCGACGGCAACACTGTTCCCGCCCCCAACGTCGGCAGCCCGCGACCTGTCACTCCGGGCGAGATCGTGGTCGCTGCCTACGACTTCACCGGCGAGCAACAGTGGCTCGTATCAATCGGTGAATTCATCAGTGCGCACGGATTTGCCAGCAGCCCGGTCTTGTTTGAGGACACTCTGATCGTGAACGGCGATCACGACGGCGAAGGATACCTGGCTGCTCTCGACACGGCGACAGGCGAGACCATCTGGAAAATCGAGCGACCGCACGGCATTCGCAGTTACTGCACACCGCTCATCCGTGAGATCGACGGTCGCACACAGATGGTCATCTCAGGCAGTCAAAGCATCATCAGCTATGACCCGCACGACGGCTCCGAGCACTGGCGAGTCGAGGGACCGGCTGAGCAATTCGTCGCGTCAATGGTCTTTGACGGTCAATACTTCTTCATGGCCTGTGGTTTTCCCACGCATCATGTCATGGCAATCAAGCCCAATGGATCGGGCGACGTGACGGACACACACGTCGTGTGGCATTCACAGGAATCCAAGAGTTACGTCCCGTCCCCCGTGCTGGCCGATGGTTACCTGTTCGTGCCCGATGATCGGGGAACGGCCAGTTGCTACGACACCAAGACGGGCGAGCGGGTCTGGCGAGCGCGGCTCGGTCAACACTTCAGTCCGTCACTTGTCTCCGCTGGGGGACTGGTCTACTTTCTGGCAGATGACGGAACAACCAAAGTCGTCAAACCCGGTTCCGGTCCGGAAGCAGACGTGATCGCCGAGAACGAGCTGGGCGAACGCTGTTCAGCTTCCCCCGCCATTGCTCATGGACATCTCTACATCCGCACGCATGAACATCTGTTCGCGATTGGGCCGTAGAGCAAGCTGCCAGCTTGCTCACTCAATGAGGTCTCATCCGACCCCTCAAAGCAAGCTAGCAGCTTGCTCCACCAATCATGGCAGAAACCGTTCACGTTCCTCGGGCGTTGGCAGGCGGCACGACTCGTGTTTGCCGAACAGGCGATACCGCCACTTCGCCACAACCTTGTAGCCGAGGTCTCGAAGCGGGAGAGGGATCAACCACAACAACCAACCGCACAATCGCCAGAATGGTCCCAATCCCCACAACATGCGGACCACGGCCGACGAGCGGCGATAGATCTTGCCGTCGATTGCGACTGCCATCGAGTTGAGGTTCGCGGTGTCTGCCTCAGGCAGCATGGCATGAGCTGTTTCCCCTTGAAGTGGGGCAAATCGGAAGGTCGCGTTGGCATCACGGGCCATCGCAAAGTCGACCGCGTGGCTGCATAACCCGCAGACTCCATCGAAGAACACGATGGGGTGATCACCCGCCTTTGACTGCGGCTGACTGTCGGTGTTTGGTTCGATCGTAGTGCTCATGGGTCTCCTCACGACCTTTAACCGTTGCCCTGATATCAGTTTAACCGACGATTGCCCCAGTTCGGAGGCAGATTCGCTCACGAGAACCTGTTCGTCAAAGTCGACTTGGCGTGCGTGGAATGCGGCTGGTACGCTGGGATTGTCGCGACAGTCCGACTCGACTCAACCGATGAGAAGGAAAGTCGCGATTGGAGAGCGGTTGTGAAAGCCTGGTGGATAAACTTGAGAGAGCGGACCCGATGGACGCCCGAAAGCTGGCGGACCACCAACGCGGTCGCCATCTCGACGGTCGTGCACATCACTCTCGCGGTGATGTGCGGTCTGTGGTTGTTGCCTGCTTCATCTCAGCCCGCGTCTCGAACGATCGAAACCATCTGGAGCGAAGCCGAGTCTCTGGAGTCGCTCGACAATCAGCCATTGCAGATCGTCCCTGATGAACATTCTGCAGGCGGCGACAGCTTGGGGCAGGCGATCTTTCTCCAGACGCACAGCTCTGCACTCTCAAACGGCATCACAGATATCGCAGATGTCGGCTCACTCGAATGGCAACTCGCGGACGTGCCGTCCCCACAGTCCCTCACACAGACGGTCGGGCTTGCTGGCGGACAGGGCGAAGGCGATCGCGACCTCAACGGGAGCGGCGATGGAGACGGAGAGGCTCATGGTGACGATGAAGGCAACAGCACATTCTTCGGCTTGCCTGTCGACGGCAAACGGATCGTCTATGTCGTCGACGCCTCTCGCAGCATGAACCACCCTTTCCCCGGGCCTATGCTGACGCGATTCGGTCGCGTGAAAATGGAGTTGGTGCGATCGATCGGTCAAATGACATCGGAGCAGGAATTCTTCATTGTGTATTTCAATGATCGGGCCATCCCCATGCCCTCACGCACGATGATGCCCGCTCTGCCGAGCACTCAGAACAAGTACCTTCGCTGGGCCGCTCAGGCAAAAGCCGACGGGCAGACAAATCCGGAACAGGCGCTCCTGCTTGCTCTCATGCTCCGGCCAGACATGATCTACTTCCTCACTGACGGCGATTTCCCACACAAAGTGGTTGAAAACGTCACTCAGTCCAACCAAAGCCGCGTCGTGATCCACACCATCGGCTTTGGGGAGGACAAGGGTGAGAAACTACTTCGACAAATCGCCGCCCGCAACTGGGGCGACTACCAGTTCATCCCCGGTGATGATACAAGCTCGTGAATCTTTCCGCCTCTCCGGCTGCTCAAAACAACTCGTGGTGCTTGCTTACACGCTGTCCTGTGATCGCTGCTTGATGGTCGGCTCGGTCGGTTCCTATACTCACGTCTGCAAATCCATTCCCCTTCACAACGACGGTCGCTGGGACCGCCTGCAGACTGAGGTAGCGCTGTGCTCGTCCCAATGGAGCTTGTTCGCATCGTGATCAGTGAGATCAACGACCAGCAGGTCGTGTTTCTTCGTGAGATCGATGGTGAACGCTCATTTCCAATCTTGATCGGCTTGTTTGAGGCGTCGAGTATCGACCGCCGGGTGCAGGCGAAGGTCCAAGGCGAACTCCCGCCGCGTCCGCTGACTCATGATCTGCTGCGGCAGGCCATCGACGAACTCGGGGGTGAGGCTCAAGATGTCGTCGTCAACAATCTCATGGACCACACTTACTACGCTGTCATCCGCGTGATGAAAGATGGCGAGCTGATCGAACTCGACAGCCGCCCCAGCGATGCGATCGCCCTCTCCGTCCACTACGATCCCTTCCTGCCCATCTACGTGGACGACACCGTGCTCGCAGAAGTGACGTAGGTCTCGGTCAGCCGCTAGCCAATAGCCATCAGGCAAACATGAATCTGCTCTCCACCATCGACGGCTCCCTGCTCGAAGGCTTCTTCCCCGCGGGTTGGAACCTCGCCAAAATCGACGCGTGTGTCGATGACGATCCAGCAACGATCACGAAGCGGCAAGCATGGTGGCATGAGGGGTTTACACCTGTCCCCTGTGAGAGCGTCGCAGACTTCGACACGTTGTTGGGTCATGAGATTGCACTGACGATCAAGCGGGCACGAGACGCGGGTGAGCAGGCGGCCATGATTCTGCCTGTCGGTCCAATGGGCATGTACCGCTGGGCCGTGTACTTCCTCAAGGAATGGGGCGTGTCCTGCGATCACGTTCACGGCTTCAACATGGATGAGTGGAGCGACGCGGAAGGCAACACGCTCCCGTCGGATAACTCGGGTGCCTTTCAGTATGCGATGGAGCAGGCATTCTATGGACCGCTGGGCGAATTGACGGTCCCGGAGAATCAACGACATTTCGCCACAACGGATGTGCTACCGACATATGGCGACCGAATCGGTGAACTCCAGGAAGGTGGGGCCAAGCTGACGGTGATTTTTGGCATCGGGCGGGTGTGCCACATTGCCTTCTGGGAACCTCAGTTTGCAGGTGAGTACGACACCGACGAAGAGTGGCAGTCACAGACGCACCGCATCGCTGCGAAGCTGCACCCGCTGACAATCGAGCAAAACGCCATCACCAGCTTCAAGAGCCGCACAACTCTCGTCCCCGCCTACGCGAATACCATCGGGCCGGGTTTGTTCCTCAAGGCTGACAAAATCATCGGCGGTGCTGACGGCTCGCTGTCACGCGGGATGATGTGGCAAGGGCTCAGCCTGTGGATGACGCTCCGGCATGAGCCATCTCCGTGGATTCCTTCGACCTACATGCCCACGCAGCCGGGTCGTCTGTTCTTCCTCGAAGAACTCGCCGGGCCGTTGGTTGCCGAGTGCAATTGAGCGATCGGTTCGATAAGCTCTGCGTCAGTTTGGGAAAGCGACCCATGTGGGTGGCAAGCCCTCCAAGTGACCTGACGAGATAATCCCGTAATCACAACGACACAGATGCAACTCGAAGAACAGTTTCACGTCACGGACCGGACGAAGTTGCGGCAATGGCTGCCCTGGCTGCATCTGTTTCGTTCGTTTCGGATCGCGATCGGTTTGCGGGCACTCGTCCTGGGGATGGCTGCGGCCCTGTTGATCGACATGGGGGGACAACTCATCCACGAGCTCCCCTTTGCAGTCGATACAACTTCTCCTGAAGTTTGGTCGCAACCACTCGCAAGCTTGCCGCCTGAGTTGTACGCGGTTCACCCTGCAGCGCTCCCAGCAAAACCTGTTGAAACTTTGAACGCGGCCGCAAGTCACGGCGAGGCAATCATCAACCCAGTGTGGACGGTTATTGGGCCCGGCCAATCATTGTTTCAAAGGGACAATTCCTGGTCACAATTGGCGGTGACTTGGACTCATCTGCTGTGGTCATTGATCATCTGGGGGCTGTTCGGCGTGGCCATCTCGCGGATCACGGCTGTCCGATTTGCGGCAGACAAGTCCGTCCGCATGCGGGAGTCGCTCCGATTCTCGATGGAAAAGCTGCCGGCATCGTTGGGGGCTCCTTTGATGCCATTGCTCGGCGTGAGTTGTTTGTGGTTAGTGTGTATCGTCGGCGGAGTCATCGGCCGGATTCCTTCCGTCGGACCGATTCTCATCGGAGTTTTCTGGTGGATCCCATTGCTTCTGGCAGGCGTGATGACGCTGATTCTGCTGGGACTGGCGACCGGCTGGCCGCTGATGCTCAGTTCGATCGGCACCGAAGATGCAGACTCCTTCGAGGCCTTCAGCCGCGCGTATAGCTATCTCTTCAGCCGACCCTGGTACGCCCTGTGGCTGATGATTCTGGCGCTCCTCTATGGCTCTGTCCTGCTGACATTCGTCGCAACGATCATCCATTTGCTGATGCCACTCGCCGAATGGTCAGTTGCGTCTGGAATGGGCAACGAAGGGCTAAACGGGCTGCTTCGTGGAACAACTGAGGACGATGCTTTCGCGATCGTTGCTGTCAGTTTCTGGCAGAAAGTCGCGGGACTCGGGCTGGTCGGATTTGTCACCAGCTACTTCTGGACAGCGACGACCGTGATCTATTTCCTGCTCCGCAAGAGCGTCGACGCAACGCCGCTGGATGCTGTCGCCGAACGAGTCATCGGCACGGCGGATTCATTGCCCGTTGTGGGGGTGGCTGCCGCAGAGCAGCGGGAGAGAGACGAGCCTGAGGAGACGGTTCCAGGCAGACCGGTGTCCAATGCTGACAACTGATCAGTCAATTCCCGTCGCCAGGATGAGTCGTCGAACAAACTGACATGCTTACCACCGCATCAGGCCGGTGCCCCAGGTGAGGCCGGCACCGAAGCCGCTGATCAGGATCGTATCCCCGCGTTCGATGCGTCCGTCACGGAGAGCTTCGTCAAGCACGATGGGGATTGACCCGCCGGACGTGTTGCCGTACTTCTCGATGTTGTTGAACACCTTCTCCGGTGGGACTCCCAATTGCTCCATTGCCGCGTTGATGATACGGATGTTGGCCTGATGGAGCAGAAACAGCGAGACGTCGTGCGGGCTCATGCCGGACTTCTCCAGCGTGAGCTCGATGGTGTCCGTCAACATGCGAACGGCCCATTTGAACACACTGCGTCCGTCCATCCGCACGTAATGTTCTCCGGTCAGGAGAGACTCTTCGTTGACACGATGCTTCGACCCGCCATGGGGGATGTATAGTTGCTCGGCTGCGGCGCCGTCCGAACCCATCTGATAGCAGATCAACCCCTGGTGCGGCCCACCACGTGTGAGCAAGACAGCCCCGGATCCATCCCCAAACAGTGGGAAGGTCCGCTGATCGCTGGGGTCAGAAACGCGGCTGTTTATATCGGCACCAAGAACGAGAGCCAGCTTGGAGTTGCCGGTCGCCACGAACTGGGCTGCGGTGACCATCGAATACATGAACCCCGCACAGGCGGCCGAGACGTCGAACGCAGGAGCATCGAGTCCCAGTTTGTCCTGCACGAGGCAAGCGGTGGATGGCATCTGGTAATCGGGAGTCAGCGTGCCGACCACGACAAGGTCGATCTGTTGCGGGTCGACCTTTGCCTCCCGGATGGCACGCGTCGCCGCTTCGACACACAAGTCGCTGGTGGCGATTTCCGGGTCGGTCACGTGACGTCGTTCGACAATGCCGGTCCGCTGCTTGATCCATTCGGGATCAAAATCGTACCGATCGCGGAGATCCTCGTTCGTCACCACATTGTCGGGCACATAGGAACCGGTTGAGAGCACCTGCACGCCGAGCAACGATTGTGTGCGTCGTGAGAACAAGGTGCGTGATCCTTTTTCTGAGGTGCCGAGATCGACTGGTTGGCGACTGACAGTGGTGGCAATTTCAGCGACCGACGCGGGAGCAACCTTTGACGGGGA
Source organism: Planctomycetaceae bacterium (assembly GCA_029259815.1). GTDB lineage: Bacteria > Planctomycetota > Planctomycetia > Planctomycetales > Planctomycetaceae > JAHBXU01. Next base: position 13,175 of record JAJDEJ010000343.1, on the reverse strand, counting down.
CACCGCGTCGAGAGTCGGGATTGGCTTGTTCGACATCCGGTCTGGTTCCTTCCGGTCTGTCCGTCGCACAGTCAATCACCGGGCCGCGCTGGGCAGGCACCGTATCGACTTCCGTTGTTTTAGGCTGATTCAGAAGCTGAGACTCACCGAAGGGAGCTTCAGACGACTCGACTCAGATGTGCCGGGCAGAGTTCCTGTCTCGACAATGATCGAGGCGGTTGATGGGGAGACGTACCCCACATCTAAAGCCATCATGTCCACCGCCGCACTTTTTGTCAACGCCTTCATACACTCCTTGCCCACCGGAACTCGATGATTTCAAGCGAGTTGAGTCGAATAACGACAACCGACCGGTCGGTGGCTCCGTCACTGTCCAAGGGCCTGTCAAAATTGGCCCCTTGTTCTCGGAAGAGTCCTGATGCTTCGGTTCTCCGTCAACGAAAATGTGAATACCCGGCTACTGAATTCCCCCTCAGGATTCAGCCACCGGGCATCACAATGCATTCAAAAAGTCTGACTTCACAACACCTTAGCGACGAACCGGTTCCTGGAATTTCGACTCGTTCACTGCCGAGCGAGTCCGAGGCTGGCCAGCTTTGGAATCTCCACTGGAGACTTGGCTGGCGGCCTTCCCGTCATTCCAGTTGACCACGGCCCAATGTGGGTAGGTCTCCACGACAGTCGCCCCCAGATCTTGCAGCGTGACTTTGAGTTCGTCCTTTGACATCCCCTGGGTTTCAACCACTCGCTGTAGCACGAACCGACGGTTCGCAGCAATGTAGGCGAAGAACTTACCGTTCCCCATTTGATCATTCGCAGCGAGCAGACGTAGCAAGGCAGTCCGTGGGACGTCCGCAGACGACTTGGGCAGTTCGTCGAGCCACGCCATCACCCAGACGGTATTCCCGTCCTGGCTCAGCACGGCTGACATCGACAACTCCCACTCTTCCTCGTTGAGAGCCGCCTTAAAGCCGAAGTCGAAGCGTTGTTCGTTCTTGGTCGGCTTCAGCCCCAGACCACTGATCATCTGCTCGAGCTGGACGTCGGTAATGCCGGTTGCCTCATCAGCAGCCGAAGCGACCGACGCTGTGGTTGCAGTGACAGCGGCTCCGGCCAGGGCACAGTTCTTCATCATGTTGCGGCGAGAGATCAACATCGTCTGACACTCCTTTGTCTGACGGCGAACACCGGGCACGAAGGTGTGCGACGGCGGCCAATCAAGTCGTTTTGTGGGTCGGTTTTGCTTGACCCGGTGGGTCAAAACAGATGGTCCAAACAAATCTGCGACCACGTTTCAAACGCATCGCGCTGTTGCACCAGTTCTGCGGGTTCGGCAAACCCTGTCTCCACTATCGACTCTTCCCGCGGCTGAACTTTGGCCGCTTCCAGATCAAAAACGTGAACAACCCCTAAATGGACTCGCCCCACTTCGGTCGCATCGTCGTTGATCAACCCCACACAATTCACCTCAAACTCTGAGGCCATCTCGACTTCCTCATTGATCTCCCGCCACATACCGACGTCATACGCGTTCGTCTCATGCTCTGCATCCTCAGTCGAAATGTGCCCCCCAATCCCAATCGACCGCTTCGCATGCAGCCGCGACTCGCCCCCCTTGGCCCCCCGAGCGTAGTAGAACACCCGCCCTTCATGCCGAAAGATGCAGTAAGGAATGAGCTGCTTGTAACTCGGGTCCTCCTCAACCTCATCCCGCGGCCGATAGCTCGTGTACTGCGGGTCCAGGAGCGTCTTCAGATACCGATCCACATCCGGCATAAACCCCTGAAAGTGCCCGATCTCATGAAAGAGCAACGTGGGAACGCAAAGGACGTGTTCGACAGTTTGATTGGTCTCGGTGGGCATGGGGCCTCCGTGCGTGTTGATGATGGGAACATAATGCGATGAAACTCACCGATTTGATTGGCGTCTCTCAATTGGTGTCATCTGAATCTGAAGTAACTCGAATGCGCTTTGCTGATAAGTCGTCGTCATCACATCCGAGTACAATTGCTTGAACTGAGCGACTCAGCCATATACTCATGCCAGATTCAAGTTGAATGTAGATCTTGTCGTCGCTTTCGGGCATCGCGAAATTAGCATCATCGTTGCAATGAATGATGTCTCCGAATGTCTCGTCATCACCGACCGATGCCGAAGGAACAGCGAAGATCAGGCGATCACAGGGGGTGAGTATCGTCTCCTTCGGCCAATCGAAGACTTCGCCAATCGGCTGCACAACCACTTTGCCCACAGGTTTTCGACGAAACAGCCAAGAGAACACTTCGGACCACCTCAATTACGAATTACGTCTGATTCAATAATTCATTCACCTTCTCGCCGATGTCCTGCAATTTCATGAGCGTCTCGCCGACGAGGATGGCGTGGATGCTGGCGTCCTGCAACTGCGGAGTTGCTCAACTGGCCACCTCTTCATCCACGAACCCTTCCCAGTCGTGGACGCCAGCTTGCTCCGGGAACGTCATGGGCACTTCGTCGTAGATCTGCCCTGCGGCCATCAGGTGGGGGACACAATCCACAAAGAACAACTCCGCCTGATTCGCCAGACACGTTGTGTCGCAATCGTCCGATTCATAGGCATGTGCCAAACGAGAGAGGTTGGTCGCAATCTCTGTCATGTGGATGGCGAACTTGTCTCGCAATTCGTCATAATTGTCGAGTTCGTTCCGGCTCCATTTGGAGTCAAACACCCGGCGAAATCGATCGCGCAGAGCCTCATACTTTGCAGGATTCATGGCTCGTTCCTTGTCAGGACTTTCTCAAGACGGTCGCGAAAAGCGGATGTCTGGATCAACAGGTCGTTGTGCTTCGTGAGCCGTAACGCCCAACATTCCATTTCGTCGATGAGATGACCCACTTCCTTCCGCCAGTATCTCGTCAGATCTTCATCCGCATGGCTGATCAGCGCAGGAATGTGCTCATTCAAATGATACTCGATCGCCTTTCGCTTGCCCTCAACTTTCGCAAAATTTGTTTGCGTGAAATGGCCATTCGCGATGTTGTCCAGACCTCTCGGAATTCAAGCTTTACCCAACAAGTCGTCTACCTTTTCTCCAATATCCGGCGATTTCATGAGTGTCTCGCCGACGAGGATGGCGTGGATGCCCGCGTTCTGCAACCGCTCGACGTCTGCTCGTTCGTGAATGCCGCTCTCGCCGACCATCAGGACGTCGTCCGGAATTTCTTTCCGCAACGCGACGCAGTGGCCGAGGTCGGTCGTCATGGTTTTGAGGTTGCGGTTGTTCACTCCGACTAGCGGCGGATCGAGACGCAGCACGCGGTCGAGATTCGACGGTTCGTAGATCTCGATCAACGCCGCCATCCCCAGTCCGGTCGCATACGCATACAGGTCCGCCAGTTCGGCGTCATCCAAACACTCGGCGATCAACAGCACACAGTCGGCCCCCGCAGCGCGTGCTTCGATCACCTGATACCGATCCAGAATAAAATCCTTCCGCAGCACGGGCCGGTCGATCGACGTACGAATCTGCTTGAGGTACTCCAGCGACCCCTGAAAGTAGTGCTCGTCAGTCAACACCGAGACACACGCCGCCCCATGAGCCGCGTACGTCATCGCAATGACGACAGGATCAAAGTCGGCCCGAATCAACCCCGCCGACGGCGACGCCTTCTTAACCTCCGCAATCAGTCCCATCGGATGTTTGACCGTGAGGGCATCAACGAAGTCTCGTACTGTCGGCGCCGACGCCAGTCGTCGTTCCAACTCGGCCTCCGGAACCGTGCGCTTCGCCGCGTCGATCTCGGTGCGTTTGTATTCACAAATTTGTTGAAGAATATCGCTCACGAACAGACTCTGCCAAAAGGAGTTGCCATTGTCCAATCATTGTCCTCAGTTTTCGGTGACCGAGGCGATGTCGCTGGCCCTGATTTCATCGAAAGACTCGCCAACGACTAATCGGCCAGTAGATATGAGTGACGACTCCAACAACATAAGATGCCGGAACAGCATATGGCGGGTGCCCAGGCGCTCCGTGTTCCCACAAACGTGAGTCGCGAGAGCGAACGGAGCAGTCGCCCAGCACAAAATATTCATCCGTGCCCAGCTTCGCAGGCTGCTCTGGTGACCCCCAATTTGCCGGCCATTGCCGGTGGCCATCATCGTCGGTCATGTAACGGATTCCCCGAAGAGTTTCGGGAGGTGTCAGTCGCTGACCATTTGCAAAAATTGTCCCATCACGAATGATGACCTCTTCTCCTGGCAGTCCGACGAGGCGCATCACGTAGACCGTGGATGGGTCGTCCGGTTGTCGGAAGGCGATGAGATCCCAGCGATTTGGATCAAGATACTTTGCCGCCACCATTCGATCACTTGATCGCGAATCGACGGTCACGCTATCCGATTCCGTAATGTGAAAGTTGGGACAAATCGCTTCCGTTGGAATGCCCGATTCATGAAATGCCAAGTCAGCAAAAGAGCTGTAACAAATCTCGCCGCATTCCGAACACGAATCAGACAAACGCTGGCCAAGCAACGTGGGAGCCATCGAGTTGCTGGACACCACGAACGCTTCTGTGACGTTGCCGACAATGAGATACCCGAGCAAGGCTCCAATAATGGAAGCAATGAATGTCGGCAAAGATGCCTTAACCGACTGGAGCACGCTCAAGCGGAAAACCGCGATGATCGTAAAAATAGGGATCAACAAGAGTCCGCCTACCGCGACCGATCGAACGACCATGTCGGCCTGCTCATCGGGAACTTCAAGTCTCGAAAGGGCCAGAATAAGACAGAATTGACCAAGCTTTGTCATAAGCATCACAGCGAGCAGTTTTCGCAAACTGACGCTTTCAACATGCGGCCAGCGCAGACCGACTCGCAGACAGACAATCCAGAGAGCACACTCCGCGAGGATCACCAACAGAACAGGGCCAAACGCGATCACTGCTGTCATGGATCACCTTGGAGATGCGACCGACGCGTCTTTTCGACCTCCGGTCATCAACGATACCAACACAAGCGTCAAGAACCCCAGCGGGATCGTCACGATGCCCGGTTGACTGAACGGGACAATCGCGTCCGCTGCGGGTAAACCGTAAACCTTGGCGTAGGTGTCGCCGCTGAGCAGGATCCAGCCGAGGGAACTGACCATGCCCACGATGATCGCGGCGATGATGCCCTGTTTGGTGGTGCCCTTCCAGAACAAGAGCATCACCAGCGACGGCAGGTTGGCCGAGGCGGCGACACTGAAGGCCCAGCCGACGAGGTAACTCACGTTGAGCTTCTCAAACAGGATGCCAAGCACAATCGCGATCGCCCCCACGACGACCGAGGCCATTTTGGCGATGCGGACCTGTTGATAGTCATTCATTTCGACACCGAGGCCATTCTTCACCAAGTCGTGAGCGACGGCGCCGCTGGAGGCGAGGATGAGTCCACTCACGGTGCCCAACACGGTCGTGAAGGCGATGGCGGAGATGATGGCAAACAATGGCTCACTCATGCTGCGGGCCAGCAGCGGGGCGGCCATGTTGCTGTTGGTGACATCCATCGCCCCGCTGGTCATGGCACCGAGGCCCATGTACAGCGTGAGCACGTAAAAGAAACCAATGCTCGCGATACCGACGATCGTGCTCTTGCGGGCGGCTGCCGCGTCCTTGACGGTGTAGTACCGAATCAAAATGTGAGGCAGCGACGCGGTCCCACAGAACAGAGCCAGCATGAGCGACAGGAAGTTCAGCTTGTCGAGTGGATCGTCGCTACGGATGCCCTTGAAAGTCGGATGCTCTCCCGGTCGCAACACTTGTGAACCAGGTGTCGGCTTCTGGTAGTAAACGGTCGTTGTCGTGCCGTCCTCCTCAATGATCGTCTGACTTTTCCAAAGAACGATCTCGCTGTCCTGCAGAACTCGGAAGAACTCCAGTGGTCCGACGGGACCTGTCCCTTGCGCGTTATCGGGCAACTTGCTGATCGACCCGACCGGATGCAATTCGGGTTCGCCCTTTTTCGTCCCTTTCTCCAGACCGTTGACTAAGACTCGCCCCTCTGGGGTGGTGGTCACACTCTGTGCTTCACGGAGCCGGTATGCACTTGTGGCAGATGGTTTGATCGTCGTGTACCACTCCATCTCGTCTGCATCGAGTTCATCAATGCTCCACACATTCACAACTCCAGTATCGCTGTTTCGAAATCGGACGAATTTCGTGTCCTTCCACGGTCCTTCCGGCTCGACGACCGATCCATCGTAATCATCGCGGGCGATTCTCTCCAATTCCGAATCGAGGAGACTGGCTTGGACCGGACCCACTCCACGAAAGTGATATTGCTCATCATCTCCCCGATTCACATCCACGCCGCCACTGTCGGCAACGAAGCCGCGTTGCAGCAGCACCACCGTCAGCACGGCACTAAAGATGACCAGCAGCGAACCCTTGAGGAACTGCACCCAGGTTGTCGAGACCATGCCGGCGGTGACCACGATCAGGATCACGACCACACCCACGAGTACCACTCCGACCCAGTGCGGTAGTCCGAGCAGGGGCGTCACCAGCACGCCCGCGCCGACCATCTGGGGAATGAGATAGAAGATGCTCACCGCCAGCGTGCTGATGCCGGCGGCGATCTTGATCCCTCGTGAGTCGAACTTCGCATCGAGGGCGTCTGCAAACGTAAACTTGCCCAGTCGCTTCATCGGCTCTGCGACGACAAACAGGGCGACAATCCAGCCAGCCAGATAGCCGATCGAGTACAGGAATCCGTCGTACCCATAGAAGGCGATCATCCCGCAGATGCCGAGAAACGATGCGGCTGAGAGATAGTCGCCTGCGAAGGCGATACCATTCACGAACCACGGAATCTGTCCATGAGCGGTGAAGTATCCGGCTGACGACTTGGCCTTCCCGCCGAGATAAAAGCTCAGCCCGAGTGTGATCGCCACGAACAGGGCGAAGACGGCCACTGCTCCGAAAGAGAATTCGTAGATCATTGGTCCCCCTTCAACTGCGAAGGAGTCGTCTCGACGTCACCCTCAGGCGTACACAGCACGCCATAGAGGAGTGCCATCAGGAGAGCCGCGATAATCAGCCCGAAGCCGTACAGGATGGCCAGATTGATGCCTGCGATCGGCGTCGCCTCCATCGTCTGCGGAGCAAACGTGTTGAGCAGGACGAACCCGCCGTACAACACCAGATAGACCGCAAACAGGACCAGACCGATCCGCGCATTCCGCGTCGCCATGAGTTCTCCGTCGTAATGAGAGGCCGCTGGGGGACATCACAGAATAACCGGCGACTGCCCTTAGCGAAACTCGACCGGACATTCGCGTCATTCGTGTCATCCGTGGTTAAAAAACTGAACCGCGAATGACGCGAATGTTACGAATAGGGTGACGACGATTGACTGAGACACCGTTGACCTTGCTTGATACTCACAGATAGGCTCGCTCGTCGAATCACTGCACCTTCAATGAGGAGTTATGTTCGGAAGAACTCTGATCGCCCTGCTCGGTGTGGCCAGTCTGCAGGCGTGGACGGTTGTCGTTCGCCGCTGGCGTGGAGGACGGCCGATTCTTGAGACGGCTCCGCGTCTGTCATCGCCGCATCTCATGGTCGCCTTGCCAGCAGCAGCCGTGTATGTGGCGCTCCTTGCGGTGATGCAGACTCAAGCTGTGTTCACGCAGCCGAACGTCTCCCCCACGCAGGACGTGCGAGATGTGCAGGAAGTGTGTCTCGACGGCGCGTTTGTGACCGTGATCGCCTTGATCTTCTTGTCAGGCATGCAACGCACGCCACCGCGCGACTACGGCTTCACTCTTCAGAATCTCGATCGACAACTCGCAGAAGGAGGACAGGCATTCCTCGCGAGTGTAGGAGCCGTGTTCCTCCTGCTGCTGGCGACATTCTGGCTCCGCACCGATGAGAACATGCACCCGTTTCTCAAACTGCTGCTCAATGAGCCGACGGCTGAGACCTTCGGCTGGATCGTACTCGCCGCAGTGATCCTTGCTCCGATCAAGGAGGAACTGCTGTTCCGCGTGATCCTGCAGGACGGTCTCTCGCGCCGTATTGGCACTGCTCCGGCGATTGGTGTCGTCGCGGTCCTGTTCTGTTCAGTCCACGGCTTCCCCGACTCGCTCGCCCTGCTCCCGTTGGCATTGATCCTCGGCTACCTCTACCACCAACGACAAAGTGCGATCGCCGTCATGACCACACATGCCTTGTTCAACCTGACAAACCTGACGCTGCTCTTATTGGAAGGACCTGAGTAAGTGCGATCGCCGAATCACAGTTGTCGCTCATGCCGAGTGGGCATAGAATTAGAGAAGCGGGGAGAATGCTTATGAATCAGATCACGATCATCCATCCAGACGTCTGCGAACAGTTGACCACTGCCGGCGATGCCGTCGAGTTAGTGACGCCCGACGGTCGTCGCTTGGGGACGTTCCGCCCGCAGATCAACGGCCCGGTCAGTCTCGAAGAAATGCGACGTCGGACATCCCTCCCAGGGGAAAGTCGACAGCTGAGGTCCTTGAACATCTGAAGAATCTGTGATGTTCGATGTCAGCTGGACCGATGACGCGATTGAAGAGCTCTCGCGAATCTGGATGGACGCCCATCCCGAAGATCGTGAGTTGATCACGAGTGCCGTCAACGACATCGAAGAGACCCTCATGACGCCGGCAGACACCGCGGGGGAATCGCGTTCCGAGATCTACCGAATCCTCATCGTTAGCAATGTTGCAGTCCAGTACCACTTCTGGCCGGACCGACGGGAGGCCCAAGTGGGTAACGTCTGGCGGATGAATGGCGGCTCAGCCCCTGAATGACCGCCTCTCATGCTCTTCAATTGGTGGAAACGTCACCGCCGTCGCAAGCTGTTGCAGGAGCCGTTTCCGGACGAGTGGCGGGACGTGCTGCGACGTAATGTCACGCACTACTCACGACTGACTTCTGACCAAGAGCAGACGCTCGAACGTCGCGTGCAGGTGTTCGTCGCCGAGAAGAACTGGGAGGGGTGCAACGGCGTTACTGTCACCGACGAGATGCGGGTCACGATCGCGGCTCAGGCTTGTTTGCTCGTACTGGCCTTCGAAGAGGAGCACTTCGACAACGTGCTCTCGATCCTGATCTATCCCACGGAATTCATTGCGAAAGACGTGCAGATTGGACGAGCGGGGGTGGTCATCCAGAATCGGCAGGCCCGACTGGGCGAGGCGTGGTATCGCGGGCCGGTCATCGTCTCGTGGGAAGACGCCCTCGCCGGTGGTCGAGGACAGCATCCGGGTCACAACCTCGTATTGCACGAGTTCGCCCACCAACTCGATATGCAGAACGGCCGTGAACTCGACGGCACGCCTCCCCTGCCCTCGCCAGACCTCGCCGCCCGCTGGGCCACCGTGATGGAGGCCGAGTTCCAGCAACTCCGCCACGACTGCCACTCCTACGCCCCCCCCCTGCTCGACTGCTACGGCACCACCAACCGCGCCGAGTTCTTCGCCGTCGCCACCGAGACCTTCTTCGGTCGTCCCGCTGCGCTGTCCTCCCGTCACCCAGACTTGTACGATGTGCTTCGCGGATACTATCAACAGGATCCGCAGGACCAACTCACAACATCTCCACTGGGATGAAGTGGAGTCTCTATGGTACAATTCATTCATGGCCACTCTCGACAGCACCAGCCTTCGGCGATATCTCGAACAGTTCACGGAGACGTTTACTCCTGAACTGGCCGATCACTTTGCGAATCTGCCTCCCAATGCCGAGTTTCAAGCGATTCTTGATGACCTCGGCCACAAAGCAAACGAGGGCACACTCACGCAGGAGGAGCGGCAGGAGTACGAGACGTATGTTGAGGCGATGGACGTGATCACGCTGCTGCGATTGAAGGCCAATCACCAGAACGGTCACTCGGTCTCCTGATGGACGAAGCCAGCCGCGAACTCGTCCGCACTCGTGCTGATGGCTCTTGTGAGTATTGTCGCATCCCACAACGTCTGTTCGCTCAACTCTTTCAGATCGAACACATCGTCGCCCTGTCACACAATGGCACGGATGACATCGGCAATACGGCTCTTGCCTGCCGTCGATGCAATCTTCACAAGGGACCGAATCTGTCCGGGATCGACCCCGCCACGGGCGAGTTGACAAGGCTGTTCCACCCTCGCAACGACAGTTGGACTGAACATCTCGTGCAGCTGCCATCTGGTGAATTGGCCGGATTGACCAACATCGGAAGAACGACCGTTGCTGTCCTTGCAATGAACGCTGAGCGTCGTGTTGAATTGCGTCAAGCGATCCACGCGATCGAACATCCTGATCTCTGACCCAGACTTCTGCCATGCCCTTTCCTCCCGTTGAAGACCAGCTCGCCGTCATTCGTCGTGGCGTTGAGAAGATTGTTCCTGAAGAAGAACTGACGGCCATGCTCACGCGCAGCCGTGAGTCGGGAGAGCCATTGCGGATTAAGTACGGCATCGATCCGACCGCAGCCGACGTGCATCTGGGGCATTCGGTGCCGTTGCGGAAGATGCGGCAGTTTCAGGAACTGGGCCACCAAGCCGTCATCATTATCGGCAACTACACGGCCATGGTCGGCGACCCCAGCGGTCGCGACGAGGCGCGGACGAAGAAGCTCAGCGCGGACGAAGTCGAGGCGAATGCTCAGTTCTACCTATCGCAGGTCGGCAAGGTCATCGATATCGACAAGGCGGAGGTGCATCGCAATGGTGACTGGTTCGGCGGTATGTCCTTTGCTGACATCCTTGGCCTGTGTGGGAAAGTGACGGTCGCTCAACTGCTCACACGGGACGACTTCTCCAAACGCATGCAGGCGGAGACGCCCATCTACCTCCACGAGTGCCTGTACCCGCTGATGCAGGCTTGGGACTCAGTCGAGATCAAGGCAGACATCGAACTGGGCGGCACCGAGCAGTTGTACTCGTTCATGCTGGCTCGCGATCTGCAGAAGGACGCGGGGTTGTCTCAACAGATCGGCCTGATGTCGCCGATCCTCGTCGGTACCGACGGCAAGAAACGCATGGGCAAAAGCCTGGGCAACTACATCGGTATCTCGGAAGACCCCTACGAGATGATGAAGAAGTTCATGCAACTCTCCGATGACTGCATGCGGATGTATTACGAGTTGCTCACCGATATCTCGATGGAAGAAGTCGACACGCTCCTCGCGGGGCATCCCAAAGAGGCAAAGGTCACACTCGCGAATCATGTCATCAGTGAATATCACGATCCCAGGGCGGCGGACGAGTCAGCCGCGCGCTGGCAGAACGAAATCGGTGGCAGTGCTCTCCCCGCAGACATCCCGATTGTCGAGATCAAACGCAGCGACATCAACGACGACGGTACTCTTCCCGCCGCGATCCTGCTCAAACTCGCCGGTCTGTGTCAGTCCAGTGGCGAAGCCCGCCGCGCAATTAAACAAGGTGGAGCGAAGCTAGGCGAAGATAAAACCAAGATCGAGTCGCACGACCAACCGATCGAAGTCACCGACGGCCTGCTGCTCTGGGTCGGCAAAAAACGCTTCTGCAGTTTGCGAATTGTCGAAAGCTAACGAAGACCAAAAAGCCAATCCGTATCATCCGTGCTACTAACGATTGAAAGTTTTGTCTGGTGCGCAGATTTTCATGCTGCAAGTTCGGTGAGTGTTTTGCTGTTGGCGGCGCGGGCGGCGAGCAGGGTGGTAAGGCGAGCGGCTGGATTTAGTGTACCGCCGCAACTGGTTTGAGTGGCTTGATCGTAATGTCGTACTTGGGAAGTGCGGGTGAGCGTTCGAGCCGGGCTTCCCAGGGCTTCATCTGCTTGCGGGTCAGCTTGACCCCGTTGGGATAATCGCGGTCCTCCAGTTCAAGCACCTCCGGTGACTGGCCACTCCACGTCATCCGCCGAGCGCACCGGAGAACGAATGACGCGCTGTTGAGCAACAGGCCGTTCCACTTTCGTTCGAGCGCCGACCAGCAGCGTTCCACCGGGTTGTACTTGCTGTGGTACGGCGGATAGTAAACCAGACGGATCTCCAGGCCCGACCAGTCGGCCAATTGCACCATCCGTTTGAGAAACTGCGTCCGGCTGCCGTTGTTGTTCGGGCCGTTGTCCAGGTAGATCACCAGCCGCCGGATGTGCGCGAATTTCGCTCGGGAGTGCTCCCACCACAACTGCAGCGAGTCACCCCAGGAGTCGCTGGTTTCCCGCAGTCCGAAGATCAGCATCAACGCTCCGGTGGTGAGCACCAGGAATCCAAACGGCACCAGCTTGTGCTTCGTCGGCGGATCATGATCCCAGGCCTGGACCGCTTTCCCGTCGCAGCCGGTCCGTGTTTTTTCCCCCGCGCGAATAGTTGCCAATGGCCACTTTCGCCTTGGTATCTCCGGAAATCTCCAGTGTCTGCGGGTCGTCACGGGAGGCCGCCTTCACGGCCTGGACGTTCTCGAAGATGGCGTCGGTGTTCTGGGTCTTCTTCAGCGGACGGCCCTTTTGAATGCGTTTGAGCCGGTAATTCATCCGGTTGAGAATTCTTCGCAGCGAGCGTTCGGCCGGCAGATCCTCGTCCGACCAGCCCTTCTCGTCCATCAGCGCCCGGCGAATCTCAGCGGCCGACAGATTCGTGTAGCGGCGGTCGGTTTTCAGCTCCGGGTCTGTCTGTGTTTTTGGCTCGACAATGTCCCGCAGATCGTCGGCAAATCCGGGATGGAGTACCTCAAAGCGGATGCGTCCCCGTGCCTGGAAATTGTCAACAGCGGGTGTCCCGCTGCGGAGTTCTTCCAGTCCTTTGCGAACCGTCTCGCGTCCCCAGCCGAAGCGTTCTTCGGCCTGGCGCGCATTTCCGTCACACAGGCGGAGCGTGACTTCGGCGACAAACGTCCGTCGTCGATGCCCGGTAAGCTTGCGGGCCGCCAGCCGCAACAGTTCGACATGACCCTGATCGACAGCATTCATCTCCGGCCCTCCCTGGCTCCGGAATCGGTGATCGCCCCTCAGCAATGAGTGTCTCAGATTTCCTCAACGCCGCCGATACCAATCGGGTAAACTTCCTCTGGCCTCTCGCCTAATGGTGTTGCGTCCCTGGGGGCTGACCTGGTCGCGGTGCGAGTGCGACACTGTGTGCACCAGACCGTGAGCCCGCAGCAGGCGGATCAGCCGGGTGACTTTGGCCATTTGACGGCGGCGGTCGGCCTCGGCACCGGGCG
>JAJDEJ010000342.1 GCA_029259815.1 Planctomycetaceae bacterium | reverse complement strand
CGTATCCTGCGGTTCACGTGAAAACCTCCCTGAGATGCGACGCTCTTCCGCTCTCACTACGCGAAAACATCAAGAATCGCAGAAGAATTCCGGCCACACGAATCACCGCCAATGGATCTACGCTGGTTCAAGGACTAGTGCAGTTCCCAGGTTGTTCTTCAGGTGTCATGCAGGAGGGCCTTTCAGCAGGCAGAGGTCGTTCCTCGCACAAGCTCCTGCACAGAAACCATGTCAATGGTCTCATCAGAAGATGCTGCCTGTTCGGCATGAGGGAATTGACCACCCAAGTCAATCGATTCAAAAGAGCCTTTCGATGCGGGTTGGAATCTTCTCGGACAGTCACGATCACCTGGACAACATTCGAACTGCAATCGAGGTGTTCAATGAACATCGGTGCGAGTTGGTGCTATTTGCCGGCGACTTGGTCTCGACGATCTGTATTCCTCCGCTACGCAAGTTGTGCTGCCCGATGATCGCGGCGTACGGAGACAATGAGGGAAACCGGATCGGCTTGCAGAGCGGGTTTTCGATTGTCGGGACGCTGGCTGATCCACCCCTCTTTCATCGAGTTGAAGACGAAACTTGTTTCGTCATCGTCCACATGTTGAGTCAGCTTCGTGGATTCGATGCCGAATTCGACGTGGCCGTCTATGGCCACACGCACAAACCGCGTATTCAACGAGATGAACACGGTCGACTCTTCATCAACCCTGGAGAGACAGGTGGCTGGTCATTCGGTCACCCCCATAGGCATCAAGTTAAGGAATTGGTCTAGCGAAAAAGTGGGAAGTTCCTTTTGGTTCAGTTGTTGTGACGCAACGACTTGAACCCGAAGAAGGAACTTCCCGATGAAAATGGTCGCACACACGGCGAGGGTCTTGCAAGGCTTGTTGACCACAAGGGCCGAGCAAATTGGAGAGCAGTGTCAGTTGATCAAGCGGCGACGTGAGTTCACGGCGTCGTCGCTGTTGTCGACGTTTGTGTTGGGGTTCTTGCAGCGGCCTCAGCCCACGTGGGAGCAGTTGGCGCTCGTCGCCCGACAGTGTGGCGCTCAGGTGTCGCCGCAAGCGGTGGAGCAGCGGGTCACGCCTGCCCTTCGAGACAGTTTGCGGGAGCTGTGGCAGACCGCCATGCGGTGTGTGGTGATGGCTGAACCGCGAGCGACACCTCTGTTGGCCAAGTTCACACAAGTGTTCGTGGGGGACAGCACGATGATCCGATTGACGGACGCTTTGGCCGACGAGTTCCCCGGCTGCGGTGGTTCGCATGGCAGCGGTCGGGCGACAGCCAAGCTGCAAGTCATTTGGGATTACGTCTCGGGCGGATTGTGGCATCTGGAGTGGGAAGCGGGCAAACAGAACGATTCGACCAGCCCTCTGATGAGCCAGACGCCTCCGGCCGGATCGCTGTCGCTGTTCGACCTGGGATACTTTTCGCTGGAGCGTTTCCGGACGTGGCAGTCTGCCGGTGCGCACTGGATTTCCCGAGGAATTTCCGATCTGCGGGTGTGGAACGATGGCCAGTCGTACGATCTACACGACTGGTTGAATGCTCAGTCAACGGGACGGATCGACCGAGAGGTCGCGGTCGGCATGGCTCGTCTGGACTGCCGTCTCGTTGCCTTGCGAGCACCGCAGGAAGTGGTCGCCCGCCGTCGTCAGAAAGCGTACGCCAAAGCCGCCAAGAAAGGCCGGCAACCGACCGCGAGGCATCTGAGCACCTGCGAGTGGACCGTGTTTCTCACGTCGTGTCCGGACACCTTACTGAGTTGGAAGGAAGTCGTCGTGCTGTATCGCGTGCGCTGGCAAATCGAACTGCTGTTCAAACTCTGGAAGTCACACAACCTTGTGGCGCAGCATCGCTCCGACCAACCCGTCCGACAACTCGTCGAACTGTACGCCCGACTGACAGCGGCCATCGTGCAACACTGGCTGATGCTCACCACCGTCTGGACCGACGACCGCCTGAGCCTGACCAAAGCGACTCGCCTCATCCGCGATCAAATGCCACAACTGATCCCCGCTCTTTCGAATCTGTCGCAACTCACGGCCACCTTGACTCGCTGGAGTCAGACCATGTCGGGGCTGGCCCGCATCGCCACCCGACGATCCCACCCCAGCAACCCCCAACTCCTCGCAAACCCCGAACTGCTAACGTACTCTGCTTAACTTGATGCCTATGGGCTGGTCATTCGGTCACCCCACCGTCGCGATCCTGGAGACGACCCACATGCAAGCACACGTTGTGTCACTTGCCGGGAAAGAGGTCTTGCCGCAGTGATGGGGCGAACGTGAGTAGGAGTTGAGTGTTCTTTGATTGTCCATCGGCTCACGACCCAATGTGTTCTTCCGAAACCGCACAACGTTCGAGTTGAGAACGAACAACGGCCCGAGCATGGTCATGCCTCGGGCCGCTGCAGTTTCCAGAATCATGTCAGCGGTCGATGGAACCGCACCGGATCCTCAGCCACAACTCGGACAGCCGCCCGACGGTGCCCCTGCACCAGCCGGGGTCTTCCATGTGGAATTGGTTTTTCCGGACGACAGACAGCCAGAGGCAGTCAGCATCAGGATGGCGGACAGGATTACGATGAGTGTGATGTGTTTCATGGCGAGAATCCTTTCATCTGCCAAGAGTCGGATGGATGTGCTCAGCGGACAGCCGGCCCCGGCTGGATCGACGCCGTGTAATATGAGTCGACTCGCTTCAGGAACGCCTCAGGGTCTTTCTCGATCTTGCTGGTGCAAGGTGGACAGCACACGTACACAATCTGGCCATTGACGATTGTCCACTTCGGATTCTTTGGGAGCGACTTCTGCATCACGGGACACTTCCCCTGCGCCTTGGCGATATTGGCGTGGATGGTCGCCCAATGCTTGGCATCAAGCTTGCTTTTGGTGCATGCCACGCAGCACAAAAAGACCTCTTCTTTCTGCTGACCGACTGCGACTTTGATGGGGGTTCCGTGCTCGCCGAGCACTTCGCCTGAAACCGGACAGATTTTTTGTGCGGCAATTCGCAGTTGATCGTGTGTTGGAGGTGCTTGCTCCAATAAGCCTTGCTGGGCCAGGGAGACGTGAGCGATTCCCAAAACCAAAGCTCCAATGGAGAGTGTGACTGTCATTTTCATTGCAATCCCTTTCGTGGATGAGCGATGTCAAGATACGTCTCGGCACCGCAATTTGTGATGCAGATTTTCCAAACCCGCACAAGTTAGTGAGTCGCCTTCACTTCAATGAGGTCGGTGTAACCCTGTGATCGATTCTGAGATGGATTCAGTTTTGTATGCTTTCTTCAGGCGGCTGTGGCAACTGTTGTCGCGTCGCTGTCGACCGAATGATCGTCGTCCGGCTGCCAGACTTCATCTCGTAGTCCGGCGCGCATCTTGAACTCCATATAGGCGCAATACAGCGTCGGCACGATGAACGTTGTAAAAGGTTCAACCAACATGCCGCCGAACACCGGCAACGCCATCGCACGAGCCACATCGGCTCCGCGTCCGGTCGATGTCAGAACGGGAAGCAAAGCCACTAATGTTGTGATGGTTGTCATTGTGCAGGGTCGGATGCGTTTCAAGCCGGCTTCGTAGATGGCGTGGCGAACATCATCAACACTGCGAATTGTGTGCCTACTCAGCGATTCGCGCATGTAGGTGGCCATCACGATACCGTCATCCGCAGCAAGACCGAACAGGGCGATAAAGCCCACCCACATGGCCGTGTTCATGTCGACGCCCATGACGGCCACGGCAATCATGCCACCGGCCGCCGCAAACGGGATGCCGGAGAACACCACCAATGAGATGGGAAGGTTACGGAAGTGCAGGTAGTGCAACAGGAGATTGATGAGAATGACGGTCGGCACGATCCACATCAGCCGTTGATTGGCCTCAATTTGGTTCTGAAAGGATCCCACCGGCTGCAGTTCGAAGTTGCCCTCGGGGAATTTGAGTTCGCCACTTTCGCGTGCGGACCGCAGCGAATCCATCACAGCCTTGACGGTCTCCAGATCGCCCGCCCCCCCCGATGGCGAGAATGACACATGGGCCACCAGGCGGGCATCTTCACTATTGATGGCACCCGGGCCCCAGGTTGTCGACACATCAGCCAGGCGTTCCAACGGGACAATGTCGCCGGTATGTGTGACGACCGAGACCGTCTTGAGTTCATCAAGGCGTTCTCGAATGTTGCGTGCGTAGCGAATTTGGATGGGATAGCGTTCGCGGCCTTCGACGGTTTCAGTGACATCGACGCCACCGAGCCCAGCCGACACGATCTGGTTGACCATCATCGTGGTCATCCCATACCGCGACGCCTCTTTGCGATTGACCTCGAACTCGAAGTACGGCTTCCCCATGACGATGTCGGGATTGACGGTCCCGGCATTCACGGAGTGGTGCTCTTTCAGATGTTCGGCAACGGCCAATGAGGCTTGGGAGAGACCCTGCAAGTCATCGCCGTAAACCCGGACAGCCATCGACGCCTTGATGCCCGCCTGCAGCATCACGACCCGGCCTTCAATTGGTTGAAGTGCTGATGCGGGGGTCACGCCTGGCAGCGTGGCAACTGCGTTGATCTCGTCCCAGATGTCTCGTTCGTTGACGCCTTCCCGCCATTGATCGCGAGGCTTGAGCATGATGTACGTTTCGACCATCGCTGCGGGAGCCGGATCGAGTGCCGAGTCGACGCGGCCGATCTTGCCGAGGACTTTCTCAACCTCGGGGATTTTCATGATCATGGCGTCCTGTGTCTGCAGGACTTCCATCGCCTGAGAGAAACTCGCGGCCGGATACAGGCTGGGCATGTAGAACCAACTGCCCTCGTCGAGTGCGATCCAGTCATCCGTTTCCAGCCCGGTGAAGGTGTGCTTCAGATCTACATAGCCGGGGACCTCGTTCAGGTCGGCCCCCAACAGCGAGACCGTTTTTTCGACGGGACGCAGGACAGTCGGCAGACCAATCCACGCTCCCAGTCCAATCACGAAGATCATCATTGGGAATGACAGCATGATCGCTTTGTGGTCGAGCGCCATCCGCAGTCGGCCAGCATACAACCAGAGTACGAAACGGCTGACAGGGTTCTGATCCATCGGGCGAACCCGTTCGAGAGTCATCCAACCTCCGGCGACAAACGCGAGAACAGCACCAGCGATCGTGATCCACATCGCATCGATCGCCAACCAGGTCGCGAGATGGTCTGCCCAGACAAATTGGCAGAGTCCAACCGCCAGGATGGCTGCCCCGAATGCCGCAGTCAGGCTCGACCAACGCGACATGCGAGAGGTTTTCAGGAAAACGCGGCACAGCATGGGCACGACGGCGACGGCGACGATCAAGCTCGCCGCCAGGGCGAACGTTTTTGTCCAGGCCAGCGGCGCAAACAGGCGATGGTCGCGACCGGTGAGAAAGAACACCGGGAGAAAACTGACGATCGTGGT
>JAJDEJ010000341.1 GCA_029259815.1 Planctomycetaceae bacterium | reverse complement strand
TGGACAACGTACACTGGCGATGCGAAGGCATGGCATCCTCCCTGAGATGACTCGCGGATTCCAATCACACGCAAGTCATTAGCGGGAAGAGCCTTGCCTTCGTCCATATCAAATCCCGCCACATTTGGAACTACTGAATGTCTATTTGATCGATGATGAAGACAGGTTTGACGACTTCCGAAGTTAACTCCCCGATCGAATTGTCGATCATCATTCCGACAAGAAACAGGTCACATCATCTGCAACGAGCACTTGAACCGTTCACCCCTTTCAGTCGATCCATCGAAATCATTGTCGTCGACGATGCATCAGACTCCTTCCATCGCGTTCGGAACACACAACTTTGTCAACGTTTTCCCAACTGCCGATATGAGTATTTGACTGTGGCGTGCGGGGGATCGACAGCTCGAAACTGCGGCCTGCGGCTCAGTCTTGGTGGGTCGATTTGGTTTCTCGATGATGATGACTACGCTCCCCAAGCAACGATCCGCGATGTCAACATGGCCATTCGACGGAATTCGCAGAATGTCTATTTGATCCCACGGATGATCGTGCACGGGGCGACGCCGATTCGCATCGACTGTCCCGTTGACGAGGCTGTGAAATGGTCTCGATATCGTGATTGGGGAGTGGAGGTGACGACGTTCTGTGCGGTGTTTCCGAGGTCGACTCTGGATCGCCTCGGCGGTTGGGATGAGTCGCTGCCATCGTTGCAGGATACAGATCTGTTTCTACGTGCTGCGAGGATCGCGAATTTCGGTGTGATCGACACCGATCCGGTTCGCGTCGATGTGGGATCACCCCATCGGATTACGAACTCGTTTCTGCGTTCGCAGATTGGCAAGTGGCGGTTTCTTCGCAAGCATTGGCAGATCATGCCTTGGCAACGTCGGCTCCGATACCTTGTGCAAATTCTTGGGTGTAGTCCGTTGTGGAGGGCTCACCGCATCCGGCGTCAACTCGCGTCGCTTCCCAGCCGGAAAGTGCAGACAACGGTCGCATGCAGCTGAACTCCGATCGATTCCGCGCCGCCTCAGACTCATCACAGGTTGGCGACTCCCCGCCATGTCGCTTTCCGGTCAGAGCCTTGTACGTCCTTCGTGGCTCGGTATGATGAGAGTGCAAGTCAGTTGCCTGTGACTCATGTCTGTCCCTCATGCCTCAACGTTCTTCGTCCGGACCCCGGGCTCAGCCCTTTCAGCCGCCACAGGGGGAATTGGCAGTCCTCGCTGGGTCAGCGAACCCCGTGTTCGCCAAAGCCATCGCCAATGAGCTCGGCATCTCGCTGATGCCTTCCGAAGCACACGTGTTCAGCGATGGCAACGCTTTCGTCCGTGTGCTGGAGAACGTCCGCGGCCGCGACTGCTATGTCGTCCAGGGCATCCACCATCCGGTCAACGACAACTTCGTCGAACTTCTATTCTGGATCGATGCCCTCAAGCGCGCATCGGCTCAACAGGTGACAGCGGTCATTCCTTTCTTCAGCTACGCCAAAGGCGACAAGAAGGACGAACCGCGAGTCTCGATCCGGGCTCGCGTGTGCGCTGATGCCATCGAAGCCGCCGGTGCGGACCGCTGTCTGATGATGGATCTGCACACTCCGCAAATCCAGGGGTTCTTCCAGATCCCCGTCGATCACCTGTTCGCCCGTTACGTCATCTCGGACCACATCCGTCAGTTAGAGATTCCCAACCTCGTGGTCTGCAGTCCAGACGTCGGCTTTGCCAAGGGAGCCTCTGCCTTCGCCAAGTATCTGGGCGTCCCGGTCGTCATCGGCAACAAGACCCGCAAGGACCATACCGAGACGGCTGAGGTGCTCGAACTGATTGGCGACGTGACCAACAAGAACGTCCTCATCGTGGACGACTTCACCAGTTCCGGTGGAACACTGATCTCAATGGCCGACCTGCTGAATAAGCGAGGGGCGAATGACATCTATGCCGCCGTGTCACACGGTGCTCTCTCGAAAGGAGTCGCTCCGAAGATCGCCGCCAGTCACATCAAGCAACTCTTCATTACCGACTCCATCGAAGGGCAACAGGATGGAATCTCAGACGAGATCACCGTGATCTCAGTTGCGCCGCTCTTCGCCCAAGCGATCCAGTCCATTCACGACCGATCGAGCATCAGCATGCTCTTTCCCGACCCGCCGGTCGAGTGAGAGTCACTCTGCCGCTTTTCGTGGGGCCGCTTTTCGTGGGGCCGCTTTTTGTGGGGATTGTTGAGAGGCATCATCAAATTTCAGGATGACCGGTCGCGAGCGGATCGCATCCAGCAACGCCTTCGCTCCATTCACTTCACTCGTCCCTGCTCAAAGTCATCGATCGCGACGATATCTCGCTCCACCTGCTCGAGAAGTTCCGACGCGGAGAGACCGATGGCTTCCCTTTGCACACACGCCGTGGCGGTGGTTGAATGGTGAGGCTTTCGTAATGTGGTCTTGGGAACTCCGCCCTCGACGCAACACAGCGCGAACTCGAAGTCCGCAAGCTGAATCCGGTCGCCAATGCACAACTCACGATGCCGGCACACCTCACCGTTGACGAAGAGGGTCGGCTCGGGAGCAATGACATCCAGCGTCCAATGCTCCTCGTCCAGCACAAGCAGACTGTGCAGCATGGGCACATCGCCACCCAACTGAAGATGGCAGTTCGTCCCCGACCCGATCAAGATCCGACTCGAAGTGAGAGGCCGCTGTGGGAAATGTGTCCGTCCGCGACGAACTTCCAGCCAGTCACTGGTACCCGACTTGAGCTCGTCCTGTTCCTCGTGTGAGGTGTGAATAACACGCATCGTTCCCTCGCTCCTGAAGCCTGTGTCCCATCCATGGTCCTTTCGACTATTTCGGCACACCAGGAACGGGTCAGATTCTGCGAACGGAGCGGCATCAGAGATGACGGTAAGTCACCAGCTCCATGAAGCGGTTACGGTGACTGGGGCAAGTTTGCGGGCAGTCTGAGAGGTGCTTTGTCGGTCTACCGCAGACCTGACATCCGACGTGCCCGCTCGACTGCTCGCTCTTTGGCGTTGATGCCTTCTTCTGACGTCGGCACTTCCGCGAGCGCGGCTGCCAAGTCACTCTTTGCCTGTGCAGCGTCAATCTCGTCCACAGGAATTGCCCGGTCGGTCAACAGCGTCACAACCGAGCCTTTGATCTGCACGAAACCGCCATCAATGAAGTAGCGATCACTCCCACCAGCTGACGTCGCAACCTTCAACTCACCAATACCCAAACGGCCTACGAGCGGCGCTCGTCCGGGAAGAACGCCCATCTGCCCATCAAACATCGGAAACCGCAGCGACCTCACGCGTTCATCGAGCAGCGTCGTTTCTGGAGTGACAAGGACAAGTCGAAGTTCAGTGGCAGCGATCATGATCAGTTAAGTGTTCAGAGTTGAGGGTGACGGGTTTACGCGCGAGTGCTGAGCGACACACTCACACTCAACATTCGACTTTCAACCCTCGTCGGCCATCTTCTTCGCTTGCTCGGCGGCCTCTTCGACGCCACCGACGTACATGAAGGCGGACTCCGGCAAGTGGTCCCACTTGCCGTCGCAGATTTCCTCGAAGGATTGAATCGTCTCTTCCAGCGAAGTGAACTTGCCCGACTTACCGGTGAACACCTCAGCCACATAGAACGGCTGTGAGAGGAAGCGTTCGATGCGGCGGGCACGATGCACGACCTGCTTGTCCTCTTCGGCCAGTTCGTCGACACCGAGGATGGCGATGATGTCCTGCAGTTCGCGGTAACGCTGAAGAATTTGCTGTGTGCGTCGGGCGATCGCGTAGTGGCGGTCGCCGACGACCTGCGGATCGAGAATACGTGACGATGACGCCAGTGGATCAATGGCGGGGTAAATCCCCTTCTCAGAGATCTTCCGCTCCAGATAAATGAACGCGTCCAAGTGACTGAACGCGGTCGCCGGTGCCGGGTCGGTCGGGTCGTCCGCAGGCACGTACACGGCCTGCACCGATGTGATGGCACCCTTATTGGTCGAGGTAATCCGTTCCTGGAGTTGTCCAAGCTCCGTGCCAAGTGTCGGCTGATACCCCACAGCAGACGGCATCCGTCCCAGCAATGCGGACACTTCGGAACCGGCCTGTGAGAAGCGGAAGATGTTGTCGATGAATAGCAGAGTGTCGGCTCCGGTTGCATCGCGGAACCACTCCGCCATCGTCAGTCCGGTGAGGGCCACACGTAGACGAGCACCCGGCGGCTCGTTCATCTGACCGAAGACCATACACGTTTGTTCGAGCACCGATCGGCCCGTGTCGCCAATCTGGGCTTCCTGCATTTCCAGCCAGAGGTCGTTCCCTTCACGTGTTCGCTCACCCACGCCGGCGAACACCGAGTAACCGCCATGCTCACGGGCAATACGAGCGATGAGTTCCGTCAAGATGACGGTTTTGCCAAGACCCGCACCACCAAACAGACCGGCCTTACCACCACGCACGAAGGGCGTGAGCAGGTCGACGACCTTGATGCCCGTCTCAAAGACTTCCGACTTCGACGACAGGTCTTCGAGCTTCGGCGGGTCACGGTGAATGGGCCAGCGTTCCTCAGTTCCAACCGGTCCGCGACCGTCGATCTCTTCGCCCAGCACGTTGAACACGCGGCCCAGCGTCTCCTTCCCGACGGGGACGGACACCGGCTGACCTGTGTCCACGACGTCCATGCCCCGGACCATGCCATCGGTCGATCCGAGAGCGACGCAGCGCACGCGTCCGCCACCGAGGTGCTGTTGCACTTCGCCGGTGACGTCGATCTTCACGCCCTTGATCTCGGTCTGAATCTTCACCGCATTGTAGATGTCGGGAAGACTGTCCTGGTCATACTCCGCATCGAAAGTGGAGCCGATGATCTGGGTGATGTGTCCGATGTTGGTCGCGGTCGCGGTCGACATAGTGTTTCCCTGAGTTGGTAGTGGATCGTTGGTAGTGGGTAGGACGGGTCATCTCAGCGACTTGCGGAGACCCGTCATAATTCTGCCCACTTCCTCGATCTGCTCCACCACCTCGTTGAGTGTTGTGTTGTTGATGTATTCCAATTGCTGTGCAATGACAAAATGTGTATCGAGTTCAGTCAATGATCCGCTGGCGATGGTCAAGAATCTTGCGAACTCGTTTGGTGTTCCTCGTCC
Source organism: Planctomycetaceae bacterium (assembly GCA_029259815.1). GTDB lineage: Bacteria > Planctomycetota > Planctomycetia > Planctomycetales > Planctomycetaceae > JAHBXU01. The sequence goes on along the minus strand of JAJDEJ010000341.1, from coordinate 21,423 downwards.
TTTTCCTTCAGCGATATTCGCGGGGACCGAGACTGCTGCTCGTCTAAGTTGTTGTGTTAACCCATATCGTTCGTCTGCTGGAAATGTCTTCGTGATTTCATAACACCGTTTGACCAATGCAACAGCCTTTTGCCAAGCAATCAAATCACGGTGACTCTCAATCCTACCCACTACCAACCACCCACTATCTACTCCAGAGCGGCTGCACCGCCGATGATTTCGGCCAGCTCGCTCGTAATCTGCGTCTGGCGGGCGCGGTTGTACTCCATCGAGATGTCTCGAATCATCTCGTCCGCATTCTCCGTGGCGGACTTCATGGCGACCATCCGTGCAATCTGCTCGCCCACGGCTGCGTCGAGAAATGTCTTGAAGAACCGGGCCTTGAAGGCTGCGGGGACCAGTTCTTCGAGAATCTCCTCGGCACTGGGCAGGAACTCATAATCGATCGCCGCACCGTTTGAGGTTTCGTCCGCACCGCCTGATCCGGCGAGGTCGCCGATGGGCAGAAGGGTTTGGACGGTCGGCGCCTGCTTTGATGAGCCAAGAAACTCCTGGTAGGCGACATCCAGGCGCTGAATCCGTCCGGCGATGAAGTCGGCCACATACCGACTGGCAAGCTCGTTGACCTCATCAAAGGCCGGCTTGTCCTCAAACTGAGTGTACGAGCGATCAATCGGGATCCCCTCGAACTTCATGAAGGAGAGCCCCCGCTTGCCCGAGACTTCCAGCGAGACGTTCTTGCCTTCGGACTCAAACTGCCGCACCCGTCGCAAGGCCGGACGCAGGATGCCGCCGTTGTATCCGCCGCACAGTCCACGATTCGACGTCAACACCAGGATGGCGACGTTTTGTTCCTCGGGCGGTTGTTGCAGCAGGGGGTGTGAGAACTTGAGGTCAGCCGCTGCGAGGTCGGCAACGATCTCATTGATCTTCCGAGTGTACGCAGCGGCTTCCGACGCCCGATCCATCGCCTTCTTGAACCGCGCAGTCGCGATCAACTCCATCGTCCGCGTAATCTTGCGGATGTTGCGGATGGACTTGCGTCGTTTAACAAGGACTCGTGCGCTGGCCATGGATTAGCGAATAGGGAATAGGGAGTAGCGAATAGAAGACAAGTCGACGCACTAAGATGCAGCGGCTGCCGTCTCTGGTGTTTCGGTGGCTGTTTCGGATTTGAATCGATCGGCATATTCTGAGAGTGCTGCCTTCAGGGTATTCTCGGTTTCTTCAGACAGCTCGCCCGTATTGATGATTGCGTCGCGGACTTCGGACTTCTCTTCACGCATGAATTGCAGCAGTTCCTTCTCCGCACGGGCCACTTCGGGTACCGGGACTTTGTCGAGGTAACCCTTGGTGCCAGCGTAAATCGAGATGACCTGATCGGCAAAGTGCAGCGGGTCGTATTGAGGCTGTTTGAGGATTTCGACCATGCGATAGCCACGGTCGAGCTGACGCTGTGTGGCCGCATCGAGTTCCGTACCGAGTTGGGCAAACGCTTCCAACTCGCGGAAGGCGGCGAGGTCAAGTCGCAACGAGCCAGCGACCTTTTTCATGGCTTTCGTTTGAGCGTTGCCGCCCACGCGGGAGACCGAGATACCGACGTTAATGGCGGGCCGCACACCGGCGAAGAACAGGTCCGGTTCCAGGTAGATCTGTCCGTCGGTAATCGAAATCACGTTGGTCGGAATATACGCGGAGACTTCACCTTCGAGCGTCTCGATGATGGGCAAAGCGGTCATTGAGCCGCCGCCCAATTCGTCACTGAGTTTGGCCGATCGTTCAAGGAGTCGACTGTGACAGTAGAACACGTCACCGGGGTATGCCTCACGACCGGGCGGACGTTTCATCAGGAGCGACAACTGGCGATACGCCTGAGCCTGTTTCGTGAGGTCGTCATACACGCAGAGGGTGTGCTTGCCCTGATACATGAAGTGCTCAGCGAGAGCTGCACCTGCGTATGGGGCGATGTATTGCATCGGTGCAGGATCAGCAGCGGACGAAGCAATGACAATCGAGTAGTCCATCGCCCCGGCGGCTTCGAGTGCCTCGATGATGCCGGCGACGGTCGCATTGCGTTGACCACAGGCGACGTACACGCAGATGACGTCGCCACCCTTCTGGTTGATGATCGCATCAACCGCGACAGCCGTCTTACCGGTCTTGCGGTCGCCAATGATTAACTCGCGCTGACCACGACCGATGGGGGTCATCGAGTCGACCGCTTTGATTCCGGTTTGCAGCGGTTGCTTCACCGGTTGACGCTCGGCCACGCCCGGTGCCATGAACTCGACCGGACGGCTTTCGCTGGTCACGATCGGCCCTTTGCCATCGAGCGGGTTGCCGAGCGGGTCGATCACGCGGCCGATCATGGCCTCGCCGACGGGCACAGAGAGCAATTCTCCGGTCGTCTTGACTTCGTCGCCTTCTTGAATGTTCAGGTAATCACCCAGAATGATGATACCGACGGAGTTTTCTTCCAGGTTGAAGCACAGTCCGCGTGTGCCGCCCGGGAACTCGACCATTTCACCCGCCATCGCCGACTGCAGGCCGACGACACGCGCGATCCCGTCACCGACTTCGATGACGCGTCCGACTTCCGAGGTCTGAATCTGACCCTGGAAGTCTTCAATTTCCTTCTGAATGACTGAAGCGATCTCGTCCGCTTTGAATTTCATGGAGGTACCTCTCTCGCAAACGGTGCTGAAGGGATTTCAGCCGCGATTTGAGCGAGCTGTCGTAAACGGTGTCACCGACTTGAATTATGAGCCCGCCCAACAGCGATTCGTCGACCTGAGGGACGACGATCGGTTCAAAGGGCAGAGCCGCGTTCAATCGATCGGCAATGGATTTAACTTGTGAATCTGACAAGGCGACGGCACTCTTGACCGTCACCCGCTGTTGACCCGAGCGAGTTTCGTACTCTGACCGGGCCTCTGTGTAGATGACCGGCAGCAGGTCCAACCGCTCATGCTCGGCCAGCACTTTGAGGAACCGGACGAAAAACTCCGACGCCCGAGGCTGCACAACGCGATCGATGATCCCGAGCTTGTCGTCACGGCTGGTGACCTCCGACGTCAGCAGCCGTTCAAACTCGGGCTGCGGCACGAGGACATCATCATGAAACGACTTCAACTCCTCCAACGGATCACTCACATTGGCGGACGCAGCCGCGTCGAGATAGGCCAACGCATACACCCGCGCGACGGCTTTCGCACTGGGGTCTTCCAGTACGTGAGACGGGCGAGTTTGTGATTCAGCGTTGGGCATCTTTTAGTTGATGAGTTGAATAGTTGATTAGATGAATAGAGTTTAACTTTTTGCGAAGTGACCGAGGGCTTCGTCGATGAGGCGGTTGTGCTCGGACTCGTTGAGCCGCTCTTTCATGCCGGCTTCGGTTTGCTCGACAACACGAGTGGCCATCGTCGAGAACAGATCGTTGAGGGCTTGTCGGCCCACACGGCCGATCTCACTGTTGGCACGATTGCGGAGAATGTCCGCCTCTCGGTTGGCAACGGCAGTGATGTCGCTACGAGTGTGATCGGCGTCACGTCGCGCTTCGGCCAGAGTCTCATCGATCTCCTCGCTGATCGCCTCCATTTGACCCTTGCGCTCGGACAGAGCCTGCTGGGCCAACTGGTTCTTCTGCTCGGCTTCTGCGATGTAAGCGACCTCGGTCTGCTCGCGATCAGCCAGTGACTGGACAGCCCAGCCGCCCAGCAGCTTAAGGCAGGTCAGAAAGAACAGCACAAACGCGACGAGTCCCCACAGTGACAAGTCTTCTGCAATCCCGGGAGCAACGTGTTCGCCCGCACCTTCGGCTGCCAACCCGACCGCAGGTGCGGCGAGCAACAGTGCTGTCAAAAGGAGGAGCAAACGCGTCATCAAACTGCCATCGATTGAGGTGGGAGTTAACTGGTTTGACCAAGCACATGCTCGGTCGCCATCGCGACCTGTCGGCCAATCTGACTGTCGAGATCGCTGAGAGCCTGCTGATGAGCCGCTTCAATCTCAGCAATTGCTTTGTCACGCATATCCGTCGCTTCAACGTCTGCTTCGGCGATGATCTTCGCCTTCTCGGCCTCCGCTTCCTGACGGGCTGCGGCGACGATGGCCTTCACTTCTTCCTGAACCTGATCCATCTTCGCGTCGTACCCGGACAGCAGTCGTTCGGCCTCGACACGTGCCGCTTCAGCATCGTGTAATGCCCGGTTGACTCGTGATTCACGAGCATCAAGCCCCTTGATCAGCGGTGACCAAGCAAACTGACGCGCCAGAAACAAGAACAGCAGGAACACGGCCAGTGACCAGAAGAACAGCTTCGGGTCGAAGAACATAGGGACTTCGTTGTAGTCGACACCTCCATGACCATCGTGAGCCGCGTCGCCATGTGCATCATCATGCCCTTCGGCCCCATGCTCGCCGCCGTCTTGAGAATGACCGTCACCTTCATGGGCAGCGGCCTCGTCCGTGTGCTCATGAGCCTCGTCCGCTGCATGGCCAGCCTCGTCATGAGCATCGTCCGCGCGAACGCTGACGGCACTGAAAGACACGATCACTGCGATCATGACCAGCCAAGGGAGGACAAACGCTCGTGGAGTCAATGGGCGCATCACGCTCACTTCGTCACAGGATGGACGATGAATCTGAACCACCGATTAAGCGGCGAGACAGACGATCAGGGCGAAGAACGTGGCACCTTCGATCAGCGCGGCTGCGAGGATCATGCCGCCGCGGATGTCGCCGGACGCTTCTGGCTGACGAGCCATGCTCTCAACAGCAGCTGCACCGATGCGGCCGATGCCGAATCCGGCTCCGAGCATCACAATGCCAGCACCGAAGGCTCCAGAGAAGCTGATCAGTGAGCCACCTTCTTGGGCCATCGCGGGGGCCGCCAGGGCGAAGAACGCCGCACCGGTCAAACAGCAGAGATTCCAAATACGATTCACGGTCGAGTCTCCTCTTCGTTGGTCGAAACTCAGTCTAGGGGAGTGGAAAATGATCTCTCAGTCACAGCCAGTCGCTGCGACGGTCAAGTCAACAAGTCAGTGAGGATGGAGCGACATTCCGATGAAGATGGTCGCCAGAAACGCAAACACATAAGCCTGAATAAACGCCACGAGCAACTCCAGCAGGCCAACTCCGACCTGCCCCAGGATGCTCGCGGGTGTGACGATGTACCATAAGCCGGTGTCAACAATCCCTTGCATGGCGATGAAGCCCAGCATCACACCGAGTACAGTGTGCCCGCCCATCATGTTGGCAAACAGACGCACGGCCAACACGCCATGCTTGATAAAGAAGCCGACAACCTCGATCATGAACATCATCGGCATTAAGAAAATCTTGAGGGCGAACGGGACATCAAGACTGGGCACAAGTCCCAACCAGAAGCCGCCATAGCCTTGCTCTCTGGCTCCGTAGAGATAAGTTGCCCCGAAGGCGACGAGCGCCAAGGCACCCGTGACGTTGATGCTGCCGGTTGCCGAGCCGAGCCACGGCAGGGCACCCAGCAAATTGCAAATTAGGATATAGAAGAAACACGACCAGACGAACGGCAGGTACACGTCTGCCGGGTGTCCGCCCGCGAGTGCATGTGACGATCCACCACTGACTTCGGCATAAGCCGCTTCTTTCAGTGGATGCTGATGTCCATGCATTGTCTCAACGTGCTCAGGATGTTCCGCCTCATGGTCACCATTGTGATGGGAGTGCGGGTCGCCAATGATCGGCCGGACGACTTCGTCGCGGATGTAGAGGGCGAGCATCTCCCAGAAGTTCCAGAACCAACCGTGAGCCGTCTCACCGGAACGAATCCGTTTCGCCAAGCCGCGGAAGACCAGCAGCACAATCACGACGGCGATCACTTGCAGCAGCATGAACTTCGTCAACTGCATGCCGAACAGCGACGGCAATTCCAACTTCATGCCGAACGGGAGTTCGACGAATTCAAAGTCATAAACGTGATGGAAGAGTCCGTGCTCGGCGAGCAACATGGCTCAGTCTGCTTAAGTTCAATTGAGGGGAGGAGTGGCATGCATCCGTGCGGCATCGACAGGCACCCGGCCACGACCGACGGTCTGAGCCAGCGCCACTCGTGTTTCAACCGTTAACGCCACCAAGTAGGCCGGAACAAGCCAAGCCACAAAATGAGCTGCTGGAAGCTGAGGCCATGTCTGTTTTGCAACCAAAACAGCCGCCAGCACAAACGCCATTCGCAGGCCCATCGCCACCAACAGATTCGAAAGAGGCGGCTGATTCGACAGCAGCCCGGCCTGCAGGACCAGAACAATCACGCCCGGAACGAGACAGATCAATACGGCTGCCGTGAGTCCCGCCACGGTCGCAACTCCACCGACGAGATATGCCGGGCCCACAAGAACCAGCCAAGCGGCGGTCATTGCAAGCAGAAGTCGGACGAGTAGTGAGAACATTGATCGACCAGTTATGGATCGGAGCGATCGTCGCTCGGGTTTTTTGAAGGAGGGGAACCGCCGACGCTATTCGCCAGCCGTACGACTTCCATCGCGAACATCACACCCCCAAGACAGGCACCCACGATCGTGAAGACCGGGGCCATGCCCCAGTGACGATCCGCCAGATATCCCAGCCCGGAAGGCACAGCCATTTGCATGGCAATTGACGTCACCCGAGTGGCCCACACCATTCCCTTCACATGAGCGTGATCGGATTGACGTGGACGAGGCACGGGTGTGTCCCTCTTGGCAATTTGCCGCGCGCAAATCAAGTGACCTCAGCACGGTGGGGGGAGTGTACTGATGGCAAAAATGGAAGTCAAAGCAGTGGAATTCACGACGTTTCAATTTCCCAGAACTGGTGGGGTAACTTCTCAATGCTGGGGACGCAGTGGTCCCTACGTTGCTGTTGAAGGTATCAATGGATCTGATGGAATCGGTCGCTGATCGGCTTCAGCAGATCACCAGGCGACTGGATTCGGGAGTCACAATCAGGTGAAGACAGAGCCGTCGCCGTGCGACGACTGATCCAAAACTCCAAGAAACACCGGCATTTTTGCCCCGTCGGAGCCTTCCCGAGAATTGACAACGTCCCCGGTGACCGCTCTACTTACGCCTGTTCGGGCTTCACGTGCTTTGAAAATACGGCTTTTCGGTAATCGAGTCCGCAATCGGATGAACGGACGACACGCGAAGACAACGGCAGCAACAGCCGCCCAGTGATGGCGGATCGCCCACGGTGGCACACTCGAACACTCTCTCTCACCTTTGAAAGGAAACAGCATGGCTAAGAAGCAAGCATACGGAAAGGCTTTAACCAAGACCGAAACCCTCAACGCGCTCGCCGAAGCGACCAACCTCTCTCGCAAGGAAGTTGCCGCCGTCATTGATGCGATGGGCGACCTGATCGGCAAAGAGCTGGGCAAGAAGGGTCCCGGCGTTTTTAACATCCCCGGTCTGATGAAGGTCAAGGTCGTCGACAAGCCGGCCAGTAAAGAACACACGCGGCCTGACCCCTTCAATCCGGGTCAGATGATGACCGTCAAAGCCAAGCCGGCCAGTCGCCGTGTGAAGGTGCTGCCACTCAAGGGCCTCAAGGACAAGGTCTAATCGGCCCCCAAGAGGAGGACTCGCCTTCGCAATCACACGAGTCAGAGCCCGGTCAGCTACGCGAGGCAGTCAACCAGACGTCACAACACCCGGTCACTCAATGCGAGTGACCGGGTGTTGTTGTTTTGATGACCAATTGTACGCGGACGCTCAATCTGCGGCGACCTTCTTCCGTCGCCGACGTGTGCCCAACGCACCCAACAGGCCGATGCCCATGAGGGCCATGCTGCTTGGCTCGGGAGTCCCCTGGATGGTGATGCCACTCAGGCTGAGCACCTCTGCGTTGGCGTTCACTTGCAGACGAAAGACCAGATTGGAGATGGAGGAATTGAAGACAGAGCCATCAAATGTGAGATCTTGACCGCGTGCGGCGGCGCTTGTGGGGTCCCACGCCATCCCGGGGTCGAGTTCTCCAGCGAAAGTGGCATCCGCACTGGACGTGTCAAAGCTGATCCCCTCTGTGCTCGAGATATCGAAACCGTCTCCGCTCGTCCCAAAAACAACCGCATCCCACTCTGGAGTTCCTGCGGCGGTGTTCGAGAAATGCAGCCTCAGGTTGTCAAAACCCGTTGTGTCGATCGTTCCCGTGAGTGTCGCCGTGACGAGCACGCCGTTGCCGTCGTCGGTCACCGAATTCTCATCAACCGTGAGTCCGCTCCCGCCACCGGTGACTCCTGAGCCACCATCTGTGGGCGACGTTCCGAAAGTGGAGACGACGACGTTCCAGTTGCCGTCGTTGAAGTCGATTGTGTGCACAAGACCCGCCCTGGCATCTGCGCTGAGCAATGACAGCATGGCGGTTGTTGCGAGCAGAGTGAGGGTTCGCATTGTCATCTCCCGGGAGCGGCTGAGAGTCCGCAAAGTGCCACTTCGGCGGTTCGGTTGTTGGGGTTGGTGGAATGAGTCGACACAATCATCGCGGCAAATGTTGTCAGGCGAGGAACACTACCTCCTCGTTGCGATTTGGCATCCGTCCTCTTCTTGAAACATTCGGAAAAGTGTCCTTCTGCCCGGCAACTCACCCGATGTTGCATAAGAGCAACACATCCGTCGCAATCGGACTCAAAGCCTGAGAATGTCCCCCGAAGCCAGAAATCAGGGATCAAGCATTGTCGAATACGCCAGCATCGTATCGTGACATGGCCTGTCACGAATCGATCAGACAGGTTCGGTGGATGATGCCGACCTTGCGGGAGAGACTTCAGGCTGATGCCATACGACATCATTCCGCATTGGCAACTACGCGAGAATATCGTTGACAACGTTGCCGTGGACGTCGGTCAGGCGGAAGTCGCGACCCTGAAAGCGGTAGGTCAACCGCTTGTGGTCGATGCCCAACTGCTGGAGGATCGTGGCGTTGAGGTCATGGATGTGGACGGGGTTCTCTGTGATGTTATACGAGAAGTCGTCGGTCGCGCCGTAGGTGATGCCCGGTTTGACGCCTCCGCCGGCCATCCACATCGTGAAGCAGCGGGGGTGATGGTCGCGACCGTAGTTTTCACGGGTCAATTTGCCTTGGCAGTAGATCGTGCGACCGAACTCGCCGCCCCAGATCACGAGCGTGTCCTCCAGCAGTCCGCGTTGTTTGAGATCTGCAACGAGAGCAGCGCTTCCCTGGTCAACGTCTCGGCATTGGCTCGTGATGTCGTTGGGCAAATTGCCATGCTGGTCCCAGCCTCGAATGAAGATCTGCACAAACTGCACATTCCGCTCAGCGAGTCGACGTGCGAGCAGACAATTGGCCGAGAACGTCCCCGGGGTTGTGACCTCAGGACCATACATGTCGAGCGTGTCCTGCGTTTCGTCTGAGAAGTCCATCAGTTCGGGCACCGACGTCTGCATGCGGTACGCCATCTCGTACTGTTGAATGCGGGTGTTGATCTCCGGGTCGCCGAACTCCTCGAACTGCTGCTGATTGAGCGATGCGAGGGCGTCGAGCATCTGTCGCCGCGACTGTCCGGTGACACCGGGAGGGTTCGAGAGATAGAGCACCGGGTCTCCCTCTGACCGCAGCGAGACGCCTGCGTGCTGACTGGGGAGCCAGCCGGTCCCCCACAGCCGTTCGTAGAGTGCCTGTGCCGACTTGCGACCTGTCCATGTTGAATGCAGCACCACGAAGTTCGGCAGATCATCGTTCATCGACCCCAGACCATACGACAGCCATGCCCCCAAAGACGGTCGACCGGGGATCTGCGCGCCCGTTTGAATGTACGTGATCGCTGGGTCATGATTAATGGCTTCAGTGTGCAGACTCTTGATGAAGCACAAATCATCGGCGACCGACGCCGTGTGCGGGAGCAGCTCACTGATCCATGCTCCACTCTGCCCGTGCTGGGCAAAATTGAACTTCGTCGGGGCGATGGGAAAACGGTCCTGCCCGGAGGTCATGGTCGTCAGCCGTTGCCCCTTGCGGATACTCTCCGGCAAGTCGGTGTCGAACAACTCGTCCATTTGGGGCTTATGCTCGAACAGATCGAGCTGTGATGGCGCCCCGGACATGAACAGGTAGATGACCCGTTTGACCTTCGCCGGAAAGTGCGGCTCCCCAAGGATGCCATGTTCTGCGGCGGGCGGAGAGTCAAGAGCCGAGGGCTTTGCTGCGAACAGTTCAGGATTCATCAACGAGGCCAGAGCCGCTCCGCCGATGCCGGTCGCTGATCGACCGAAGAAGTGGCGTCGTGTTTGCAGGAGTTGGTGTTCGCGGAAGAGGTCCATCATGATCCCTATATTTGGTCAATCAATTGTTTGGCCCACGCTGCATCTTCGTCGCGGAGCGGCGGGTCTGGCGGAACTGAGTAGTCCGTTGTCAGTGAATAGTTCCCATTCTCGTAAGCCCGGGTGACAAGGCTTTGTAAGTCGAGAGGCACGTCTGCATCGGTTTCTCGAAGGGGAACAGGTACGACCGACAAGCGTTCTCGCAATTTCATGGGATACACTTCCATCAGCTTCGGTCGCCATGGCCTCCACACGCATGATCGATAAGCAGTCTCCGTCCCGGTCGAGACCAGCGTGGAAGCAATGGGCTGTGTCGGCTCGCCCGCCCGAAGGAGATCGATCTCCAATAGAGCCACACCTCCGGCTTGCAATTCTTCGACCTTCTCGAGATAGGCTGCTCTCCCCTTGCCTTTTTCCTTGTTGGCCCGGCTCAACACCTCGACCACGGTCACAACCCGCTGCCCGCTGCCCGCGTCGCGAATCTCGATGAACCGTTCGGTAATTTCGTTGTCGGGCAGCGAGACCAGGACCGGTTCCGCCGCCATCAGTGTTGCCGCGCCTCCCTCGGGATCGTCAGCGAGCGTTACCGACTGAGGCGAAGGATGCTCAACAACACGAACGTCGGGATAGCGGCTTGCCAGACGATCCAAGTCCGTCTCAACATACACGCGTTCCTCAACCCGCGAGTACAGATTCTTCGGGAGACCCGGCTGTAAGACGTCGCTGATGTACATCACCAGCCGGCTATGCACGTCACCCCAATGGGCTTCAAGATACGGGTCCATACCGGGAAACGGGCTGGGCATTACTCGCTCTCCTCGAACCATTCACGAACAGTAAGCGTGAAGCCGGGCAAAATGTCGCCCGCTCCCAGAGCATCGCCTTCACCAACTTCTGTGAAGTTCTCAGCAGTGGTGTGGACGCGGACGATCCTGCGTTTCAGATCAACGACCCAAACCAGCCGCACACCCGAATCGAAGAACGTGGTGAGTTTCTTCTCGATTTCCCGCTTCGTGTTCCCCGGACTCAGCACTTCGACTGCCCATGCAGGAGCCACGGGGCAGACCTGCTTGTCCTTGGGAATCCTGCCGTCAGGAAGCTCATCTCGCGGGAAGACAGCCACGTCCGGCATACGAATGTTACCACCGAAGTACCGTGTGTGCCCGTCCGGTCCAAGGATGCGAATGATCCCTTTCGTTCCCATCTCCTTTAAGAAGATCTTGAGGAAGCCGACCAAGTTCATCGCCAGTTCAGATTCGGGTGCACCCACGGCTTTCACCACCAATGTGTTGTCAATGAGTTCGCAAATCTTCTGTGTTTCATCCGGGAGCCGCAGCAGATCGGCCTCGGTCGCAGTCCCCGGAGCGGGACGCGTGAGAACTCGTTCAGCGGCAATGCCTCCGAGACGATCGAGGACATCGGCCATCGTCTCGATCAATGCTGTTTGATCGGGTGGTGGGGGAGTCAACTCTGAACTGACCATTGACATGAGCTGGGTTCCAGACGATTGATGATTATCGATGCCGCCAGTATCCGGGGCGTCGGCTGTTGTGCATCACACAGACGATCTCAATGGCCACCACTCTCACACGATAGAGGAGTTGATACGGAAATCGTTTCACAGGGCATCGTCGCAGTTCTCCGTCAAATCGTTCAAACATCTCCGGAGCCTGAAGAATCCGCTGAATGGCATTGTCGACCTCCTCAACGAACTCCAGCCCCAGACCCAACGACCGCCTGTTGTACCAACTGGCAGAATCCTCCAACTCCTGTGCTGCTTCACGGTTGAATTGATAATTCACAACGCAAACTTCTCGCGTAAGCGTTGGAGAACCTCCTCACCATCCATCAGTGTTGCTGTTCCAGCATCAATCTCCGCGACTCGCTGTCGAGCCTCGGACGTCCAGGCCTCACGATGCTCCGGTTTCAGATGAGATGCCCAGTCGTAGTCTTCAGGCAGACTGTCGATCAATTCCTGGGCAAGTGTCGCCCGGTCACAGTCGGGCAGTGCGAGCGCGGTGACCAGAAGTTCTCCTCGTTGTGGAGTTGATACAGCCATCACATCACCCTTTCGTCACGGTTTCGTCGAGGTTGAACAGCAGATTCGCAAGCATCGTCCATGCGGCAAGCTCCGGGTCTTGCGACTTGTCACGGTCGAGGTGCTGCGGTTCGAGGCGGGTGGAGGTCGAGTCGATGAAGGACGTTGCTTCCTCGGGATGCTCGGAGAATGTCGCGAGGTGTTGCTCGTAGACCCGCTTGAGCACGCCCAGTTCCTGTTCGTGTGGACGTCTCGACGTCACTGACTGAAAAGCCCATGTCAGACGGGCGTCGAGTGAATCGCCGCCCTCGTCCAGGACGCGCTGTGCGAAGTGCCGGGAGGCCTCGACGAACTGCTTGTCGTTCATCAGCACGAGTGCCTGCAAGGGCGTGTTCGTTGTCGCTCGGCGAACAGTACACGACTCGCGGGAGGGGGCGTCGAACGTGCTCATCGACGGCGGCGGCGACGTTCGTTTCCAGAAGGTATACATGCTGCGGCGATAGAGACTGGATCCGTCATCCTGTGTGAAGTTGGCCGTGTTGCTGTCGGTGTACCCCACCGCCTTCCACAGTCCGGTCGGTTGATACGGCTTGACGCTCGGCCCGCCCAGTTTTTCGACGAGCAGGCCACTCACAAACAGCGCTTGATCTCGGATCATCTCGCCCTCCATGCGGAAGCGAGGGCCCCGGGACAACCAACGGTTTTCCGGATCCCGCTTCCACTGGTCTTCTGAGCCCTGCGACTCCTGCCGATAGGTCGCTGACATCACGATCAGTTTCTGCAATGCCTTCACGTCCCAGCCAGTGTGCATGAACTCGGTTGCCAGCCAGTCGAGCAACTCGGGATGCGACGGTCGCTCGCCCTGCACGCCAAAGTCTTCGGACGTCTTCACCAACCCGGTGCCGAAGTACCGCTGCCACCAGCGGTTGACCGAAACACGAGCCGTCAGCGGATGTGACGGGTCGACCAGCCATTGGGCCAGTCCCAGGCGATCAGTCGACGCCCCCTCAGGCAACGGCGGCAAGACGGCAGGCAGCAGCCGTGGCACCTCGTCACCCTTGTTATCGTACTCGCCCCGATTGAGCAGATAGGCCGTCTTCGGCTCAGCGAGTTCCTTCGAGACCATCGTCTTGGGGATCTCGCCGTCGAGTGTCTCGATCTCCTTTTGGACCGCTTCCTGCTTTGCTGCCAGGGGGCCGATCAGTTCCTTCGATCCGGGAAAGACGTTCTTGAGGAAGTGACGTCGCAGTGATGCCTTCTGCGCATCGGATCGCTCACCCGGCTTGACCTTGAGAGCGTCCTGCATTTCCTTCGACAGATCCTTGCCCTCGCCGACGGCCAGTTCCCACAGCCGCTGCGACCCGAACGACTGCCCATCCTGCGGCGTGCGCGTCGTGATCCCCGCTGTGTCCCAGTAAACCGTGCCGTCCTGTTGCGTGAAGGCCCAGCCGTTGAGCTTGGATCCCGGCGTGAGGCCCACCTCCGCGACGGGCACCTCCAGCCGGACCCATTCTCCGGGTGATGGCAGATCGCCCAGTCGCTGGCGACTCGGCTTGCCATCCTCACCCCACGCAATCACGTTCTCACCCCAATATGCCCGATGATCCCACGAGCCATCATTGAATTGCAGCATGATTTGTTTCGGTGGATTCTCAGCGTCGAGATAGACATGGGCGAACAGGGTGTCTCCCTCGCCGATGACGAGCGGGGCGGTCGCATCAGTGAAGAAATGTTGAGCCAAGCCGTCCGCTGTCCGCTTCGTGGAGACCTCGCCCGTATGCACCGGTTCCGGGGCCGACACGAACTCCCACGGATGCCCCGTCTGTTGCTGTTTGCCGCCGGCGGGGACTTCATCATCAATCCAGACGAAGTCCAGCCGCTCGAACGTCGTCTCGTCGGCCTCGGCATGCGGGTCGCTGTATTCGAGCGAGTCATAGGCCAGATTGACTTCGCGCTTGGCAGCAGCGAGTTTGTCCTCCAACTCCTGCATCTTCGCCGTCTGCTCAGGCGATGGCACGGCAATGATCGGTGGATGCAACTCCACGTTGCCGTCCAGTGGTTCTTCGTCGAAGCTGTTGAAGTAAGCGAACATCCCGTAGAACTCTTGCTGAGAGAGTGGGTCAAACTTGTGATCATGACAGACCGTACAGCCCATTGTCAGTCCCAGAAACACGGTCGAAAACGTCTCGACCCGGTCGACCGTGTTGCGGACATAACACTCTTCTTTGATCGATCCACCCTCGCTCGTGCTGACATTGCAGCGGTTGAAGCCGGTCGCGACCGTCTGCATCACCGTCGGCTCAGGCAACAGATCGCCTGCGAGTTGCTCGATCGTCATCTGGTCGAACGGCATGTTGTCGTTGAAGGCACCGATCAGCCAGTCGCGGTACTTCCAGATGGATCGCCGATTATCGAGATGCAGCCCGTGTGTGTCGCCGTATCGGGCCACGTCCAGCCAGTACCGCGTCATATGCTCTCCATACCGGGGCGACCGCAGCAGCCGATCGACGAGCGACTCATACGCATCGGGCGACTCGTCCGCTACGAACGCGTCGACCTCAGCCGGCGTGGGCGGAAGGCCGGTCAGATCGAGAGTCACCCGACGTATGAGGGTCTCCCGCGCCGCCTCGTCCGACGGCTCAAACCCCTGTTCCCGCATCTTCACAAGCGTGAAAGTGTCAATCTCATTCACGGGCCATTCAGTCGTGCCCACGTCCGGCAACGCAGGACGCGTCGGTGCCACAAACGACCAGTGTGCCTCCCACTTCGCCCCCTGAGCGATCCAGCGTCGCAGAATGTCGACCTGATCGGTGGTGAGCTGTTTCTGCTCTGAATCAGGCGGGGGCATCCGGAGATCCGCGTCGTCGCTCGACACCCGTCTGAACAGTTCGCTCGCCTCCGGATCACCCGCGACGATTGCGAAGTGGTCTCCCAGATTGGCAAATGCTCCCTCCTCCCTCTCGAGCCGCAAGTCCGACGTGCGTGCAGCCTCGTCCGGTCCGTGACACTGAAAACAGTTGTTCGACAGAATGGGCCGCACCTCACGGCTGAAGTCGACCGCCACACCGTCCTCAGCACTCACAGGCACGATCAAAGTCAGCCACAAGACCAACACACTCAGAGACATATGATCAAACATCCCGATGCTCTCCTCGTCCACACAACCCGCTTGCGGTTTCGCGCCACGCAACAGAAACCTGGGCCTTCTATTCTACCAGACACCCAAGCAGAGAACAGTGGTTGCCTTCGGCGGGGGTGCATCCGCTCAATGATGGTCGTCGGGGACGCTCGTCTTTTTCGATCCGCACAGCCAAGAGTCACCTCACATGGTGCTTGTCGAAAAAGACGGGTGGACCCTCCGGGGTGGCCCCGAATGGGTGGGGACGCTCGTTTGGCCCATTGATGTCTGATGTGAATAGAACGCGGATGACACAGATTCGGCGGAGGGACGCGGATCTGTTCCCAGAGCATCGAGATGCGAACTGTCCATTCGGTCACCTCATCCATTCCATTGGAAAAGATCCGTGCTGATCCGCCCGATCCGTGTCATCTGCGTTCTATTCTTCGAGAGTCTTTGCAAAGGCCAAACATCGAATACCACCAGCGGATGCATCCCGGATCACTGCGTTTCCGACAAGTCATCACCTGGGCCGTCCGCGGCATCCCCCGACTCGACGTCGACCTGCACGTCATCGCCCTCCACCCGCACGTCGAACGTCTCGGTGCGGATCTTCGACTTGGGAGTATCAAGCCAAGAACCGTCCTTGAGACAAAATCGCCACGCATGCCAGGGACACGTCACCGCGCCATCCTCGACCCAGCCTTCCGAGAGCGAGGCCCCCATATGCGGGCATAAGTCGTTGACAGCCAGAAACTCGCCATCGACATTGAACAGGGCAATGAGTTTACCGTTTACGGGATATGTGCGGCCTTCGCCGTCCGGCACGTCGGACGTCTTCGCGATCGTCTGCCAGGAACTCATCTCACTCCACAGAAAAACTCGAACAAACGGCTGTCAATCGCCGATTCTAAGGAGGAGGGTCGCCTGATGTCATCACCGTGCGACTTTTGTCGATTGCTCCACTGCTGGTCACAAGGGGTGCAGTCGATGTTCGTGGTCATTCCCTCTCCCCTTGGGGGAGAGGGACAGATTCCGAGCCTCAGCGAGGAATCAGGGTGAGGGGGCGGCGCTCGTGTTGATCGCCAATGCTGACCCCTCACCCTGGTCTTTCGCAGAAGCGAAAAACCGTCCCTCTCCCCCAAGGGGAGAGGGGTGTCACTGACCACACACTGTCGTCTGCACCCGGTCACAAGGAGGTGACTGTCCATGTCCGCTGCCCAGTCTGTTGCTGTTTCCACTGCCCGTCTCGTCAAAGACGTGACCCGTCGCTATCGCCTGACATCCGCGTCGAAGCTGCTCGACGTCGGTGGCGAGGGTGAAGTCGTGACCAATTTCCGCGCCCGAGGTGTCATCGCCTTCGGTCTGTACGACGGAGCCGCGCCGCCTCGCGATCCGTACGCGAATCAGCCGGAATTGATCGAGATCCCCGAGCGACAGCCTGCCGTACTGCACCAGGGCGTGCCGTTTCGAGCCCACACCTTCGATTGTGTCCTCCTGCGGGAGACGAATACATTCGACGGATCCTTGTCCAGTCCCGAAGCCTGTACGGCGACTGCCAATCTGCTGGCCAGCTTGAAGCCGGGCGGAGTCCTTGTCTGGTGTGTGCCCGTTTCCCGCGACGCTCTGGCAACCCATCTCTCCGCATTCCCTGGCCAACCGCAGAGTATCAAGCTTGGCATCGGCGGAATCGTTGGAGCACTGTTGAGGCTGATTGGCATCGGTCGCAACAGCGGCCTTCCGGCTGTCGAGTACAAGCTCCCCATCGAGCCCGTCTCCCGGCTCGAATGGCACCGCATCGCCCGCCAGGTGGTGATGGCGGCCCAACAACCTGCGGCCTGATAGCGGTTCATCGAGCGCACTCGCTAAGATGCCCGCATCATGAATTGGTATCTGTTGTGTCGCATGCTCGGGATGCTGGGCATCCTGGTCGGGGCGTCGATGATCTTCAGCATGCCGTGGGCATTTCCTGCCTGCGGACAGACGGAGACGTTCGAGGTCCGCGGCTTCTGGAGCATGGTTGCCTCGTTCTGCTGCAGTCTGACGATCGGCGGAGCGCTCTACCTCGTTGGCCGCAAGGACAAGGGAACGATCCTCCGCAAAGAAGCGCTCGCGGTTGTCGGGCTGGGATGGCTGCTGGCCGGACTGCTGGGGGCACTCCCCTATCTGTTCGGCGGGGTCGAACGCATGCCGGGCGTGCCAATGAGTGTCATTGATGCGCTCTTTGAGTCTCTTTCCGGTTTTACGACCACGGGGGCATCCGTCCTGACAGAGCTGGAAGATCCCCATCTCGTGCCACGGTGTGTGCTGTTCTGGCGGTCGTTCACCCACTGGCTGGGCGGCATGGGCATTATCGTGCTGTTCGTGGCGGTCCTGGGACAACTGGGCGCGGGCGGCAAGGCCATGATGCGACGCGAAGTCCCTGGTCCGATCACCGAAGCCGTCCGCCCCCGAGTCCGCGAAACGGCTCTCACCATGTGGGGCATCTACGTCGGCATCAGCGTGGTCGAAACACTGTTGCTCTGGGCCGAAGGACTCTCATTCTACGATGCTCTGTGTCACACCTTCGGCACAGTCGCGACCGGCGGCTTCAGCACTTTCAACAAGAGCGCCGGCCACTTCCAGAGACCAATCGTCGAAGGAACCATCATCGCCTTCATGTTCCTCGCAGGCACAAACTTCTCCCTGTACGACATGGTCATGCGAAACAAAAGAGGTCGTGAGTCCGGCATCCTCGGACGCTTCGCTCCGCTCTTCCGCGATCCCGAATACCGTTTGTACGTCACGATTCTGTTTGTCGCGACCAGCATTGTCACGATCAGCCTGATGCGACACGGCGTCTACAACAACGTCGTTCAAGCGATCCGGCATGCATCGTTTAACGTCGTCTCGCTGATGACGACCACAGGATACGGCACCGAAGACTTCACGAAGTGGCCGCAATTCTCCAAAGCCATCCTGCTGGTGTTGATGTTCATCGGCGGCTGTGCCGGCTCGACGGGAGGCGGGATCAAGGTCGTCCGGTTCCTGCTGTTCTTCAAGATCCTTTGGCTCGAAATCGAACGTGCCTTTCGACCGAACGTCGTTCGGCCTTTGCGGATCGGCAACACCCCCATCGACGACGGCGTCCGCCGCGATGTGACCGTCTACTTCGGTCTGATGCTCGTGCTGGTTGTGGTCAGTTGGCTGTTGCTCGTCGGCATCGAAGCCGACCATCACTGGAATGTCCCCGGCGAGCACTCTCCTGCAGAAAAACTGTTCGACTGTGCCACCGCCGTCGCCGCCACGCTCAACAATATCGGTCCCGGCATGGGCATCGTCGGCCCGGCCGAGAACTACACGTTCTTCAGTCAACCGGCCAAGCTGTTGCTGACGCTACTGATGGTCCTCGGCCGACTGGAACTGTTTGCCGTGCTTGTGTTGGTGTTTCCATCTTTCTGGCGTAACTGATCGAACACGATTGTATGCCTGTCCCGTCCCCAGCCGAAGGCTCTGCCGTCGAGCAACAAACAAGTGCCCCCCAATCATGACCATTGCCGTCATTGGTTCTCACGGTCAACTCGGCACGGACCTGATGCGCGTCCTCGGCGACGACGTGGTCGGCCTCACCCATGCAGACATCGAGATCACCGAACCTGTATCGATCGCTGTTCAACTCGACAAGCACTCTCCCGACACAGTCATTAACACAGCGGCGTACAATCTGGTGGACAAGGCTGAGGAGGAACCCGAGGCTGCATTCAACAGCAATGCGTTCGGCCCACTGCACCTCGCCCGAGCCTGTGCCGCACGGGACATCACGCTCGTCCACGTCTCGACCGACTACGTCTTCGGACAGGACACCCATCGCACGACGCCCTACATCGAGGACGACGCCCCCGGTCCTGTGAGCGTGTACGGCACCAGCAAACTCGCCGGTGAACATCTCGTCATCGCGGCATGTCCCAAGAGCTTCATCGTCCGCACGTGCGGCCTGTACGGGAATCCCACGTCACTCGGCAAAGGCAACTTCGTTCGCACCATGCTGCGACTGGCACAGGACTGTGATGAGCTTTCGATCGTCGACGACCAGCATTGTACTCCCACGTCAACCGCCGATCTCGCGACCGCCATGGCGACCCTCATTCGCACCGACAGCTACGGCCTCTATCACTGCACCAACACAGGCGTCACGACGTGGTGTGGTCTCGCATCGGCCATCTTCAAGATCACCGGACTCGACGTTACGGTCAAGCCGATCACTTCCAATGACTTCGGTGCCCCCGCCCGGCGACCGTCGTACAGCGTGCTGAACTGCGACTGTATCATGTCCGTGACCGGTGTGACGATGCCCCACTGGCGAGCCGCCCTCGCTTCCTACCTTGCGGACGTTTAGCCACACATTTGAAATGTGTGGCTAAACGTATGGAACGTCCGGGACGACGAAATCCCAGTCTTGACGTGATTTTCCGTCCTTCAACGGGTTGTTCTCGACATACTTGATCGCATTCTCGATGTGTGCCTGATCATTGAGATAGACCACCCGGAATTCGCGTACCCACGGTGAGTGCCGGCGTCCGGACGGTTCGCGGTGATACTCCATGGGGTGAACCTTCTCCTCACCCAGTTTGAGCGTCGCTCACTGCTTGACCTCGGCGATGACTTGTTCAATCGCCTCTTCAATTCGTGCTACGACCTAGACCATTTTCATGGTTTCTGTGCAGGAGCTTGTTCGAGGAATGACCTCTGACTGCTGAGAGGCCCTCCGGCATGACACCTGAAGAACAAATTTCGAATTACTCGAGTGGTCTGTCAGGGGTGTCTTTTCGGGTTGCTATCCTGCGGGGAGGGTTTTGATTTGTCCAGGGAGGGCAACGGTGAACAACTAATCTGTGTGGATGTTAACCGCGGAGGAGCGGGGGGAACTGGAAGTCATCGCCAACAGAGAAGCGGACAAGGCGGTGAAACGCCGTCGTGCTCGCGCTCTGTTGTTGACGGATCAGGGTGAGGAGGGGCCGGCGTGGCGGGACGAGGACGTAGCCGAAGCGGTGGGCGTGACATCGCGGAGTATCGAGAATTGGCGGAAGCGTGCCTGTGAAGAGGGACCGCTGGAGTCGTTGTCGCATCGCGTGCAGAAACGGAAGTAGGAACCGTTGATCGACGGTCGAGGAGAAGCGGAACTGTTCAAGCTGGCGTGTTGGACACCGTCGGAGGACGCGGCGTGTGTGGCCAACAGGGAACAGGTGCTTGACGTGTACCAGCGCCCGTACGATCCGCAACATCCGATACTGCTCATGAACCAGCTTGAGGAACGCCTGGAAATCTTTCACCCGTTGGTGTTCACGCACCAGCAATAGGCGATGACCTGTCAGACTGATGGTTCCCAATACCACGCGTTTGGCGTTGCCGCCACGGATTTCCACTTCCGCAGGTTGTCCCTTTTTCGTTCAGCTGCTGTGTTGCTGCATGCGACACACCGCGCAAGGGGGGGGGCAGCATGAGGTCCGTTTCGACCTCAAACAGCACGGCCGTTCCTTCTGCAAGCCATTGGCATGTATGATGATGCGTCTTTTTTCTCACGGAATGGGTCCGGCTTCAGGGTGTCGCGATATCGTTTCCAGACGTAATCCAGGTCGTGCAACTTTTCGCGCAGTGAGTCATCCGACACGGTCCAGTCAAGTTGTTGTTGCAGCCCGGCTTGCAACAATCCCGCCGTCCAGTCGAGCGCGGCGAAGTCACGCTCCTGCCACGGTTGCATGAACTTTTGAAACGACTGCCCCTTTTCGGCATCGAGGATCATCCAGCGGCGAAATGCAGCCGGGTCATTCCTCGACAGACGTCGGATTCGCTCCCGTCGAAGCTTCAGTCGTGAGATCAACTCCTGACGCTCGGCAGAGGTTAAACAGCTCTTCATCACTCAGTCCTTTGAGACGGTCGGTTGTCAATTCGGGGTCATCATCGCCCTGCCAGTCGGGCGGCGGCTTGTTCTT
>JAJDEJ010000035.1 GCA_029259815.1 Planctomycetaceae bacterium | reverse complement strand
TAACTCAATCCCTTGCCTGTGAAATCAGAGGCGAGAAACAGCACGGGCATTTCCGATTCAGGCCGGTGAACGTTACTCTAGAAATGGAAAGGCCAACCGTGAACGAGTCACGGTTGGTCTTAAACTCTCCAGCAAAGCACGGGAACTTTACTGACTCACGACTTCGCCGCCAGAACGGGTGTTCAAGGCAGCCCACACGTCAGTGGAAATGTTCTGACTCGTCGTCTGGACCGAGCCGTCACCCAGAAGTGTCAGTACGGCTCCGGTATGGAACGAATAAGGTCCGGCGACATCCGACTGTGCGTCAACTGCGTTGGTGCAATTGATCACACAAGGTCCACTGTTCTGCACGCTGCTGTCGAGTGTCCCGTGCGAATTGTACGGAACTCCAGTGGCGAAAGCCGATCCCTGGAAGGAACTGACCCAAATTCCACCATTACTGCCGATGTTGGAATTCGCGAATGTGTCGGTCTTTCCGTCAGTGTAGCCTTGTTCGCGGGAACAGTGTTCATGAACAAAGTACGTGTTGGAAGTTCCGTCAGTCATATTACGAAGCTTGTTGGAATCCATGTTGTTGATGGCAATCGTGTAACCCGGTTCGAAAACGAACAGAGCGCCGCGGATGGCACCGGCCCGACTGGCACCTGGGTAAGCTGCCTGATGCGATGCCCGAACGTCGCCATCGAAGTCAATGATCGTAATATAGTCGCAGACGCCGCCCGTCTGCGTGTTTGTCGATTGAAGACCAACAGCCGGAAACGGCGGATTGCCGGGACCACCGGTGACCAGCTGGGGACCACTGTGCGGTGCTGAGGGGCAAATGAAACCTGGAATCACATTCGACTGAGCCTCGATGCTGCCAGCTGCGGCAGCATCGACGTCGTCAAGGATACCTCCAGCAGATGAAATCGCGTTGAAGGCGTTGGCTTGGTCCAAGAAGGGCAACAGCGCGGTGGGCCAAGACATTGACCCCTGCAAAGGAGTCACCGTCCCTGCGGAGAGATCGACGTACGAGAGGTAGGTCTGCGGGAACTCCAAATGGACATCATGGTAGTTGTGGAATGCCAGCCCCAGTTGCTTCATGTTGTTCCGACACTGCGTGCGGCGTGCGGCCTCGCGCGCCTGCTGAACGGCCGGTAGAAGTAATGCGATGAGAATTGCGATGATTGCGATCACCACCAGCAATTCTATGAGGGTGAATCCACGCCGTCGCCTGAGATTCATCATTCGTACTCCTGGAGAAAATGAGAAGGAAAGTGATTTGACTCGTCTACTCCGTATTGACTGGGCATTGTGAAGTCAACAAGTAGCATGCTAACCTATCAGCTGGCCTGCTAAGGAATCAACCGAGTATCGATTGGGAAATTCTGATTTTTGAGAATGTCAACGAAAGTCACTCAATGCGATTGCATTTCGAGCTGCCTCCTTTTTTCGTCCATTTCCAGCAGAGTACCGTGTAAAGGATTCTTTCAGGCGGCACGACTTGGGAGGCGCCCCTCTCACTCGACGAAGCTCACAACGACTCAAACGTCAACACAATCAAGAATCGACACCAGATTTCCCAAAAGGGGGACCAGATGGGGACTCAACCGCACCTCAGTGATGTGACCACGACAGAGTCGCCCACACAGAAAACAACATCAACTGTCAGTCAGGTCAGCCAATCGATCGATCGGTTGCGTGCAGGAGCCCGTGATCTGACCGGTTCCGACATTGAGACGCGACGAGAATGTGCTCGCGAAGTTCTCGATCAGGTCGTCAAGTGTTCTCGCGATTGGGTCGACGTCTGCTGCACAATCAAGTCGATCCCCGTTGGTTCTTCTGGTCGCGGCGAGGAAGTCCTTGCTGGCCCCGGAGGCGTCACGCGGTATCTGCGATTGATGATCCAGACCCTGGACGACATCGCTCGGACTGGCAAGCCACTCTTGCCCGGGAAAGTCAGTCGCTTGGCGGATGGACGCTTACAGGTCCCCATGCTCCCAGCCCGCGGCATCTATGACACTTTGATGTTCTCAGGGATCAAAGCGAATGCCCGTATGCAGACAGGTGTTGAAGAGGCGACTCTGCATGGCAATCGACTCGAACGTTTGCAGGCGTCCGACAACTCCCCTCGAATCGGCGTCGTCCTGGGCGCAGGCAACGTTTCGTCAATTCCGACTGTTGACAGCCTGACCCGCATCTTTCAGGACGGCAATGCTGTTCTGCTCAAATTGAACCCCGTTCAGGATGAACTCAAGAGCATCTTCGAGGATGCACTGCAGCCTTTGATCAAACGAGGTTGGTTGCAGATCTTGACCGGCGGTGCGGACGTCGGCGCAGCAGCCATCCATCATGACGAGGTTGACGAAGCTCACATCACCGGCTCGCATCACACGCACGACGCCATCGTCTGGGGACGCGACCCGGAAGAGCAGGCACGTCGCAAGCGAGAGCATGACCCCCTTCTTAAAAAACCGATCACCAGCGAGATGGGGAACGTCAGCCCGTGGATCATCGTACCGGGCAATTACTCCGAGAAGGAGTTGAAGTCACAAGCGACGCACCTCGCGGCCTCGCTTGCCAACAACGCGGGCTTCAACTGCCTGACAACCCGTATGATCGTCACCTGGAAGAAATGGCCGGATCGCAGGCGGTTTCTCGACATGGTGCAAGCTGTGCTCGAAACAATCCCGCCGCGGGTCGCCTACTACCCGGGGGCGGAGGAACGGTACGAACGGTTCACGGGAGAGAAAGCCCCCATCGACGACCAGGGCCGCATCCCGTGGAAGCTCATCACCGATCTCGACCCGGAAAAGCGACCTCAGTTGTGCCAGGATGAGTCGTTCATCTGTGTCACCTGCGAGACTGTTCTCGACGCTGAGACGCCCGAAGCGTTCCTGGAACGTGCCGTCGAGTTCTCGAATGAGCAACTCTTCGGCACGCTCAGTTCGGCGATCACAATGCCGGACGACTTCCGCAAGCAAAACCCGCAGTTGGTCAGTCAGTCCATCGACCGGATGCGATACGGAAGTGTGTGCATCAATCAGTGGCCGGCTCTTGTTTACGGGCTGATGACACCACCCTGGGGCGGAGCACCCGAGTCAACGCTCGACAATGTGCAAAGCGGGATCGGCAGTGTTCACAACACGTACTTCCTCGAAGGAGTCGACAAGACGGTCCTGCACGGGCCGCTGTGCAACTTTCCCAAGCCCGTCTGGTTCCCGACTCACAAGACGGCCGAAGAGATCGGCTGGAAACTGATCGACCTGTATCACAAGCCATCGATCACAAAACTCCCTGGCATCATGCTCGCAGGAATGAGAGGCTGACGAGAGACCCTCCCTCGCTCCTTGGGGGAGAGGGACAGATTCTGAAGCGTCAGCGAAGAATCAGGGTGAGGGGACGCCCCGGAGGTCAGGGACTGTCCTCAAATAAACTATCGAAGTGCGATAGGTCAATTTACCGTGGATCGCGGACAATGCGGCGATGCACGACGCACAAACGATCGATGGATTGGAATTGAAGTTTAATTCGCTCATCGGAGATCTTGACG
>JAJDEJ010000340.1 GCA_029259815.1 Planctomycetaceae bacterium | reverse complement strand
GATAAGCTGAAGCCATCACCCGAAATCCTTTTCTGTGCCGCTTGTTGTGTCGTCTTCACAACACTCAATACGCGGATTCCAGCAGGGTTTCGGATGTTTTCTTTCACTACGAACTCAAATGGTCGCTTGTGCTGGGGCTAGCCCGGCCCGCTTGATGATCCGCAGGAGTTGGGAACGCAGATTACTGTTGGCTGATCGGTATCGTGTGATGATCGGCCCTTCCCCGCTGGACTCGTGGTAGACTGCCTCCAGATGTGGCCTCAGCTCCGGAAACAGAGGGAGGAGCCGTTCCTCGCCGTTGTCGTGATGTTGTGTTTTGGGGGATTGAATCCGGATAGTCGCAGCGTCCCAGTCGACATGTGTCCATTCCAAGGCAAGATGCTCGCTCGGGCACCGTAACCCACCCCATCTGCTGAGTGCAAATAGCAGTCTCCATTCGTCGTCAGGGCATCCGGCGATGACTCGCTCAGCCTCTTGGTGAGTGATGAAATAATCCCGTTGACGGTTGGCGGCATGGCCCGATTGCAAGTCGCTGAACGGGTTGTCCTCGATGAGCTTCGCCCGGCAAGCAGCTCGAAAGAATTGTTTTGCAACCTGGCATCTCTTGCGGATCGTCGTTTCCCTAAGCCCCTGACGAGTCAGAGAACGCCTCCAGTCATCAGCGTCACCGGGAGTAACGCTATCGAAGGTGCGGTTCTCCCCGAAGTATTCGATGAGGTTTCGTTGTGTGTGGCTCCAGACGACGACAGTTGAGGACTTCACGTCGGTTCTCTTGCGGAAATAACTGTCGAGGAACGGCCCCAATGCCTCAGTCGGATTGAAGTCGATCAGTCCACACTTCAACAGAGTTCGAGCCATTTTTGTCGGCAGGTTTCCCAGCCACCGGGACGTTTGATCATCAGGTGCCCGCCCCGTTAATTTGGCGGACATCAGGCTCTCAACTCTGACGCGAAAGAGTTGGGCGTCCTTCATCGTGCATTTCCCGCGTCGAATGGAACGACGCTTGCCATCTGGGCAACGCACTTGAATCATTTTTCGTCCGTTCGACTCTCGACTGATACTTGCCATAAATCCCCTCAATTCCCCAACGCAAAATGCCCATCACAGGATCACTCGGCTGTGACGTTCTCACCAATTTCGTCGACGAGTTCTTGCAGCATGCGCGCGATCTCATCACTCGGCAAGTCTGGCTTCTTGATTGACCGCTCATGCTTGCTGATGATGTCCCCGCCGGGAAGTGTTGGCGACAGCTCAGTAGGGTTGTGCCCCAGCGTTTCGCAGCACTCTCGCCAAGTCTCTCCGAGTTGATAGAATACAGAAGCCTCCCGCCGTTGCCTCAGCTTGTGATGCTCTCGGACGGTTTCGTGTGGTTCGTCGCGAACTGCGATCTCGCATTCGAGATGCCGGGCGAGTGCGGCCAGTCTCTGGCTCCAAATCTCACAGGCAACTCCCGTCAAGCGCTGAGTGAGGTACAGGCGGTTTTCCGTTTCAAGTTTTTCGTCGAATTCGATCATTCTTCCCGTCCATTCGTGAGGTTGTGGGCATTAGCCCGGTTCAGTGATTCGGCCCTTTTTTGTAGACCTACAAAAGTCTCCATTCGGAAGTCTCTCAGAGCATTGGCACGCCATTCTCTTCGCGCGTGCGTATCGGTGAGGAAACTCGATTTCAGTCGAGAGTCCGAAGGTATCGGTACTCTGTGGCTTTGCCTTTCTCGGCGGCTTTGATTTTGGCAATGACTCGGCTTGCAGCGAGGGCACGTAGGCATGCCGCTGCCGAACCAAACGACACGCCACATTGCCGGCCCAACACTCTGCAATCGAGGAAGAACTCGGCATTCCCTGATTCAATGGCCAGTTCCCGACAGATTGAAGCCGCCAATACATAGACGGGATCAACCTGCTGACATCGAAACTCTTGCGGACATCCTGCATGTCTCGCTCGGTCAAGTATCTCAGTCATGCGATAGTCTTCCTCCTCTCCAATGGGAACCGTGGATCGTGCCCAACACCGGGCAAACGCCCCCCAAGTTTCGAACCATTCCTTCGTCCGCATTTTCGGCAATGCCAACTGATGCCAGTGCCTGACGATTGCCAGTGCCTGACGATTGGCTCCAGTTCGTCAATCCGGAAGTGTCGTGTCTCATCGAGGGTCTTGAGGCAGCGTGACAGCCTCCAGAGGCAACGCACTCTCGTCCCGAATCCCGTCGGCAGCGTCCACCCCAGCACGTCGTCAAATGCTTTCGTTGAGAGCGTCCCGTCGTCGCAAAACAACGCCAACTGTGTACCCCCTTTCTGGAAATGAGTTGGCATGCTTTGGCATGGTTGCACAACCTGTGTACTTCCACACTCGGAAGCGGTTTTGGTTGGGGGTGGAATCAGGCCCGCAGACGCGACGTCGTAGGCAATCGGAATCGCACTGTGGAACGGTTCGATGACCCATTCGTAACGTCCTCCGTCTGGATGCTGACTCGGTGGCAAGGTAATGAGAGAGTTACTCACCTTCAGCTCACCATCGTGGCAGTGAACCACACCTTTCCGCTTCGGAATGTTGGGATCGTTTCCGTCAGTCCGGAAGAACTCGTGATACCCACGTCGTGTGCGGCTCGTAGGCAACCGTTCGGCAAGATCCGGGTGAGAAGCCCTCCAGTCGTGGTAGGCGTCCCTGTCGTCGAAGTCTCGCACGCACAGGCCGTCTGAGAGTTCTCCAGGAATCACTGCGATGTTCCTCCGCTCGGTCCCGAACCAACGGTCGATGTCTCGTGACGGTGGGCGACGTTTCCGTACCTTCCATCGGTGGCGTGCGGGTGGTTTCTTCGTTCCCCATACCTGCGGCGTGATGTTCCACCCAAGGTTCCAGTACCGCCGTGCCTCAATGAGGATGTCAGCCGGTTCCGTGAACCTCGCGTTAGGTGCGTATTTACTTTGTGAACAGCGATCGTGAGTGAATTCCATGTCGTTGTGCCTTGCGTCCGTGCCCCGCAGCGGTTTGCGTCCCGCTGACTGGGCGTTTTTTTTGGCGTCATCTGGATTCCCGCTCTCTCCAAAACGGTTTGTGTTCTGTCAAAACAGTGCAAGGTCGAGTGCCTTTTTATCAGTGTCGCTCAGCCGCCCAAAGATGCCGCGATTGATCCAGCCGTGCCCCTTGCAAGTCTTGCAGTCCTTCGACGGCTCGGAGTCCAGACACTTCGGGCATTCAGTGTGATACTTGGCGAACTTGAGGTTCACCTGTGCCTGCGACAAACAACGCTCCGTGTCTTGGAAGTCCAGCCACACACCACCATCCGCCCCTTTGAGGTTCCGGCAACGGGTTGCGAGGGCACCGATCTCGCGAATGACTGACGTCGCTTCCCGGTTCCAATCAACCGCGTGCAGATATTTCCCTGTGAAATCGCGCCCGACATCGTCACGTGGGTCTTCCGGTGTCTCAGGCTCTTGCTCTGGAGCCGGCTCAGGCTCGCGAGCGGGTTGCTCGGTTGACGCTGGCAGTGGTGTGTTTATCGCCGTCACTGGTCGTGTCGATGGATAGCTCTTTCCATCAGCACCAAGGCGGGCTTCCGGGCAGGTGGAAGAATTACCACCTGCGGCTTCGACTTCTCTCCTCACGTCAGCGACAAGAGGATGCGAAACGCGACAGGCGTGAGCGATTCGACGATCCGACGCATTCAATCCCAGGTCTGGGTGCTGGAACGCTTTACGAATGGCGGTCCTTTTGTCCTCTCGCGTTCGACGCAGTCCGTGCTTGCTGTTCGCACCAAGCGAGTGGAGCATCGCGTTGTCATCGGTTCCTGGACGGACGTTGGCCTTCACTGTGGAAATGTCTGCCCGCTTTGTTGCCAGCGTGCGATGAATTCCGTGATGTCGGCCCGCTTCTTGGCTCTGATCCTCGCGCAAGCGGCGGCGATCTGCTCTGGTGATGGGTCGGCCATCATCCCACCTGTGGTTTGAAAATGACGGCCCCAGGTCGCCCCAGGACCGCCACCGAGACGAAGTTCAATATCTGTTGCCAGTGATGATCGACAGCGTGCGTTCCAGGTCGTCCGTGTCTTCGGTCCCATCTTAGAGCCGCTCGCAGGTCGTGAGCAATTCCATCGCCACATCACGCAAGACTTCGACCGAGTCCTCCGAGTATGCGAAGGAGTCGAAGGTTTCGATGAACGTCCGTATCTGAGTTGATGTTTTGATTGGTGGTGCGTCTGCCATGATGTGTGCCCCGACCCTGCCGCACGGCGTTTGAAGAAAACCGTGCGGCAGGGGATGCCAATGAAATCAAGAATTGCCTTGATAGAGACCTCGAAAGTCGATGGCCTTGACGCCATAACTCTGTCGAATTTTGTACTTGATGGTGTCAGTTGTGAAGCCTTCTTCTCGCTCCAAGACTGGAGACTCTTCGCCTTGCAGGTAGGTCACTTCGACTGTGTCGACGACGTTTTGGTCAGCGGCTAACCACCAGTTCGTAGCCGATCCAAGCGAGTCGAGTTGACCGTCAGCGATGACCTCAAGACTTCGCGGACCGTTGATTCCATAGAGCGGAATATCACTCGACTGTGCAGGATACATGAGGTCGCCGTGAATGAGTTTCAAAGCGGTCGCGGCAAGTGCGGAAGGCACAATCAAATATCGTGGCATGATGCCAAGCACGGTCGATGCGTCGGTTCCTGACTGAGTTCCCATCACGGCGAACCCCGTATCAAGAGCACCCGCAGCAAGTGCGGTGGCGTCCAGGTTCGCACCGTGTGACGATCCGTGGAAGAGGGTGATGGAGTCAGCCAGAGCATCGTTGTCGGTCAAAATCGCGCAACAATCGCGATTGATCTTCCGCCGCATCGCAGCCCCTTGCTTGCGAGGTGACCCCACGATGGCTTGCAAATCGTCGTTGACGATTGCCTCCATGCTTACCGAGAAGATTGAACCATGCTTCACGACGCGATAACTCTCCCTCGCATCGGTCGTGCTTGCTTCAGGGTATTCGTGGTTCTCTGGCACTTCCTCAGGCAGATTCATGTCACCGAAGACAATTCGGTTTAGCTCTTTGAAACTTCGTGCGGACTCACCTCGTCGCGTCCATGTTGGAAACGACACGGGTGCCTCATCGTAGCTCTGCCTCAGTGACTTCTCGGTCGCGTCCAACAGCAGATTGGTGAATGATCCTGTCGAGTGATAGCCAGCCCCGTCCCGCTTGAGCGCAACGCGGACAACTTCATGGTCGGGCAAATCAGCGGCTTGACGATTCCCGCCACGCACCAAGCATTCACGAGCAATGCGTGAGAGTCTCGCACCGCGAAAGCTCTGGTCCTTCGAGACGGTGCCGACAGCTTTTTTGGTTTCGTCATGCCAAAGCTCGCATGGCCCAAGTGCCCGTTCGAGAAGCCCTCGACGGAGTGCGGCGTGTGACTTTTCAACTTCGTGTTCAGTGAATCGAATCATTCGGGTTCGTCCTTTGTGGTGTCGAGAATTTGTCCGCCGCCAAGGACAGAAAAGCCTTTCGCCCGTAGAACTGGTTCTAGTGTGTCGAGTCCGATGCCATCGAATTTGCTGAATTCAGCCGACGACCAGGTGCAGAGAATCTGACGTTGTTTTGTTGCTCGTGTCAGGTCAGCCGTCAATCGCCGGGCGAATCGCTTTTTACGTCGTGACATTTCGCGATCGCCTACGGTGTGGCAAATGTCTGGCCACACCGTGAATCGCTGAGTGGAACGTCCTTTTTATGCTGGCAGGTATTGGCGGGTTGTCCACGTGGGGAATTCCCCACCTAACGTGCGTAGTGTTCAGGAACACCGGCTTTCGAGACGCATCGACTTCTGTCAGAATACGGGACGTTCATGCTGACATCGAGGGCCACCTGTACGATGCACGTTCACTGTCCAAGGTGCTCAACCCGCTACCATGTCGCCGATGAGCATGGCGGACGCTGGGGGGATTGCTCCCGCTGTGGTGAACGCTTCATGCTCCCCATCACGGACGTCTCCCGCTTGATGGAATGGACGGCATCCGCCCCGTGGCCAAAGCTACTTCGATTCCTCCGCAATGATGGTGCCCGTGGTCACGACTTAGCGACCATCGACCAATTCACCCGCATCGTCGAACAACGCCGATGGGTCGAGGAAGAACGCACCCGACATGAAGTAGCGACCGCAAGGGGCCAGCGTGCATTGTCACAGCGAGAACGCATCTGGTCCGTGACCGACAGTCGGCATCAACGACGTCGTCAACTTGAGCAGCTGCGGGGAATGTGTCCGACTGAGTTTGAGAGACTCATCGCTGAATGGTTCAACTCTCAAGACTACGTTGCAAGGGCAGTGGGCGGCACGGCTGACGATGGCATTGACGTTGAGATTCGATCCCTGGACGGCGACTTGTGGGCCATCTCCCAGTGCAAGCGGTACGGTGCCAGTTCTCGCGTGTCCGCCGGCGATGTCCGAGACTTTGCCGGTGCCTTCATGCTCAGAGGTGCAAGTCGCGGGTTCCTGTTCACGACTGGGAAGCTCACACGACACGCCAAGAGAACCGCACAGGGCTACGAATGGCTGACGATCTACAGCGGAGTTCATCTGGTCGAGCTCCACAACGAATCAGAATCGCCACTCATCGCGTGACGTTGCACTCGGGGAACGCCCTTTTAGGGTCACCAATTTCGGACAATTCGGACATACTCACCACCGTCAATGTCACCCGTGATTCCACCACACGGCCAACCGGGCGAACAGGAACAAACTCAGGCCCAGTAGCAGCACGAGTGCCACTTTGACGCTTCCCAAGCCGGCGTAGGCCATCATCCAAGACGGAATGACGAGCATCACGCCCACGAGTTGCATCACCTTCCATTTCTTTGGTGTCGGTGTCGTGTTCATCGGTTGCCTCTCTCGGTTGCAGGTGGAAACGTTTCAACCTTGGAAGTGACGACAGGTGGCCGAATTGCCACCCGTCGCTAATGAGTGATTCACTGCCTGAAGCTGTTCGTTTGGTTTCTTCGACGTTGGGCCGCGGCGTTCGCCGAACTCTGCCGGGAAATCTCGGCCTGCTCCAGTTGAGCCAGACGGCTCTCGTGATTCACAAAACCAGTGAACAGCTGCCCCGTGTGGTTCAGCAGTTGCCCGATGGTGTTGTGCACTTCGCCCACGCCCTGCTGGAATCCCTGTCCCAACTGGGTGATGGACTGCTGGAACTCCTGTGACTCTGGCGTCTGTGGTGGCTTGGCCAGCTTTGGGTCTTGTCCGGGTTTCGGCTTCTGCCCCGTCAATGCACCTTTCGCGTTGCCCTGTGCCGTCTTCTGATTGGCCGCTTTGTCGAATGCTGACGACATGTTGTCGACCAGTTGTTTCATCGAGTCGGCTGTGACCTTCGACAGATTCCCCGCACCTTGTGCCGCATCGATCTTGCCCTTGATTGCTGCGTCCCGTCCGTCAGCAACTTCTTCGGGTGTCGCCCTGCCTTTGACGGTGTCTCTGAACCCCCGCCTTCTGGCATCCTCAACCTGTCGAGCAACATCGCGATCACTCAACCCGGATCCCTTTAGCTCGTCAGCCTTCGCTTCTGCTCGCTGTTTGCCCACTTCCGCGGCGACGTCCTTTTTGTCCAAGTCCTGGCCCTGAAGCATCTGGACAAGCTCGTTGTCCTCTCCGAGTTGCTCAGCCATCGCGTCAATCTGCGACTGTGCCGCCGCATTGGCCTGTTGCATGGCGTTGCCCATGGCATCGAAGCCGCCTGCAATCTGCCCCAGTAGCTGTCCCCAGAGTCCCGCAAGCTTCTGGATGTTCTGCTCTCGCTTGACCTGTAAGGCAACCTCAGCATCCATGCGAATCTTGTGCAGGTGCTTCTCCTCGGCCTCCTTGTCTTTCAGTTGCTTCTGTTTCTCCTGCTTTTCCCGCCTGATGAGCGTCAGCTTGCGTTGATGCAGGAGCGTCAGCAGTCGGTCGGCTTCCTTGGCATCATCATCAGTGAGAACCCCCAAACGTCCGGCGTCCTCCAACTTCCTCACCTGTTCGTCGATGGCCGCATTGACATCGTCGATGGACTGGAGTTCGTCGGCCTTGTCTCGCTGTTGCTGTTGGTGATCACGCTCCTGCTGTTTGGCGAGAACCTCCTCAGCACGCTGCGTTGCATTGAGCTTGTCGAGCCTTTCCTGAAGTGCTTGCGTGTCCTCACCTCGTGCACTGGCTCGTTCCTGGGCCTCATTCATGGCCTTGAAGTGAGCCTTCGATTCTGCCTCGCTCACCCCAACCGTCATTTCCTTGAGGCTGAATGCTGCCTCCCGTGCGAGGACTTCGATGTCGTCCGTGAACTGGGGAAGCTGCCGAAAGAACTCAACATCGGCGGCATCAATCGCCGCTCCATCAAGGTTGGCGAGAGATTCCAGAAGAGAGCCAACAGATTGGTTGGCAGTATCAACTCGCTTCTGAAGCTGCTCAATCCCTTCAGCATCCCCGACGGTTGTCAGTGCGCCGTATACTTCTCCGGCGACTCCCGCAAGCAATGCCATCGACGCCTCCGCAGCAGCAGCTTTTGCACCCGTGACCCCGACGCTTTCCGATATGTGTGGCTCCGTTCAATGAGGGGAACGCCGGCGTTTTCATCCGGCTGAGAAGGAAGGTTGACCGACGATTCGGCCAGTGAGAGAATGCGAGCCTGCACCTCGGACGGCAGGTGAGGCCACGCCTCCACCAATCGAGCCAGGGAGGCGACGTCAGACGACGTTTTCAGAGGTTCTGCACCGAGAACTGCACCATCAACATATAACCCGTTTCCGCAATCGACGTACTGGGGGAGAGTTGTGGAATCCTGCGGCAGTCTCTCCACCGCTACCTAAGAGCCTGGAAAACGCGGCGTTTTCCAGGATTTTTTGCGTTTTCAGGGGAAATGTCTCACTGGGGGCTCGCCCATTATGGCCTGATCTGAGACACCAGATGAGGCACTTTTCGGACCAGCCAGAGCCGCCTGATTGCAGGCGTCAAAATGACCCTCGGTGCTCTGGGCGTCACTCTTCCGCTGAGTCTTTCCCGTGTGCCCCATCCAGCCCGCCACGAGATCGTCGAGATGCCCCTCATCCCCCCAAGAACGGTGAGACAGTTCTCAGCCCAGCAAAGCGACATCAGGCCGTGGAGCATGTCCGAGATGCTCTGGGAGGGAAACGAAGAGAACAAAGCTGGTGATCGATAGGTCGACTGATTTGACACCCGGACTCACGTTGGTATGTTGAAGGTGTCACTCAGGTTCTCGTCGGTCACAAATGATCGACGGGTGAAGAGGGAAAACGGTGCAATTCCGTTGCGGTCCCGCCGCTGTAACCGGGGACGACTGCCGCAGGCTGTCACTGTCGATACTGATCGATGGGAAGGCGCGACGAGTCGGACGATCCGGGAGCCAGAAGACCTGCCCGAGTGTCGAAGTTGATCGCCCGGCGAGGACCGGAGTCGTCGACACTGGCATGTCAGATGTCCTGCGGACATCGATTGTCCGTACATGTACGGTCACACGGCTGCGTCGTCGCTTCGGCTGAATCGTGCTGGATTCAGGTTCCTTGGTTGGCATCCTCTCGAATTGTTTTCGGAGGATGACCGGGTGTGTCATCCGACAACAATTCCCTGATGCAAGGCCCACATGATGACTGACACCTTGATACGTCGCCCGCTTCGACGCGGCTTTACCCTGATCGAACTGCTCGTCGTGATCGCAATCATTGCTGTTCTCGTCGCCCTGCTGCTTCCCGCTGTGCAGCAGGCACGAGCCGCTGCCCGAATGACACAGTGTCGCAGTCGACTGAAGCAAATTGTCCTCGCCCTCCACAATTATGCAGACGTCTACAACGAGACGATGATCCCGTATGTCATTGAAGATCAACAACGGCTGAACTATCTGTCGACCTTCAGAGGCAACCAAGGGACGGCTCAGTTCTGGTTCGGCACGGTCGACTACGAACAGGCGGATCCGACACAGCAGCTCGATTTCACATCTGGACCGCTGGCACCGTTCATGGAGACAAATTACACAGCATTTCAGTGCCCTGATTTTGGTCCGGAACAGATGGAGAACGTCCGCTTCGGCCGACCTGCGACCGGGTTTGCCTTCAATGGTTACTACCTCTCGCGGGCAGCCGGCATCCACTATCCGCCGCCGACCTTCGCAGCCGCTCCCAGCAGAGAACCGGCGACACGCAAGTTCCGCGATCTGACGTCAATGTCGCAAACGGTCGCCTTCGCCGACTCGGCTCAAGTCAAGCTGGTCACCTTTGCACCACCCAGCTTCAGTTTTGAGGAAACATGGCTGCTCGAACCGCCCAGCAACAATTTCCCCAACGTCCACTTTCGGCATACCGAGGCAGCGAACGTCGCCTTTCTCGATGGTCACGTCGAAACTCGCAAGCGTGAGTTTCGCATTGACGTGCCGGGTGCTAACTTCATCAGCACGGAACAGGCCGATCTGATGGACGAGCATCGACTCGGTTACGTCAGCGATGGCAATCTCGATGACCCGGATCTGCAGGATGAGTTTTACGACCGACAATAGGTTGGTGTAGAGTCTTCAGGCCTTTTCACAAATCAATGGATCGACGACGCACTCAAGCGTGAACTCCAATCAACAACATTCAGGGGACACGGCATGACGACCTCCGACACTCGACTGACTCGTAATTCACTGTGGGTGATCGCCGGACTGATTCTTGCGGCAGCGATCACCCGGTTGCTGCCCCATCCGCCGAACTTCACTCCGATTGGTGCAATGGCCCTCTTCGCCGGGGCAACGCTCCGCGACCGACGGCTCGCTCTGCTGGTGCCGCTCGCCGCCTTGCTGGTCAGCGACTATCTGATTGGACAGATGTGGGGAACAGGTTTCGGGTTCTACAGCACGCAAATCTTCGTGTATGCGGCATTCCTGATGATCACACTGCTCGGCCGAGCGTTGCAACAGCATCGCCGCAGTCCTCTCAGAATCGGTGGCACGTCGATCTTAGCATCGTCACTGTTCTTCGTGATGACCAACCTCGGCGTCTGGCTGGCGAGCGGCATGTACCCCCGCACAATCGCGGGACTGTCACAGTGCTTTGTGCAAGCCATCCCGTTCTTCGGCAACACGGTAGCTGGTGATCTCGTCTACGCAACAGCCCTCTTCGGTGGATTGGCCCTCTTCCAAGTATTCATGACTGAGGACGAGACCGTGAGAGCGGTTGGCGAAGACACTTGAACGACCTTCATTCCTGACTTGTACAGATTGGGGCCTGTTGAGGGCGGCGTAGGTTCAACAAGCATAGATTTCCATCGCTGAGTCACCCGGCAGGGACCGCATCAGGGAGGTGTCGAATCATGTAGAGACCAATCGTGAGAAACACCGAACCCATGCCCAGCCCTAAGAAAACGTTGACGCTTCTGCCCGGTTCAAGCACGGCATTGCCGTGCTTTGAAGGATCATAAAACACAAAGACCTTCTGGCCGACTGGATAGCGATCCGCAGTTTCACGAGCGGTGTCTTCAAATAATCCACCGACGTATCCGAAATAGACGACATCTGACATGTGACGCACTCCATCAATCATGTACTCGTACTCAATCTCTGCGACATAAGTGGTCCCGTCAGAGTCGTCATCCGTGCGGACTGATGATTTTACGACCTGCCCTTCTGCTTGAGGCCAGTCTTTGCTGGAGGTCCCATAATAGTAGTTGCGACCTGCGTGAACCAAAAGAAAAACACCAACACCAGCGAAGGTCAATGCAAGCAGATAGCCGAGGAGGACTTGCTTCTGGAAGTTCATGAGTCAGGTCGATTCGCTGATTCAAACATCTGAGAGAGCTTGTCAGGTGCAATCAAGGCCGGGTGAGTTTATCCTACCCTCCGAGTGACTCACCAAACGTCGATTTCGAGTTCGAGTTCAATCCCGTGGGTGTCGTGGATTAGGGATTGGATGAGGTCGATCAGACCGGACTCGGACCTGCTGTGGTTTCGTTTGGATCGAACGTCACTTTCGCGTAAATCTCGTTCAGACTCAGGCGGATGTCGATCGTCGGGAGGAGCAGTTCCGCGTCGGAGTCTTCGATGACCGTCAGCAGCCACTGACCCAGCTTCGGCTGGCGGGAGAAGTGTTCGATGCGCATGCGATCCTGCGCGACGAGAACGTACTCCCGCAACGAAGGCAGGGACTGATAGCTCAGAAACTTGCCGCCCCGATCGAACAGTTCGGTCGTCGGCGAGAGGACCTCAAAGATGATCGTCGGATTCGTGAGCGTGTCGACCCGCTGATCATAGAACTCAGGTTGACCACAAACGATCAGACTGTCCGGGTATGTCCCTAACCCGCTTGGGCACACGACCCGCATGTCGCTGCCGTGGGCTTGGCGTTCTCGAGGCTTAAGCGCGTTTCCGACTTCCCGCACCAGATTCGACCCGATGAGGCTGTGATTGAGAGATCCGCCTGACATCGCGAACATTTCGCCGTCAAAGAACTGGCTCTTCTCCGTGGCCAGCCGTTCGTGTTCGAGGTACTCATCCCACGAAAGCCGTTTGAGTGCGGATGTGGACATGGATGTTGTCTCCGATCAATCAGATCGCCTTGTCGTTTACCAAACGTCGATTTCCAATTCTAACTCAATCCCGTGGGTATCGTGGATTTGGGATTGGATGAGGTCGATGAGGCGGTGGACGTCTACGGAGGTGGCGCCTTCGTTGGTCACGATGAAGTTGGCGTGGCGGTCACTCACTTCGCAGGCGCCGATGCGGGTGCCTTTGAGGCCGGCTTGCTCGATCAGAGCGCCCGCGCTGAGACCGCGGGGGTTCTTGAAGATGCAGCCGGCAGATTGGAAGGAGAAGGGTTGTCCCGCCTTCTTCATGATCCACACCGTTCGCATGCGGCGGTCGATCTCGGTGGGGTCTTCCTCGGTCAGCTGGAACTCGGCGGAAAGGATGCAGAGTTCGTTGATGCTGCTGCGACGATAGGAGAATGAGAGATCGTCCTCTTCGCGAGTGAAGCGTTCCCCCTTGGCTGTCAGCACAGAGACCGACTTGACGAACTGTCCGATGTCGCCGTGGCGTCCCCCAGCGTTGCCGTGCAGGGCGCCGCCGACGGTCCCGGGGATGCCGATGAGTGACTCCAGTCCGGCGAGGCTCGCGGCGACCGATTTCGAGACGACGTTCGAGAGCAGTGCGCCGCTGCCGGCGCGGACGATCGTGCCGTCGACGCTGATCTCTGCGAAGCTCTCGCCCGTCAGTTGGATGACGGCACCGGGGACGCCGTCGTCACGGACAAGGACATTCGAGCCGCCGCCGAGCAGTCGTACAGGCAGGTCTTCATCGTTACACCACTGAACGACCTGCTCCAATTCCTCGACGGAGCGGGGGGTGAAGAAATACTGAGCCGGTCCACCGACTTTGAGCCAGGTGAGTGGGGCCAGCGGTTCGTCGGGACGCAAGATATCGCTGAAGTCTTCGAGAGTCGTCATGCCGTTTCCGTGGGACGCTTCCATGATGCGTTTAGCGTCACCTGCGGAAGCCTTGCACGTTACGAGGCTCGGTGCCGCTGCAGCCGTTGGGTGAACTGGTGAGCGATTCGATCAATGTCCCCGGCACCGAGTGTGACGAACACGTCACCGGGTCGGGCCTCAGTCTCGATTGTGGCCGTGATCTCGTCAAGACTCTCGACAAATCGTGCCGGTACACCTGCTCGATTCACGCGGTTGGCCATCTCGGTCGACAGACGCTGACGATCATCGGTGTCGACCTCGCGAGCCGCGTAAATCGGTGAGATCAACACCTGATCGGCGACGCACAAGCTGCGGGCGAAGTCGGGGAGCAAGGCCTTTGTGCGGGAAATTTGATGCGGCTGGAAAGCGCACCAGACGCGACGACGGCCGTAACGCTCTCGGGCTGTCTTGAGGGTTGAGCGAATCGCGGTCGGGTGATGGGCGTAGTCGTCGATGAGGGTGACGCCCCGCCATGAGCCGACGTGTTCGAAACGGCGAACGACTCCCGGGAATGATTGCAGCCCCTCGGCGATGTCACGGCGTTTGGCTCCCAGTTGATGGCTCATCGCGATTGCCGCCACAGCATTGAGCACCTGATGCCGACTGGGCAGGGGCAGATCAAACTCACCGAAGAACGTCGACTGATAGAACACGCGGAATCGCCAGCCTAGTGACGTCTGTCGCATGTCACTGAGCCACCAGTTGGCTCCGATTCGACTCCCGAACGTGACAATGTCGGCTTGCGATTGCCGGGCCGCCTGCATCGCTGACGGACAGTTGGCGTTCACCAACAGCGTGCCGTCGTCTGGCAATTGGGCAGCGAAGCGGCTGAAGGTCTTGATCGACGACTCAAGTGTGGGGAAGCAGTCGAAGTGATCCGGCTCAATGTTGAGCAGGATGGCGTGCCGGGGTGTGAGGTCGAGGAAGTGCTGTCGGTATTCGCAGCTTTCGGCGACGAACAACGATCCTCGGCCCGCCCAGCCACTCGCGCCTCGTCCACGGATCTCGGCTCCTGCGAGAACGGACGGCGACAGCCCAGCCGTGTCGAGCAGATGGCCAAGCAGGGCGGTTGTCGACGTTTTACCATGAGTGCCGGCGACCGAGACGCCGGTTCGACCGGACATCAGACGACCAATCGCCTGACTCAGTGAGAGTTGCGGGAGACGGCAGCGGGCAGCTTCTCGACGTTCCGGATTATCATCCGGGATGGCCGGACTGTAGATCAACACGTCGGCGTCTTCAGGCAAGTGAGCCGCGTCATGACCCCGGTTGACTCGCAGCCCCTGCTGATGCATCTGCCAGAAGAGGCGATCGGAGATTGTCTGGTCTGAGCCGGTGATGCGGCAGCGGGAGCCGTGCATCAACTGGGCCAGGGCCTGCATCCCGGAGCCACCGATACCAACCAAGTGAGCAGCGCGTATGCGAGTACGACGCATCAGTGGTGACGGGAGTGAAGGAACGGAAGAATCGGTCGGCATTGGTCGTTGCAACTCAATCGCGCTCACAGGCCGCATCCAAACGGACGCGCTGTTGGCGGGGCCCCAGTTCACAGCAGGATGGTGTAGGCGGGCACGATACACGAGGAGCAATCTCGATAAGGAACGTGACGCATCTGCACCAAGTGCACTATCGTCACAGACAAAGGGAGCAATGAACGGTGAGGATGATTCGAAGAAGTCTGCCGACAGACATCTTTAACGGGAAGGGGTTATACCGGTTGGGCAACAGACTGAACGTCGATTAACTCCACCGGTCACGGGATTATGGAAGCAGACGCGGATCACTGATAGGTCAGATTCGTAGCCCGAGCCAGACGCGTCACTCCTTGTACGACTGTCGCAGGGGGGACACATCTCACCTGAATGATCGGCGTCACTCGGCGGGAGGAGCTTCCACGAGGATCTTGAGCTTCCGGAGCCCCGCTTCGTAGTCAGCGCCAATCATGGAATCCATCATCAATCCGAAATAGCGACCGATGGGGTTCGAGCCCACGTCGCCATTGCCGGTCCAGGTGACGCGTGTGCTGCCATTGCCAACCGGGGCATAAGCGATCGATCCAACAAGCGGCTCGGGAGACTGCTCGAAATACAGGACGAATGTGATGCCTTCGTCCTCGCGACTGCTGGTGATCTCCAGCCGTCCGCCTCCCATCCCAGGGTCCGTCCACGTTTGCACCGCTCCCACGCCCGACTCGGGACCTTCGTAGGAATACTTCAACTCGGGATAGGTCTGGGTGTTCCAAGCAGTCCACTCGGGCCATTGGTTGAGCGTATTAACGTACTGGTGAATGTCAGCGGGAGGTGCGTCGATCACAACCGAACGACTCACAACAAAGGCAGAAGGGAGCAGGAATCCGATCAGTAATGCAACGGCAAGCAGTCCCACAATCGCCATCACCAGCCCCAGCATGACCTGTAACCAGAGGGGGCGACCAGAAGCAAGCGATGGATCGTCCCGCTGAGAAGAGGAGTTGTCGTCGCTCATGTGGCCAGCAAGCGGGAAGGTAATGGAGATTGAAACACAAGCAGGATATCTCAGGTGCCAATCACATTGCCATCGTTAGCGGGGAATCGAGCACCTGCGACTGCGCTGGATGAGAACGCATGCTCCAACTTCGATGGGTACGTATTTTCGGAAACACGTTCCCGTGTAACCATCAGAATCGGTCAACTGCCAGCGATTTACAGCCAAACTCTGCAAACTTCCAAGTCAGTATTGTCGGAACGTCTTCCGCAGACCGAAATTCTTTCCAAGACTGTCCGTCTACACACTAGACGGGCACTGTAAGAAGTCATAGGATCGGAGGGTGCTGCAAAGTCGATGCAGCGCGGGTCAATTGCCTGGGCATGAAGCCTCCCCTCACCGAGCGATGTGTCTTCTCAGAGCATGTGCTCAACAGGTTATCCAAAATCTTCTCGTTGAAAGAAGATTATGGATGACGTTACTACCGGGAGGATGAGACACTCGAGTCACATATTTTCGTCGGCAGTGAGTCGACGCGAACGTGTGATTCGGCAATGACCTGACACTCGGCCTATTTTGCAAATCGCCTGCCCCTCCTTTATTCAGGCATCTGCAAAGTTCCACAATGGCCGAGTCAAATAGTTTTGGAGTATCCCCACCTTTTCGACTCTGATCGAGATATCTATCGCCATCGGGTGATCGTCTTCTGCTGGTTCTTTGTCATGATCATGTCTGTACGGCAGGTCACCGAACCAAGCTGGAAACAGTCTCCGTGCGTTTGGGAGAGAATCGATGTTGCGCGACAATTGGCTGAAGTGGTTTGAGCGTCGGATTCAACTGGGACGCATCAGTTCCCGTCGACGCCGTTCCGGCAAGCGAATCGAGGCGAGAGCTGCCTGCATCGCGGAGGCGCTCGAACAGCGAACCCTCCTGACGACGTTCACCGTCGACAACCTCACCGACGAAAGCGACGGCGACTTCAGTGCGGGCGATCAGTCGCTGCGTGAAGCGATTCAGCGGGCCAACGCGAATCCTGGTGCGGACATCGTGAACTTCGCACCAGGGCTCGGCGGCTCCGTCATTAACCTCACGCTGGGCAATCTCACAGTCAACGATGATCTCAGCATCGTCGGGTTCAATAATCCTGTCATCGTCAACAACGGGGGACTCGTCCTGCAGGCGAGTGGACCGACCGACACGCTGGTGTTCTCAATGACCGGCCTCGCCGTCAACAACAATGTGCTTGGCCCGGGCCTGTCTGTTGAATCGATCAATGATGGATTCGTTACTGCCAATATCTCCAACTCGTTCTTCAACAATAGTGCCCGTGAAGGCATCAAGGTCCTGACGCACACCGGTGGTGTCGCGAACCTCACGTTGAACGATGTCGACGTCAACTCGAACGGCGACACCATCGCCAGTGCGGGAATCGCCGTCGAAGTCGGCGTGTCCGCTCAAGCAGAGTCACTATCTCCGGGGACCTTCGCCACCGTCAGACTGAACATGACGGACGTTGAGGTCCGCAACAATAAGCTGGAAGGCTTGGACGTCAATGTCGCCACGGGAGGCATCTTCGAGACGACAACTCCCATCACCGATACCATCTTCGCCGGCAATGGAGTGGCCAGCGCTCGCAATGAGGTCGACCTGACGGTTGATGGTCTCGATTCATCAATCGAAGCCCGCTTCGAGAACGTGACTGCCAACAACTCGCAGGCGAACGGCTTCAACGCCGTTGCAACGGCAGGTGCTAACGTGGCGCTCGTCATCAATAATTCGTCCGCAACGGGCGCCGGTTCCGATGCCCTCAACGTACTCGCCACCGGTCCCGATTCCTCGGCGACTGTGTCAGTGAACACCTTCAATGGTGACAATGCGGGCGTGTACGGGGCGGACATCGACTCCACGGCAGGTGCCGAAGTTCGCGTCAACAACTTCAACAACGTCTCACTCCAGAACGCGGGACGATCGGGACTCGACGTCTTCCTGCTGGGCGGCGACCTGACAGCCTTTAACTCCACCACCTTGAATGTCTCTGGGAACACTGAAAACGGTGCCAATCTGTTCCTGCGTGACGGCTCGTCGGTCTTCACCTTCAACGATCTCACTGCCAACAACAACGTGCTTCGCGGCGTGCAAGTCACGTCGATTGTGAATGCCAACACGAATGTCACAATCAACAACATCTCGGCGCAGGGGAACTTAACAAAGCAGCCGCTCAACTTTGTGGTCAACAACAACGCCACACTCAACCTCGACGTCAACGGCGGCACGATCTCCAGTGCCGGCACCGATCCCAACAACAGCATCTTCGGTGTGGTCGCCCAGAACTCGACCGGCAACCTGTCCTTCGACGGCTTGACGGTCAACAACAGCACCTCCAGTGCGTTCGTCACCCGCTACGATTCCGGCTCTGACGGCACGTACGAGATCACGAACACGACCGCAACCGGCAGCCAGGCGGTGGGAGCCGCTCTGTTCGTCAAGAACGGTGCGGATGTGACGGCCAACTTCGATGGACTGGATGTCTCGAACAGCGGTCAGGGGATCACAGCCGACGGCGTCCGGATTGACGTCAACGGCTTGGGCACCACGGCCAATCTGTCGCTCAACAATGTGACTGCAGACGGAGTGAGTAAACGAGGCATCGGCATCCAGTATGCCAACAAGGCCTCAGGGTCTGTCACGCAGTTCGACGGGATCTCCGCCCAGAATGCGCAGCAGGATGGCGTGGTCATTGAGGCACGGGGCTTGTCCACCTTGACCTCCTTCACAGGCAACGGTGTCAATGTCAGTGGTGCAGGCCAGAGCGGCAACATCGCTCATGATGGCATCGAGATCAACCTGCTCGGATCGAGCGTCCCCGGCACGACTGCCTCTGTCAGCATCG
Source organism: Planctomycetaceae bacterium (assembly GCA_029259815.1). Classification (GTDB taxonomy): domain Bacteria; phylum Planctomycetota; class Planctomycetia; order Planctomycetales; family Planctomycetaceae; genus JAHBXU01. Next base: position 34,711 of record JAJDEJ010000340.1, on the reverse strand, counting down.
ACAACCTCACTGCCAACAACGCGGCTGGACGCGGCATCAATGTTTCGGCGCAAAACCGGGTCGTCGCCGATGTCGTGATTGACGGCTTCTCTGCAAACAATAACGGATTGCAAGGCCTTAACCTTGTCGTGGGCACCATCACGAACGGAGCTGTCCTGCAGAACTCGGCGTTCATGAATGGAACAGCGAACAACAACGGCACGGCAGGCATGTTCGACGGCATCCGCACACGGGTGACCGGTGGCGGAACTTCGGCCGACGTGAACTTCAGCAATGTCGCGGCGAGCAACAACTCACTCAGCGGGCAGGACGTTCTCGTGAACGGAAACGCTGACCTCACGTTCGGATTCGAGGCCGGTTCGACGGCGAACAATAACTTCCTCGGCGGTCTGCGGTTCCTCGCGCAAGGAGCCGCGACCACGGCTGCCCTCACCTCAACCGTGGGCGGCAATGCATTCGATGGCAACAACGAGAACGGAGCCTTTGTCCAATTGACCGGCGGAGTCACGGTCTCCGACCTGACGATCCTGGGCGGAGCCTCCGACAACAACGAGAACGGAATCCACATCGATGCGGACGACATGTCCGGAGTGACGATCAACAATTTCTTCGTCGGCGGTACCGGGGCCACCTTCGCCAACAACGATGAGACAGGCTTGCTGGTCGACATGGAAGGTGTGCTCGGGATGAGTGACTTCGTCGTCGATGGTGTAACGGCCAGCGGCAACCTGGGAGTTGCAACGGGCGTGAGCATCGTTCTGGTCGACATGATGTTGGCAAACGTGGAAGCGACGAACATCACAGCGTTCGGCAACACGGGTGACGGACTGCGGTTGACCCTCGACGACGTCGACATCAGCGAAGACTTGACTTTCACCGGTTTCAACACCTCGACCAACATGGAGGATGGTGCGGAACTCGTCTTGCTGAACGGCACCACTGTCGCTGACACTTTGAGCCTGAGTGGTTCCTCCAACAACAACGCGGGAGATGGCCTGAAGGTCACCGCCAACGATGCCAGCGGCGTCTCCATTGGCACACTCGACGTCACCGGTGCCTCGCTGAACGTCAACGACAACTCGGGCAACGGTCTGACGGTCGACTTTGACACGGTCGCCGGCATCACATCGTTCGACCTCAGTAATATGGTCATCACCGGGAACGAGGGCGATCAAGTGAAGGCGACATTCGCCAACATGGTCGACCCGATTGCCATCAACTTCAATGACGCTCTGGCCACCGGACCAGGCGGAGGAGGCGGCACGGGTGACGGCATTGACCTCACGCTCGACAACACGGTTGCAACAACCTTGGAACTCGACCGCATCAACGCGTCAAATAACAACGGCGACGGCCTCAAGCTCAGTCTGCTGGGCGCTCTCACCACGATTCCGGCAACGAGCATTGATGTGGGCACGTTCGATAGCAACGGGGCCAACGGGATCAATCTGGTCATGACCGACTCGACGGCGTCGATCGATATCACCAACTCGACATTTGACCTCCTGGGCACAATCGCCTCGGCCTCAAACAACGGTGCCAACGGAATGTTGGTTCAGTTGGACAATGCCACATTGACAATGGATGAAGTCAATCAGATTATCTTTGACGCGAACGGCGAGGCCGGCATCGACATCCAAGGCGCCACTCCCTCGACATTCGACAGCGGCAGCAGCTTCACTAATAACACCATCACCAACAACGGCAGCTTCGGGTTCCGCGGAGTCTTCAATGGCGGCACGTTCGACATCTCGCTCGGGAGCCGCACCACAGCAGGTCAAGGCAACCTGATCGACAACAACACCGGAGCCGGCGTTTCGCTCGATATGATCCAGGATTCGATGGGCCGCTTCACCGTGATCGACAACACGATCACCAATACCAACGACGATGGCGATCCGTTCACGGACTTCACAGGGGCCGGCATCTTCGTCCGCATGCTGGGCACCGCCAACCCGGCACAGGCGACCAACACGTTGACCAGCGGCGGTGTCGATCCCGGCCTGCTGATCCGTGATAACAAAATCGGTGTCGATGCAGCGGACATGGCCGCCGGAAACGACGGGACCGGCATCAACTTTCGGGTGGAAGAACTGTCCGTTATCGACGGACTGCACGTGCATGACAACCGGGTCGACAACAGCGGCGTTGACGGCCTGAACTTTATTCGATTGGATGAGGTCGCAGTGAACGGCTTCGAGATTCTGCGAAGCACGTTCAACGACAGCGGTGACGACGGCGTTGAAATTTTCGGTCAAAACGACGACAGCTCCACGATGTTTGTCGCCATCCTTGAAAGTGAAATGATGCGGAACGGCAACGATGGTGCGGCCTTTGGAGTGCTGGCCGAAGCCGGGATCAATCTCGACATGGATGACAACATGATCGTCCAAAACGGCGACGACGGCGTGCAGATCACGGAAGTGATTCTTGACCTCTCTGACGGCCGAAACGTCTCCGGCAGCGTGGACCGCAACGTCATCGCGGAGAACGGCAACCGAGGCGTCAACGTGAGCGGACGCACTCAAGGGCTAGGCTTCACCGACAATACGATCGGGATGTTGCGGGATCAGTTCGACCAGATTGTCTATCTGGGCAACGGCAGCACGGGCGTGGAGCTGAACGCGTCCGGCAGTTCGAGCTGGACCACGAATGACGTGCGTGCAAACGGCCGACTTGTCATGGCGGATCGGACGATCGGCCACGGATTTGATATCCAGAACGCCGGCTCGAAGGATGTCACGATGACGGATAACCAGATTCGTGAGAATTCCCAGGACGGCATCGAGTTCCATAACAACAGAGATTCTCGGTTCTCGTTCACGCTGACGATGATCGACAACCGCGTCCAGGGTAACCTCGGACGGGGATTGGACGTCCTGAATCAGGCGTTTAGCACGGGGGTTACCAACTTCCGTGATGCCCGCTCGTTCATCACAATTTACCGCGGCACGACAGGCAACACCTTCAATTCCAACGGCGAGGAAGGCATTTATGTCGTGAATACGTCGTCGTCGACCCAGAACCAGACTGACTTCTCCGGGACAGCTCTCCTGCAGGATGGATCGGTCGAACGGGACCCGCAGTTGTCACTGATCATTGACCACGCGACGATTTCCAACAACGGCAGTCCGGCCAACGTGCCGAACATGCTTGCCTCTGCCGGCGTGATGGTGCGAGTGGGCTCTTCCGATGGCCGCGGAGGGTTAACAACATCGACCGCGAATCAGCCGATTGACGATCAATTCGCCACGTTTGACTTCTCCTACGCTGGAGATGTCGCCGGTCCCCTGACACCGGCATTCCGAAGCGGCGGCGTGTTCATGGGGCTGACCAGCAGTTCGCTGCATGGAAACTTCGGCGACGACGTGTTCATCCACGGTTACCGTTCGACCGATGACCCGCCTGGCGTCACCGGGACGTGGAGCGACACGATGTTCCAGATCACCAACACGTCGACGTACGGGGATCCCCTGTCGAGGATCGACCTGGAGTGGCGATCAAACGACTTTGACTCGCTCGATCTCAACAATAGTCTTTTCCGCGGCACACCTGACGGCGAGGCCGGTGCGTATTATGATAATTCCGATGGAGCGTTCAAATCCCGCCTCGGAAACGCGACTCCACCGGGTCCGTTTGCCAACAACGCCGCCGGCCGTCGCCGTAACGCCCAACGTGCCCCGGCTCGCACCTACGACGGCGGATTCACCCTCTCTCCGAGTATCGGACAGGTGCTGTCTGCCAATGACGGATACGGCAGCTCGACGGCGTCGATCGGTGATATCAATGGGGACGGGGTTGCGGACGTCGCCATCGGAGCGCCGGGAATCGCAGGTGGCTCCTCAGGTGGAGCGGTCTTTATCCAGTTCCTCAATGACGATGGGACCATCAACAGCACGACGGAGATCAGCGGCGGTCTGAACGGCGGACCAATTCTGGCTACCGCTGACCTCTTCGGAAGCTCAATTGCCGCGCTCGGAGACCTGGACGGTGACGGCATCGGAGATGTCGCGGTGGGAGCCGCTGGCGACGACACCGGAGGTGCCGATCGAGGAGCCGTCTATGTGCTGTTCCTCAACGCTGACGGGACGGTCAAGAGTTCGGTGAAAATTGACGACGGGACTGCCAATGCTCCGACTCTGGCAGACGGAGACGCCTTCGGCAGTGCACTCTCCGCAATCCCACCGGTCACGCCTGGGATCACGCCGGCGACCCTCGCAGTGGGAGCCAGCGGGGACGATACGGGTGGCACGGATCGGGGAGCGATCTACACACTCACCATCAACCCTGACGGGACCGTGGCGGTGGGGACCACCAAAATTGCAGACAGCACAAACGGCGGGCCAGCGCTTGCCGATGGCGACCTGTTCGGCACTTCGGTCACGGCCATCGGAGACCTGAACGGTGACACGTTTATGGACTGGGCCGTGGGAGCCATCGGGGATGACTCCGGCGGCATCAATCAGGGTGCCGTCTATATTCTCTTTATGAATGGCGCCGGAACCGTCGGTAGCATCCAGGAGATTTCCGAAGGGAACGGCGGCGGTCCCACTCTGTTCCCGTCAGACTTCTTCGGTACCAGCGTGACAAGGCTGACTGACCTCGATGGCGACCTGGTCGACGACCTGGTGGTCGGCGCGCCAGGCATCAACGTCGGTGGCCCTGATCGAGGCGGCGTATTCGTCTTGCTGATGAACACCAACGGCACTGTCAAAAGTGTTGTCCGAAGCGCTGATGGCGATCCGAATGTGCCGATGCTCGACGATGGCGACATGTTTGGTTCTGGGGTGGTGAGTATTGGCGACTTGGACGCCGATGGTGTTGACGACCTGGCCATCGGTGCTCGTGGCGACGACACACAAGCGAACAACGGCGGTGCCGCGTACATCGTCTTTATGAACGCCGACGGGACCATTAAAAGCACTGAGAAAATCGGTAGCAGTGCACCTGGCGATTCCACCCCTGACCTGGGACGATTCCTTTATCCCGGAATGGGAGAAAGCACGTTCCGCGTCACTGGTTTCGGGTTCGGAGGATTCATTCTCGATGACTCGCCGTTCACCAGCCAATTCTCCGCTAACGGCATCGGCTTCACTGGGGCAACACTGTCCGGCGAACGTCCCTTCGGTTGGGGCTCCTACTGATTCCGAACTGATGGCAGCATGACTCCAGGAGCGTCGGACCGGCACAGTCGTCCGACGCTTTTTTGGTGAGAATTCTATATCTTGTCGCTCTCCTCACTCCCTTTGTGGATGGTTCTCTCCACGAAAGAAGACTTGTGTTCTTGGCACATCATCGTGCCCTGCTTGCCTGACCGACATGCAACGCATACCCCGCGTTCGGCACTGCTTCAGCCGGGCAGAGGGGATCAGGGAATTGGAGGCACCGAGAGTAGTCATCACGCTCCGTCGTGATGACAGTGTCGCTCGAACGTGTCCCGATCTGTTGCAAGCTCTCACTTGATCCGCTCATCACGCGGAGCGTGATGGCCACTTTCTTGGTCCGCCACTCGATGTCGAAGCGGACAGTTGTTGATCCCACATTCCAAGCGTGATGGCTACAATCAGTGACCCCGTTTCGCTCCGTTCTTCCACCCAATGATGCCCCATGCCTGACCGCAACGTCTCACGTCGTCCCATCGCTTTTTGGCGGATGATCGGGCCGGGCCTGCTCGTCGCTGCGACGGGCGTGGGGGCGGGGGATCTGGCGACGGGGGCGCTCGTGGGGGGCACGCTGGGGGTCGCCGTGCTGTGGGCGGTCGTGTTGGGGGCAGGGATCAAATTTGTGTTGAATGAGGGGCTGGCTCGTTGGCAACTCGCGACCGGCAGCACCTTGCTCGAAGGAGTGGTCAAGCACTTTGGTCGCGTGGCACAGGGCGTGTTTCTGGTCTACCTGCTGATGTGGACGTACTTCACCGCTGTCGCTTTGATGAGTGCGTGCGGCATTGCTTTGCATGCGATGTTGCCGATGGGTGAAGCGGCGAGCGACAAGGTGATCTATGGCATTGCCCACAGTGTGCTCGCCGTCGTGCTCGTGGAAGCAGGTGGATACAAGCTGTTCGAACGCGTGATGAGTGTCTGTATCGGGCTGATGTTTCTCACAGTCGTGATGACGGCGGTGGCGGTCGGACCCGCTTGGGGAGAGATCGTCAGTGGTCTGCTCGTGCCCAGCATCCCCGACATGGACGGCGAGGGATTAAGGTGGACGGTTGCACTCATCGGCGGTGTGGGCGGTACTCTGACGGTCCTCTGTTACGGATATTGGATTCGTGAGGAAGGCCGTTCGTCACCGGAGGACATGCAGGCGTGCCGTGTCGATCTCGTGGCGGGGTATTCGATGACGGCTCTGTTCGGGATCGCCATGGTGATCATCGGTAGCCGCATTTCCGTCGAAGGCAAGTCGGCCGAGCTGCTCGTGAGACTGGCCGCCCAACTGGAGCAGGAGCTGGGGACAGTCGTGCGGTGGGCCTTTCTGCTGGGGGCATGGGGAGCCATCTCCAGCAGTTTGCTTGGCGTCTGGCAGAGCGTGCCTTATGTGTTTGCGGACCTCCTCAGATTGAGCAGGAAGACATCGGAGGCTGTGTCAACGGTCAATACCAAAGGGCTCGCGTATCGAGGGTACCTGTATGCGATGGCGACGCTGCCCGCGATGGGCCTCTTTCGCTCCTTCGAGACCGTGCAGAAAGCCTATGCGGTGTTCGGGGCGATGTTCATCCCGCTGCTGGCTGTCGTTCTGCTGTTGCTGAATGGCTCCGCCGCTAGAGTAGGTGAGGCACATCGCAACCGCTGGCCGAGCACACTGGGCTTGCTCGTCGCGATCGGGTTGTTTGTGGTGTATGGGTATTTTGAGATTCTCCGGCGGTTGTGAGTCGGGGTGCGACCTGCGCTCCCCGTTGGGTCGCGGCTCAACATTTGGCTCACTTTCGATCAGGGTCTCACTGACGTAGAATCTTCAGTTGGCGTTGACGGACCGATTGTGCGGTCCGTCTTTTGTTGGTGGTGTCGGTCGAGGAGCGTGAGAGCGTATGTCAGAAAAGAAAGTGAGAGTCGGGATCGTGGGAGCGGGCGCAAATACTCGAGCTCGTCACATCCCGGGGTTCCAGGCGATCGACGGCGTCGAGGTCACGGGCGTGTGTAATCGAACAACCGAGTCGACCAAGCGTGTCGCCCGCGAGTTCAACATTGCCGCGCAGTACGACGACTGGAAACAACTGGTTGTTGCCGATGACGTCGATGCTGTGATGATTGGCACATGGCCGAACCTGCATTGCGAGATCACCTGTGCAGCGTTGGAAGCGGGCAAGCATGTACTCACTGAAGCCCGCATGGCCCGCAATCTTGATGAGGCGCAACAGATGCACGCTGCGTCGGAGCAGCATCCGGATCTCATCGCACAGATCGTGCCCAGCCCCTATGGGCTCACCTGTGGACCGTTTGTCGAGCAACTCCTGCGTGATCGATTTCTGGGGGAACTCCGCGAGTTGGTTGTGCTGGGAGCGGACGACATCTTCTGGGATTACTCGACCCCCATGCATTGGCGACAGGACAAAGAGATCAGCGGGCTGAACGTGCTGGCCATGGGCATCTTGCACGAGACTGCTTTACGCTGGGCACCTCCGCCGATCCAAGTGTTCGCTCAATCGGCGACCTTTGAGCCGCAGCGTCCTAACCTGCAGACAAGCGAGTACTCTGACGTTACGGTGCCGGACAGTGTTCAGATCCTCACCGAGTTAGAAGGGGGAGGCCGCGGGATTTATCACATCAGTGGCATTGCACTGTTTGGTCCGGGCAAGCAGATCCATCTCTATGGCAGTCGTGGGACGATTCAGGTTGAATTTGAGCCCGAAGAACGAGTCCTGGTGGGACATCACGGGGATTCCACGTTGAAGGCTGTCGAGATCCCCGAGGATCAGCGAGGCCACTGGAGAGTCGAGGAGGAGTTCATCAGTGCAATCCGAGGACTCGAGGAGGTGATACTGACCAATTTTTCAACAGGTGTGAGGTATATGGAGTTTGTCGATGGAGTGGCTCGTAGCTCTGATCAGGGAACGGCAATCACGCTGTCAAATTGAAGTACGGGGTGTTTTGAGTGGACATGGCGTGTCGACAGGAGCAGCATTACATGCCTCCTAAGCTTCCCATCCGTCCCATTCACAACACTTGTCTGGGTCGAGAAGAGATCTTCCCGAGTCACTCCCGACCATTTGCCGGAATAAACGCTAGGGTCTACTGGGCGCTTCCTGAAGAGCGAATGGGACTTCGACAGGTGATCTCCCCAAGCTGATCCCATCGGGCCAACACACTTATGTCCACTGCCACCATTGAGCCGAAAAAGTCAGATTTCATATATTCTGACCAAACGGCCTCTCTTTCTGATATTGTCGATTTTGCAGCTGCGGAGAAATTGCCCCAGGTTCCATGGCTGACCATGCTCGAACTTGGACAGCTGCGACGTGACTCACGGTGCCTGGGCGAGCGGATTCGACTTGCCAAGCGGATTACTGATATCGCGATCTCAGCGACGGCACTTTTTCTGCTATCGCCAGTCATGTTGGTGGTCGCCGTGCTTGTCAAGCTGACGTCGCCGGGCAAGACCATCTTCCAGCAGACTCGTGTCGGCCTCAATCTTCGTGACTATGATGACCGTCGACAAGACGACGGCAGGGCCCCCTCTGAGGTTGGCGAGCGACGGACGAGGCACAGGGATCGACGTGGGAACTTTACCTACGGTCGTCACTTTACGCTCTACAAATTCCGCACGATGCATGAGGATGCCGAGAAGGATGGAGCGCAGTTTGCGGTCGAGGGGGATGCCCGCGTGACACCCATTGGCGGCTTCCTGCGGAAGACTCGTCTCGATGAGTTGCCCCAATTGTGGAACGTCTTGAAAGGCGAGATGAGCCTCGTCGGTCCACGTCCCGAGCGTCCTGAGTTCATCTCCGAACTTTCAGGTCATATCCCGAATTACTTGCAGCGCCTCGGGCTCAAACCCGGCCTGACTGGCGTCGCTCAAGTCGTCAACGGATATGACAACGACATTGAAAGCTTCCGCCGCAAGGTGGCCTTTGATCTACTCTATCTCCAGAACTGTTGTCTCAGAAACGATTTAAAGATTCTTTTCAAGACTGTGGGGGTCGTCGTCTCTCGTCAGGGAATCTGACGAAGGATGAACCGGGTGAGGGGAAACGAGCACCATTGGTGGCGACCTTCAATCCTCTGATTCCGGGCAGCCGAATCGCCCCCGTGCTTGACAGCAGACTCCGGTTGGAGTGTAATCTGAGGTGATGCAGGTCGGCCTGTTGGGTCAGGCTGCTGAACACTCTTGTTCGGATTCTCCGGCTTGCATCAAAGGTTGGATGAGATTGGGTGAAGGTTCGACGTCCCATTATGGGTTCTCGGACCGCCTTGATCGGACACAGGGCTTAATCGGCTCGAGTTGCATGACCTGATTTCGGTCGTACTGCAAACCTGCCAACGACTCTCTCTCCCGGTTCAGACTCACCCCTTCGACGTTGATCCTCCGATAATTTGGAGTGGATACGTTAGAGTTCCCCCTTGTGAGATCAGGCTATGATGGCTGGGTCGCAGAATCCCCGTGTCGTGATTACCGGTTTGGGAGTGGTTTCTCCCGTCGGGATCGGCAAGGAGCGTTTCTGGCGAAATTTGCTGGACGGTCACTCCGGAGTCGACTTTTTGAAGTCGTTTCCGTCGGAGAATTTGCCCTCCAAACTGGCCGCTGAGATCACCGACTTCGAGCCACTCGACTACGTCTACCAGAAGAAGTTTCTTAAGGTCATGTCGCGGGACATCCAATTGGGGGTCTCCGCTGCCTCCATGGCCATGAAGGACGCCGGCATCAAAAGTGGCGATGTTCAGCCAGACCGGATGGGCGTCGAGTTCGGCACAGGACACATTTCCTTCACACCGGACGAATTGGCTGAAGCCGCTGCCGACTTTGCAGATCCTTCGAGCCGAGATGGCTACAAACGGTGGGGTGACGAGCAGCTCGGCAAGATCGCACCACTCTGGCTCTTGCGACAATTGCCTAACATGCCCGCCTGTCATGTCGCGATTGAACATGAAGCAAGTGGCCCCAACAACACGATTACGAGTGGCGAAGCGTCGGCCCTGTTAGCCCTCTCGGAAGCGATGCGGGTGATCAAGCGAAACGACGCAGATGTAATGATCGTCGGAGCCTGTAGCTCCAACATCCATCCCGTCGACATCGCCCGATTGAATCTGTACGACACACTGTCACAACGCCACGACGACCCCACACGGGCCTGTCGACCGTTCGACCGCGACCGTGATGGCACGATCGTGGGAGAGGGGGCGGCTGTGTTCGTCGTTGAGCGATACGCCCATGCGGTCGCACGTGGGGCAGACATCTACGCCGAGGTGCTCGGTGTCAGCGGCGGCTGCGACGGCCGAGGGCATCAGAACGGTGCTGGCGGAACGGGGATTGTCCGAGCAGTCGATCATGTCCTCCGCCGGTCGAACATCCAGCCGCGTGAGATTGGGCACATCAACGCCCACGGCAAAGGTACCCAACGCGACGATTGGGTTGAGTCTCGTGCCTATCATCAGTCACTCGGCGACCACGCGAATACGATTCCTCTCACGGCCCTCAAGAGCTACTTCGGCAACTTCGACGCCGGCTCTGGTGCGGTTGAATTGGCCGGCAGCTTGATGGCTCTGCGTCATCGGACCGTTCCCATGACGTTGAACTACGAGACACCCGATCCGCTGTGCCGCCTGAACGTTGTGCGTGGCGAACCGCTCCGCATGTGTAGCAACGTCGCCCTCAGCGTGAACCGCACTCACATGGGCCAGAGCGCCGCCGCTGTATTGCGAGCTGTGTAGTCGCACTCCGAGTCTCAGGTTCTTTCGTAGGCCATTTGTCCGCTGCGGAGCGACTCGTTCGCCAGGTGAGCCGCAGCAGCGGCAGTCACGCCTGCCTCGACGGGAGCATTCGGTTTGTGACGGGTGCGGCAGCATTCGAGCCAGTTGGCAAGATGCAGCCGTGTGCCATTGGGGTTCGCGAAGAAATCCGCTCCGCGTGGTTCGGTCCCGAGCACGAGTTCACTCGCTTCCAGATCCTGATGAGGATCGGGATGCACCTCGTAGCGGCCTCGGTCGATGTAGATCGTCCCCTTTGTCCCCATGAATTCGATCATCGCCCGATTGCGAGCATTGCAGAACGTGCCCTCGAAGTATGCTTGCACGCCTCGCTGGGGGTATTTCAGCAGGGTCTGCACTGTGTCGGGTGTTTCCCAGAGGTCTTTGGTTGTAAAGTGATCGCCGATACTGGCAGCCACGCTGGGAACGCCCGTTTCGAGAATCCACTGGGCGACGTCGATCCAGTGCACCATCAGATCGGTGAAGATGCCGCCGCCAAAGTCCCAGAACCATCGCCAGTTCCGAAAGCGATAGCCATCGAACGGCTGATCAGGCGCGTTGCCCAGGAAGCGTTTCCAGTCCACCGAGTTGGGATCGATGCCGTAGTCTCGCTTTGATCCGCGTTTGGCGTTGCGATTCCAGGTGAGATGCACCTTATGCACGTCACCGATGTGACCGGCTCGGATGAGTTCGTTCGCTTTCTGAATATGAGGCATGCTTCGCTGTTGCATCCCCACTTGCACGATGCACTTGTTCTCATTTTGGGCTTGGATAACGGCCTCAGCTTCGGAAGCATCATGAGTCAGCGGCTTCTCGACGTACACATCCTTGCCCGCTGCACACGCGTCGATCGTCATCGGCACATGCCAGTGGTCCGGCGCACCGATGACCACCGCGTCGATGCTCGGGTCATCCAGGAGTTTGCGATAGTCGTTGAAGACTTTGCACTGAGGGGCGGCCAACTCACGGCCTTTCTCGCGGTGTTCGTCCCAGATGTCGGCCACTGCGATCAGCCTGACTCCCGGTAACTTGCGCAGATTCCTCATCAACTGTCGGCATCGTCCGCCAGTGCCAATACAGCCAATGTTCAATGTCTCGTTGGCCGCATGCCCCCACGACGTCGCCGTGTATCCAGTCGTCACCAGGCCGGCAGCCGTCGAGTACAGGAATTGTCGTCGAGTGGATGTCTCAAACATCGTGTGAGTCTTTCCGTGGGGAATGAGCAATGACCACGTTGAGGTCCACAGGTTGACCAATCACCTGTTGCCAACGGACCATCAGTTGCTCGAGTTCAGCCGAAACATTGATCAGTGATGCTTGTCCATGACTCGCTTCTGTTCCTCGGGACAGATGACAGGTCACACATGTCTGAGCAACAACGCTGGCCGGTTCGTTCCCCGAGACCGCATTGCGATTGAGCCATGAACACTGCGTGATGATCGCAGGCGAAGAGGGAGTCGCCTCGGTGAGGAGCATGGTCAAACTCACACTCAGCAGGAAACCCAACGCGGACGCGGCGATCACTGTTCCCAAGAGTTGGCTCCGAGTGGCGAAAGAGGACTTCACTCGTTCACTCGGGGACAGTCGTGCTGCGACCTGTTCGGCCATCTGCACTGACGACATGACTTCATTGGCGGAATGACGCTCATGCTCGCCCCTTGGCTCCTGCCCCGGGACGGCGAACAGACCGAGTGCCGGCTCCAGCGTCTGGTACATCTGCTGACATCGAACGCAAGACGCCAGATGGTGCGACAACGCGGGGGTATCGATCCTGCGGGGATCGGTCATTGCATCGAAGGCCTGGTCACAATTCATGATGGTTCCTCCGTCGGATTCGCTTGCGGAATCGCAAGGGAGTCCAGATTCTGGACACGTTCAGAAAGTCGTTTGAGGCCCGTCTTGACCCGACGTTTGGCACCGCTCAGACTGCTCGCGGTGGCCAGCGCGATCTCCTTGTACTTCAATCCGCCGAAAAAACGCAGCCGGATCGCGTCAGCTTGCGGCTCGGGGAGTTCGCCTAGCAGCCTCTGTAACAAGTCGCTCTCTTCTTCAGCGATCAGCCGTGCCAGAGCCGACGGATCAGTCTGCACTAACGAGGACGCTGCTGCATCATGCGAGACAGTAGCGTGTTCCCAAGGCCGACTCTGTCGTTGTTTCCAGCGGGTGCGACACAGGTTGAGCAGGATCGTCCACAGCCACGTCGAAACCGCGAACTCCGGCTTGTAGGATTCCCTCGCAGAATACGCCGCAAGGAACGTCTCCTGCACCACATCCTCCGCAGCCGTTCGATTTCCCAGCTTGCTGTCAGCGACCCGTAGAAAGCGGTCGGTGTACCGCATCACCAGTTGACCGAACAACTCGTGGTCGCCCCGTTGCACACGTGCCAGGATGTCCGCATCAGAAAGTGGCATGTCGACCTCTCACAGTCTGCGTCTGCTAAGCTATCATGAAGGGAGACGTTGCACCACTACAGTGTCTTCCCAACAGGGGAGGGCGAGGCTCCTGCCGAGCCGCAAGCGGAGGGTTCGTCAACTGCAACCAAAGTAAGCATGCGGAGGTCGACGTCCGCACCTGATACACCTCCGTGATTGATCGCCAGCTCACACGACTCGGCTCGGCAGGAGCCTCGCCCTCCCCGAGCAAAATGCGTCTCCCCGTTCGTCGGCAGAATTCAGTGAGAATCGAATGCACACACTCCGGGATACAATACGAGTGATCGCCGCCTTGGTGGGGATCGTTGCGGGCCTTACACATTCGGTCTGCATCGCTGACGATCCGAACCTCACGGTCGAACAACTCGTCGAACGGGTGAAGCCGTCAGTTGTCGTCGTGACGTTCTCGGGACGCGATGGTGGTCAGTTGGGACTGGGCAGCGGATTCGTCATTGACTCCGGAGGACTGATCGCGACCAATCTGCATGTGATCGGTGAAGCACGGCCCATCATGGTCCGCACCCACGACGGCAAGAAGTACCCTGTTGTCGAGGTGCATGCGACCGATCGCACACACGACCTTGCGATCCTGCGGGTTGAAGCCGACGGACTGCCCGCCCTCGAACTGGGTGACTCTGACACACTCAAGCAGGGACAGTCGGTTGTGGCACTCGGCAATCCGCTCGGACTTGAACATAGCGTGGTGCAGGGTGTCGTCTCCGGGTTGCGAGAAGACGTCGATGGACGTCCGATGATCCAGTTGGCCATCCCCATCGAGCGGGGCAACAGTGGCGGCCCGTTGGTCGACATGCAGGGACGCGTGCACGGCCTGCTCACTCTGAAATCGCAGGTGACCCAGAACCTCGGCTATGCGGCCCCCGTCAACGACCTGAAACCGATGCTGGAGCAACCGAATCCGGTCCCCCTGTCGCGGTGGCTGACGATCGGCACGCTCAATCCGCGGTTGTGGGACGTGCGAGACGATGTGCAGTGGCGACAGCGAGCGGGTCGCATTCTGGTGGACGGACGCGGTCAGGGATTCGGCGGACGAACCTTCGTCCTCTCCAAGCGAGAGATCCCCGAGCCGCCATACGAGGTCGCTGTGACCGTCCGTATGGATGAACCGGACGGGGCCGCCGGACTCATCTTCCACGCAGATGGCGGAGAGCGGCACTATGGCTTCTATCCCAGCAGCGGCAAGTTGCGGTTCACCCGTTTTGACGGACCGGGCGTCTACTCATGGAAGGTCCTGGGCGAAAAAGAGGTCGACGCCTACCGAAAAGAGGGCTGGAACCGACTGCGAGTTCGTGTCGCTGATGGACTGTTTCAGTGCTTCTGTAACGAAGAGTTGGTTTTCGAGTCGTCAGACATGCAGTTCACCGAGGGACAGGCAGGACTGGCCAAGTTCCGCCATACGACGGCCCAGTTCAAACAGTTCGCCGTCGGCACAGAAGTCAGCGGGGACAGCCTGTCGGCGGAGACACGCGAGGCACTGGAGCAACTGGTTGTCGACATCCCGACCGATCGGGCACCGACCAATGCCCTCATCGATCAGGTCCTCGCCCAGGCGAAGTCGAGCACAGCGGGCAACATCCTGCACGAACGTGCCCGTCAGCTCGAACGACAAGCAGCCCGTCTGCGGGAACTGGCTCAAGCCGTGCAGGCAGAGTCCGTCGTGCAGCAGCTCTCTCAGTTGTTCGCACCATCTGATGGTGAAGCTGCAACGTCAGACGTCGACCTCGTTCATGCAGCCCTGTTACTCGCAGCGATTGACAACAGCGAACTCGACCTCGACAGTTACCGCGAGCAAGTCGATGAGATGGCGGACGAACTCAGTTCACTGCTCCCCGACGATCCGTCCGACACGGAAAAGATGGAGACGTTGCATTCGTACCTCTTCGACGAGTTGGGCTATCACGGTAGTCGCACGAATTACGGCAGTGCGTCCAACAGCTATCTCAACGAAGTGATCGACGACCGCGAGGGACTGCCGATCACGCTATCACTGCTCTACATGGAACTGGCCAGACGCATCGAGCTGACGGTTGATGGCGTGGGGTTACCGGGTCATTTCGTTGTCGGTGTCCATCTGGGCGACGAGTCCCCCCAACTTGTGGACGTGTTTGACCGCGGCAGCCTGATGACGCTCGATGCCGCCAAAGAGCGGGTGCAGTCTCTCAGCGGTCGCCCCTGGAATGATGAGTATCTGGCACCTTACACCGGACAGCAGATCATCGTCCGCATGCTCCGCAATCTGCTAAGTGTCGCCAATGGCAAGGAAGACCCCGAAGCCGCCCTACGATATGTCAACTCGCTCCTCGCCCTCGAGCCGGACTCCGCCACCGATCGCATGTTCCGAGCCGTCCTGTGTTACAACACAAGCCGAGTCGAGCAAGGTCTGGAAGACGTCGACTGGGTTCTCAAACGCGAACCGGAGGGGATTGACCTGCGCCGGGTCGAACAGTTGCGAGGACTGCTGAACCGGATGGTGAGTGATTGAATCATTCCGCAGGTACGTCTGAATATGAGCCAAAAAGAATCACCATCCGACAAGCAAGACCGTCGCTCACAAATACCAACCGTCGTCATCCTCGTGATGTTCGCATTGGTGCTTTATCCGTTGAGCTTGGGCCCCATCCACTATTTGCTGTTTCGAAATGCACTTGATCCGAGGACACATGACATCGTGCATACTGTTTACACACCTTTGATTCCTTGGTGGATTGACGATGGTCGGGCCAATCCGAACTTACCGGGGAGAGAGTGGTTCCAGCGTTACTTGCATTCATGGGAAACTCTCGGCGCGGAACATCGATAGGGAACCTATCGTATGGTGCCCTGACCTGAGTCTCCAACTTACTACCATGCCTGCCAATCTGACTCCGATGTACCACAAGGCCGAAGAGGCGTACCGTCGTGCGCAGTCGGCTGAGGAGCGGGTGGCGTGTCTGGAGGAGATGCTGCGGCTGATGCCCAAGCATAAGGGGACCGACCATCTGCAGGCCGACCTCAAGACGCGGCTGAAGGAGACGCGGGCCGAGGTGCAGACGGAGAAGGCGACCGGCAAGAGCACGCGCAGCTTTCGCATCCCACGCCAGGGAGCCGGCACTGTCATCCTGTTGGGGGCACCGAACGCGGGCAAGAGCCGTTTGCTCAAGGAGCTGACGAACGCAGAGCCTGAGGTCGCGGACTACCCCTTCACAACACGAGAGCCGCTGCCGGGGATGATGCCCTGGGAAGATGTGAAGGTCCAGCTGATTGACACGCCCCCCGTCACTGACTCACACCTGGAGCCGTACATCCTGGGCTATGTCCGCTCAGCGGATCTGGTGCTTCTGTGTTTTGACGGCAGCAGCGACGATGCCCCGGAGCAGACAGCGGACGTCCTCGCCCAACTGGAGAGTCGAAAGACACGATTGTCGACGTGGTCGGGCTTCGACGAGGACGACATGTCCACGGTGCATGTGAAGACGCTGATGGTTGTCACCCGTGGTGAC
Organism: Planctomycetaceae bacterium; assembly: GCA_029259815.1. Classification (GTDB taxonomy): domain Bacteria; phylum Planctomycetota; class Planctomycetia; order Planctomycetales; family Planctomycetaceae; genus JAHBXU01. The sequence goes on along the minus strand of JAJDEJ010000340.1, from coordinate 17,884 downwards.
GATCCCGACGTTGCAGAGCGAATCGCGTTCTTCCAGGAAATGCGACCGGACATCAACCTGCCTGTCCTCAACGTCGATCTGGCACGTGCTGAGGCGGTGGAAACGCTGAGGAACCAAGTCTACGAGTCGATCGATGTCATCAGAGCCTATACGAAGAAGCCCGGCAAACCGGCGGAGTATGTTGATCCGTTCACCCTCCCAACGGGTGCGACCGTGGAGGACCTCGCAATCAAAGTGCATCAAGACCTTGCCGAGTCGCTGAAACACGCAAGAATTTGGGGGTCCGCGACTCAGGACGGGCAAACCGTCGGTCGAGAACACATCCTCGTCGACCGGGACATGGTTGAGTTGCACACATGATCCCCAGCCGACGGCTCCGCCGTCGAACGGTCACCCTTGTGACCGCGAGTGGTCGGTCGATACCCTGACGGCTTGCGCCAACGGATTCTTTCTCACTCTTCACCTTGTGACACTCCACTCTCAACTCCATGCGACGGATCGGCACTCTTTCAGACAAGGACGCTGCGGAGACCTTTGGTGACTACCTGTTGACGCAGGACATTCAGTCACAGGTTGACCAGGCGGGTGACGAGTGGACCATCTGGGTTCATGATGAGGACTGCGTCGAAGCGGCAAAGCAGGAGTTAGAGACGTTCCGCTCCGATCCGCAGGCGGAGAAATATCGGAAGGCTGTCGTTGAGGCGGACAGGATCCGTCACGAAAAAGTGCAAGCAGCCATCGCAGTGAAGAAGTCGCAGATTGACCTCACACGGCAGTGGAACAAGCCGCTCATTGCGCAGATTCCTGTGACGTTCACTCTCGTCGTGCTGAGTGTGATTGTCACGCTGGGCACACAATTCGGGACCAAGTACGACGCCTTTGGCGGTCAGATCTCGATGGTTCCGGACATGACGCGGGAGGGGGAGTACACCAAGTATCCGGCCAACTACCGAGAACTCCCCGGCGTGACAAAGGGCCAGGTCTGGAGACTCATCACGCCTGCATTCGTGCACTTTGACCCGCTGCATCTCATCCTGGACATGTATTGGCTGGTCTTGTTTGGCGGCATGATTGAGCGTGTCCGCGGCCGGCGCACGATCATCTTGCTCTTCCTGCTGACGGCGGTTGTCGGCAACGTGACTCAGCTGTACTTGAAAGGTCCGGCGTTTGGCGGCATGTCGGGCGTCGACGCGGGCTTGTTCGGCTACCTGTGGATCACCGGACAGATGGACCCGGATTCCGGCTTGGCCTTGCCGCAACATCTGGTGTTCATCATGCTTGCGTTTCTGGTGCTCGCAGCGACGACGAATCTCATGGGACCGATTGCCAACGGTGCTCACTTCGGCGGGCTATTTGCAGGTATGGCGATGGCCGCTGTGTCAGCATCATGGAAACGGCTTCGCTGAGATTAACAGACTCGTTCCCGATTTCGACATGTCACCTATAACATCCCTCCAACTGAATCAATGGATCGAACAATGACCGGACGACTTGCCCTGATCGCCGCATGCCTGGGAGTGTGCTTTGTGAGTGGTGCTATCGTTCAAGCCGAAGGACCGGAAATGATTACATCTGTCGAAGGCATCACCGAATATCGACTCGACAACGGCATGAAGGTGTTGCTGTTTCCCGATCCGTCGAAGCCCAAGGTCACGGTGTGCATGACGGTCTTCGTCGGATCGCGCCACGAGGGATACGGCGAGACCGGCATGGCTCACCTGCTGGAGCACATGCTGTTCAAAGGGACTCCCGATCATCCGAATGTCCCCAAGACGCTCAAGGATCTCGGGGCGGAGTTCAACGGTACAACCTGGCTCGATCGCACCAACTACTACGAGACGGTTCCGGCCAGTGACAAGAATCTCAAAGCGGCAATCGAACTCGAAGCCGACCGCATGATCAACAGCTTCGTCAAGCAGGAAGACCTCAATTCCGAAATGACGGTCGTGCGGAACGAATTCGAGCGAGGCGAGAACAGTCCGTCCAGCATCCTCTTCCAGAAGATGATGAGCGCAGCCTACCAGTGGCATAACTACGGCAACTCGACGATCGGCAACCGGGCCGACATCGAGCGGGTGCCGATCGAGAATTTGCGTGCCTTCTATCGCAAATATTATCAGCCGGATAATGCGATGGTCGTCGTTGCCGGCAGTTTCGATCTGGAAAAGGCGCTCACTTACATTGAGGAGTCATTCGGCAAAATCCCTGCCCCGGACCGAGAACTTCCCAACACCTACACTGAGGAGCCGTATCAGGACGGCGAACGAGAAGTGCGATTGCGTCGCGTGGGTGACGTGGCTGTGGCTGGCGTGATGTATCACATCCCGGCTGGCCCGCATCCGGAGTACGTGTCCGTTGACACACTCGAGCGCATCCTCACTGCCCCTTCATCAGGTCGACTGTATGATGCACTCGTGGAAACCAAACTTGCATCGAGTGTCTCCGGAGCCGCGTTCGCCCTCCATGATCCGGGCATTCTGCGATTGCTGGCCGAAGTCACTCCCGGCAACGATCCCCGAGATGTCCTGGGGCGCATGCTGGAAGTCACCGAGAGCATCGGCGAGGACGGTGTGACCGAAGAGGAGGTCGAACGGGCGAAGACCTACTGGCTCAAGCAGTGGGAACTGACCTTCGTGAACAGCAAGAATGTCGCCATTCAACTGAGCGAATGGGCCGCACAGGGCGATTGGCGTCTGCTCTTCCTGTACCGGGATCGCCTCGAACAGGTGACGCCCGAGAGTGTCCAAGAGGTGGCGAAAAAATACCTCACCCAGAACAATCGCACGGTTGGCCTGTTCCTGCCGACCGAAGAACCACAACGCATCAGCGTGCCTCCCACACCCGAATTGGCCGCGATGATCGGCGACTACGAAGGTCGCGAGACTCTGTCGGCCGGCGAGGCGTTTGATGTCTCCCCTGACAACATCGACTCTCGGACGGAACGCTTCGAACTTTCGAATGGTGTAAAGGTCGCCTTCCTGCCCAAGAAGACGCGCGGCGGTTCCGTCAACATGTCGTTCAGACTGCGATATGGCAATGTCGAGAATCTCACCGGTTTCGCCGACGCCGCCGAGATGTTGCCTGTCCTCATGACGCGCGGCACCCAACAACTCTCGCGACAGCAAATCCTTGACAAGCTCGATCAACTCCGCGTCAAACTCTCCCCGTCGGGTGACATCGGCGAGGTGACGTTGGCGATCGAAGCGAGAAGTGAGACGCTGGCAGAAACCCTCGACATCGTCAGACAGATCCTGCGCGAGGCCACGCTGCCGCAGGAGGAGTTCGACATCATTCAGAACAAGCAGGTCACCGACCTGGAGCAGAAGCAGACCGACCCGACGGCACTGGCTCAAAACTTCATCCGCAGAGCGATCGGACCTTATCCCTCTGACGACCCGCGATACGTCCCCACGATCCCGGAGAGTATCGAACGCTGGAAGTCACTCACCCGCGAGCAAGTCCAGCAACTGTATGACGAATACCTCAATGGGGCTCACGGCGACATTGCCATCGTCGGTGACTTTGACCCCGATGAAATCCGTCCTCTGCTCGAAGACGTGCTGAGCGACTGGTCAGCGGCCAAGCCGTACGCCCGCATCACTCGCACGGGAGACGTGGACGTTCCCGATGTCCGTGAAGTGATCCTCACGCCGGACAAGCCGAATGCCACGTACTTCGCCGGCACCGTCTTTCCCATGAACGACACAGATCCCGATTACCCGGGCCTCGTCATCGGGAACTTCATCCTCGGCAGCAGCGGACTCTCCTCTCGGCTGGGAGACCGCGTCCGCCAACAGGAGGGACTGTCCTATGGCATCGGCTCCTTCATGACGGCCCAGCCGATCGACAAACGCACGACGTTCGGCATGTACGCCATCGCCAATCCGGACAACATGCCCAAAGTCGAGTCGGCCATTCGCGAGGAGATCGATCGCCTGCTCAAGGAGGGCATCACTGAATCCGAGCTCGCCGCCGCCAAACAGGGCTACTTGGAAAAAGAGAAGGTCACCCGCTCCGAGGACAACAAACTCGCCTCGACTCTCCGCTCCAGCCTGTTCGTCGATCGCACGATGGAGTACTACGCCGACCTGGAGGACAAGATCAACGCCCTGTCAGTCGAGGACGTGAACGAGGTTCTCCGCAAGTACATCGACCCCGACGCGATCGCATTGACTGTCGCCGGGGACTTCAAAGAGGCGGAGGGCAACTGATCGACCACACGCGGAGTCAATTGAGCACACTCCTACGTGATCCCATAGAGTTGCTTGAACCAAGTCACGAATCGAGTCGCCAACTCGATATCGTGGTCGAAATATCGCTTGGCGACCGCACGTCCGTACGGTTCGCCAGGTTCCTCTTGCCATGCCAGCCAAGTGTTGAGAACGGCCTTTGGCTGGTCTTTGTCAGGGAACGTCGCCCCCTTCGACTTGGCCTCAGTAGATGATTCCTTGGCAAGGTCAATGAGTGAGTCATCTTCCGCGATCAGCATCTGCAGAAAATCTTCGATCTTCCCGTCTCGCTGATTGTCAGGCATCAGCCAAATACCAACACGAGTTTTGAATTTCGGGACGTCCTCAATGAGCCCGATCAGAGGAGGTGTCGATGGCGGACTCACGCCAACCTCGATCAGCATCTTGCTGACTTGATTCCATCGGCTTGCCATTGGGGTGTCTGCATCAAGCACAAAGCCAATTGGATGCGGCGTGCTGAGCTTGATCGCATCGACCATCCCATCAAGGAGCGCATTAACTCCACCAGTTGTCACAAACTCTGGGTAGCTCACCGATGCTGGCTTGTCACCATAGTCAAGTCCATGTTTCCCAACGAGATGTTTTAGCGAATGTAGATCGTTCTCTCCTTCGACCCGTATTTCCGGGCGATCCATCTTGCCCGGCATCAGCGAACCTCAATCTCTTGATCGAGCGCGAATGGGAGCCTTTCTCCGGGCATTGAAACTGCCTCATCTAACTCAGGCTTGATCGACTGCACCGATACGAATTGCCCCAAGTGTTCATAGTTTTCGCATACCCACGCCAATCCCTTCAAGCAATCGTGGCTATGGGTCGTGGCGAAGACTTGTGTCTTGTTCTGACGGGCAGACTCGATGATGAGACGCCACATTTCGCCCATTACAGACCAGTGCAGTCCCGTTCCAATCTCATCAAACAGTGCGATTCCGCCTGCGGCCCACTGAAGTTTCACGGCAAGGCAGAGTAATTGAAAGACCCCATTACCGAGACTTCCGATTGGCACGCGATGGTCCTTATTGGTGTATCCTACCAAGGCACCATTCCTTCCATTTCCTACGAAGCTATGCCCAGCTTCGAAGAATATGTCTTCGATGTTTGGATCGAGCACCTCTCTCAGAAGCTTGTAAACGGAATCTTCACGGCGTTCCTGATTCAGAAGATCCCAAAGTCCTCGAAGTTCGATTGATTCAATGTCTCCTGCCTGAAAACCAACACGGAACCTCTCACCGGGATTCTCACCCCAAGCAAATCGACCGCTTCTGATGGAAGAAGGGATCCCCCCCCTTCCGATCGTGAATTCATCGACGACCGAGTGTGAGACACCTTTTTGATCAGTGATGCGGCCACCGTACTCTGCTTCTTCTACGAGTTGCCGCACCTCGTCCACACTCAAGACCTGCAGGAATCGTGTGGTCTCATTGCTATCTCCGTCAACATACGAAGCTGCGATCTTCGAATTGAACCTGAGTGCATGATCCGTAAAGTAATGCTCAATCGTTGCTTGGCTGTAGGTGTCACTATCGCTACGAGACTTACGTTCAGCGACGACCTCGCCCCGATGCCATGCCTGATTGGTAAGCACCGCGCAAGGATTGGGTGACCGAAGAAAATGGACCGCTTCCAGAATCGTGGTTTTCCCAGAACCATTCTCACCAACCAGCAGGTTGACTGGTCGAAGATCGCTGACGTGATAGTCGGCGAATTTCCGAAACTGATCGATTTTGAGACGCGTGATCATGGCAACAATCCCCTTTTACGTATTCTACACCGCTAATCACGCTTCGGAAGGGCCTATGCCGCTGCATTTTCTTCAGGGACAGTAGGTCCGATCGATTTCGCGTCCCCCTTTTGGGTTCGGGCTTTGAGGTCGAACAGGCCGAAGATTTCACTGGCGCTGAGGCTGAGTGATGCGTTCTCGTTGTCGCCGTCGCCGAGGACACGTTCGAAGAGTTCGCGCTTTTGACGGAGGACGAGGTCGATGCGTTCTTCGATCGTGTCCTTGCAGATGAACCTGCTGACGATAATCTGGGCTTGGGTTGCACCGATGCGGTGAGCGCGGTTGATCGCCTGATCTTCGACTGCCGGGTTCCACCAGCGGTCGTAGAGAAAGACGTACCCGGCGAATTGCAGGTTGAGGCCGACCGCACCGGTGCCATAACTCATGAGGAGCAGATGACTGTCCGGATCGTGCTTGAACTTGTCGAGGATCGGCTCGCGCTTTTTGGTGGGGACGCCGCCGTGATAGACGAGACAACCGTAGTCTTTCGTCTTCTCGGCGAGCCAGTCGATTGTCTTGGTCCACTGACTGAACAGAATGGCTTTGCCCCCCGATGCAGCGATCTCCTCCATGTCAGCGACGAGGCGATCACACTTTGCGGACTCGCCCGTCAGTGGGTCGGCATTGGAGATCTGCTTGAGCCGCAGCACCAACTCGAAGACGTTCTGGATCGAAATCTGATCGCCCATCTCGTTGAGATGCATCACGCCATCTTTCTCGGCCTGCTCATAAGCAATTCTCTGAGCCGACGTGAGCTCAATGATCTCGTCACGATCAAGTCGAGGAGGCAGGTCGGTTGCAACCAGATCCTTGGTCCGACGGAGAATGTAATCCTTGCTCAAGCGAGAGAGCTGTCGGATGTCCGGATTCCCTGCCGGCGGAATGACGCCCATGAACTCGAACAATGACGAGAGTTCTTCCGGTCGGTTCTCGATCGGCGTCCCGGTCAAACACAGGCTGCGTTTGCGGGGGATGGTGCGGATCATCTGTGCCGTCGTCGACTCCCGATTTTTGATGCGTTGTGCCTCGTCAAGGACCACGAGATCGAACTGCGGAAGATCGGAGATTTGATCTGAAATTTGAGATCTCAGATTCGCTTGGCGTTCCTTTGTCTTCTGTCCACGTTTGACAACGCGGCCCAGCCCATCACGTGACTCACTGATTCCACATTCCGCGTTCTGCCGTCCGACTTCCGCCTCCATCTCTGCGAAGTCGCGCACGACGAGTTCGTAGTTGGCCAGCAGGATGATCGATCCCGGAATCTGCCAGATGGCGCGGCGGCGGGAGCTGTTGCCTTCAATGGTCGTGACCGGTAGTTCCTCGGCCCAGAGTTTGAACTCGCGCTGCCAGTTGGGGATGAGCGGTTTGGGACAGACGAGCAGGATGCGTCGCGTCTGCCCGGCTCTCAGCAGGAGTCGTAATGCCGTGATGGTCTGCATCGTCTTGCCAAGTCCCATTTCGTCGGCGAGCAGAGCGCACTTCTGAGAGAAAATCCAGGCGATGCCTTCGTACTGGTAGGGGAAAGGCTCGAAGGGCATGATGAGTTCCTGCCCGCGTAACCACGATTCGAGCGGCGGCTGCAGCACGTAGAACAATCGATCCTGGAGCGAGAGTGCATCGGACGGGGGCTTGATCCGCGTCGGCTTCTTCGCCTTGGCGGCACCGTCGCCCGACTTGGCGACGGGCGCGGCGATCGACTTCAACTCCCTCTTGTCATCCGGTTCCTTCTTCGGAGGCAGGAACTCAATGCCTTCGGGAAAGGTCAGAGCGACCGTCTTCGGCTTGGGCCAATACGGCTTCCATGTCGGGACGAACCCCGGTCGCAACGAGAGGCCGAGATTGCTTGTATCAAGTTTGGGAAGACGTCGCAGTGCCCCGTTCATCCCCGTGACGGGCACGTCGGGAGTACCGACGTCGAGCGAGACATCGTGCAGGTCGAGGTCAGTCTCAGGTGTCATGGACATCTCTTCGTTGCGAACTCGCTGAGTGGCACGCTCTGACGTCAGGAAGGGCGTGGTTGTACGCTCTGGTGGGTTTGAGTGTCTGCTCCGGGATCGCCACGCCCATCCCGTTGGTCTGGGCGTGCCACCCGATCTGCTCATTGCTCAGGCAGCCGAAACGGAACGCAGCGTCTCTTCCAACGCTTCCCGCACACGATCGAGCGGTTCGCAAAGATCGGCATCACAGGGGATCGTGCTCGACCACTGTTGGATCGTGCTTACATCACCGGTGTGCTCAGCATGGACACGGACCGTCTGGGCACCGAGCGAAAGTCGTGATTCGTCCGGGAGGTCACTTGTGTCGGTCTCGTCATCGAGCACGCAAGCGACCGGCAATGCGATGTGCTGACGTAGATCAAGCAGGGCTTCCTGATCGACGAGGACGACTTGAGGTTTGACTTGCAAGCGGTCAATCAGCGTCACGCCGATCAATTCGCTGAACAGGAACGGTTTCAGCGTGGGACCATAGAGAATCTCCTGAGTGCGGTTCGCCTTCACCGGAGTGGTGCACTGGAATTCGAGCGGACGACCGAGACGATTGGTGACCAGCAGGCCGCCGACATACCCCGCGTCGGTGGCGACGATTCGCAGAAAGCCGAGGTGAAACTTGTCGCGCGCACGTTCAGTCATGAAGGTCTCGTCCGTGAGAGCAGGCAGCATTCGATCCGACTTCTGTTAGATCGACACGCATCAATCGGCGACTTAAGCGGGAGTCCTCCAGCCCGAACTGATGGAACACCTGGGTCATCTCTGATAATGTCAATGCCTTCCCAGAGTTACGACATGTGAAGTGAATAGACCACGGATGACACGGATTTCACGGATCACCGCAGATGATGTGATCCGCGAAACTCCGCCCGATCCGCGTCATCTGCGTTCTATTGGATTAAGATCAGGCCATGACTCAGATATCACTTGAACGACTCTCGCGAGCCGAGATCGAGGCGCGGCAACTCGAACTCCTGCAGAAACTGCTGGTCGCGGTTGATGGTAGCAATGAGTTCTGGACACTGAAGTACGCAGACGCTGGTGTGGACCTGAAGGCTGTGCGGTCACTCGACGACTTTCGCAAGCTGCCATTCTCGACGAAGCAAGAGTTGGTTGATGATCAGAATGCTCACTTGCCGTTCGGGACGAATCTCACGTACCCAATGAGCGACTACAGTCGTCTGCATCAGACGTCTGGAACGACCGGACAGCCCATGCGTTGGCTCGACACAGCCACGAGTTGGGACTGGTTTATGCAGTGTTGGAACCAGATCTATCGACTGGCCGGGGTGACGCCCGATGATGTGCTGGCCTTTCCGTTCTCGTTCGGGCCGTTCATCGGCTTCTGGGCAGCGTTCGATGGCTCGCATCGGCAGGGGAACCTGTCGATCCCGATGGGCGGAATGAGCACCGAACAGCGGCTGAACCTGATCGGCGAACTCAACGCGACCGTCGTCTGCTGTACGCCCACCTATGCGTTACGTCTTGCTGAGGTTGCGGAGACGGAAGGAGTCGACCTCACGCAGAACGACGTGCGACTGCTCATCGTCGCCGGCGAACCGGGAGCCAACATCCCGGCGACCCGAGAGAAAATCGAAGCGGCATGGGAGGCACAGGTCATCGACCACTGGGGCATGACCGACATCGGCTCACTCGGCGTCGAACCCCACGACGCCCCCGGCGGCATGCTCATCCTCGAAACCGAGTGCATCGCCGAGATCGTGGACACGAACGGTCAACCTGTTGAACGGGGCGAAGAGGGCGAACTGATCATCACCAACCTCGGTCGATTGGGACAGCCCGTCATTCGTTACAAGACCGGTGACCGTGTGCGTGCCGCGACCGATCCCTGTCCGAGCGGGTGCGAACTGCTGCGACTCGAAGGCGGCATCATCGGTCGCATGGACGACATGGTCACGATCCGCGGCAACAACGTCTTCCCGTCGAGTATCGAGTCGATTCTACGCGAATTCGACGGCGTCGCCGAGTTCCGTATCACGGTCGAAACAAGAAAGAGTATGCCCCACCTCAAGATCGAGATTGAGCCCACACTCGAAGTCGCATCCAGTGACGCAACGCTGGGTCTGGTTGATCAGGTCGCCGCAACACTTCGCAAACGGCTCAACTTCCAAGCCGAAGTAGTGCCCGTCGGCATCGACGCGTTGCCACGCTTCGAAATGAAGGGCCGACGTTTTGTACGAAGCGTGAATTGAATGCGTGACGACGAGTCGTCCTACGTCGTCAGCAGGTTGCGGATCATCATGATGGCGGCGGGGCCGACGAGCACCACGAAAATTCCCGGGAAGATGAACAGCACCAGCGGGAAGATCATCTTCACGGCGGTCTGCTGCGCTTTCTCTTCCGCCATTTGTGATCGCTTGATCCGCATGCTGTCTGATTGTACGCGGAGGGCCTGAGCGATCGAGGAGCCGAAGCGGTCGGCCTGAATGAGAATGGCGGCGAGTGACTTCATGTCGTCGACACCCGAGCGGATGCCCAAGTCATGAAGCACTTCGCGACGGGGGCGACCCATCTGAAGTTGCATGTTAGCCATGCCGAATTCACCGCAAACATCGGGAGACGAATCCATGAGTTCTTCCGAGACACGACGCATGGCCGCATCGAGGCCAAGTCCGGCTTCGACACAAACGACCAGCAGGTCCAAGGCGTCAGGGAGCGACAAGAAGATGCGTTCAACTCGACCGCGACGAATAAACCACAGCACGATTCCCGGAATGTAAAAGCCGAGACCACCTCCGATGACAACTGACGTTATTCCTCCCTGCGTGGCCCCGTAGGACATCATTCCGTAGCCCCCGCCGGCCATCACCCCGCCGACGAGACAGGCTGTCTTAATGGCCAGGTAGAACGTGCCCGCATTGGGTGAGTTGAAGCCCGCGTTCGCAAGAAGAACCTTGAGTTCACTTTGTTCGAGGTCGCTTTTGGGTTCAAGAGCCTTCGACAGCGTGGGGGCTGCCTTCTTCAACATGCCCTTCACCCCGTCCTTGTCGACTTCGTCCAGTCCCTGATGGCGTTTCCGAGGGTCCTTCAGTTCATCCAGACGCTCAGCGGCGCGCGACTTTTGAGCCGTAAAAATGGAGACCACGCCATAGACACCGGCCGCAATGGCGATGAAAAACGCGTACGGTGTGAGTGCTGCAATGTCCATGGCGATGTTCGGAGTTGATGTGATGGTGTGATGATGAGTTGACGGAGGTACTGTTGATGTGTTGAGGAACTCAAAAACCGTTCGCTCATCAACCCATCAACTTGTTCACTCATCAACTAGATCTTAATGGCGACAATTTTCTTGATCGTGATGGCGCCGAGGACCTGCAGGAAGGCGGCCACTCCGATCATCTTGCGGCCCAATTCGTCCGTGAAGAGGAGCATGACATAGTCCTGGTTGAGGTAGTACACCGCGAAGAACAGAGCGATGGGCAGGCCCATCAACACGACGCCACTGATTCGGCCTTCACCGGTCAGAGCGGCGACCTGACCCATGATCCGGAATCGTTCACGCACAATATGGCCGATCTTGTCCAGAATCTCCGCGAGGTCACCGCCCGATTGCCGTTGAATGGCGACCGCTGTGGCGAAGAATTTGAAGTCCATATTCGGCATGCGTTTGTGCATGCTCTTCAAGGCGGTTTCGATCGGCATGCCCAGGTTCTGTTCTTCATAGCACATCGCGAACTCTTGTGAGATAGGATCGGGCATCTCTTGAACCACGACGCTGAGACCGGACGCGAGGCTGTGTCCGGATCGGAGAGCACGAGCGATCAACTCCAGGGCATCGGGAAGTTGGTTGGCAAACTTCTTGAATCGAGCCTTGCGACGCCACAATAGCCAACCGAGTGGCAACAATGAGAACATGAGGGCGACCACCGGATAGAGAGGAAGTGGTGAGCGACCAAGGGCAGCCACGCCAAGTCCAACCACGCCGCAGGCTGCGGAAATCATGAAGAACTGTGTCGGTGTGATCGGCGCGTCAGCCTGTGAGAAGAGCAACTTGAGATTGCTGAACTTTTCCATCAGCTTGTCAGCGATGCCGGCCAAACCAGTCACACCTTCACGGAGCAGTGCCTCTTTGGTGACCTGATTGGCTTCGGCGGCCGACTTTTTGCCCGTCAGTACCTGCAGTCGATTTTCGAGGTCTCGGTCAGTGAGATCCACGAACATCGAGGACACGGCGAGCACCAAGGTGGTGACACCAATGAAGGCTGCGACGGAAACCAGCAGAAGAGTCATGAGACGAACTCGATCAAGAGGTGTTCAAACTGGCCTGCGATGTCGGCCAAGTCTTTGGTGGTTACTTCCAGGAGCGTTCACTCGTGCTCCCACACATATTGAAACCTTTCAACTGCGTTACCCCAGCGATCGAGCTGAGAACAGGTTGGCAGGCAGTCGCACACCAGCAGACTCCAAACGAGCCATGCAGGAAGGCCGCACTCCCGTCGATTGGAACTGGCCGAACGCACGACCGTTCTCGTCGATGCCTTCCTGAACGAACAGAAAGATGTCCTGCATAATCACGGTCTCCTGCTCCATGTTGAGCACTTCCGTGATATGTGTGACTTTCCGTGGCCCGCCCTGCAGACGGTTGGCCTGAATGATCACGTCGACGGCCGAGCAGAACTGCTGGCGAATGGCCTTCAGCGGGAGTTCGATTCCCCCCATGGTGACCATCGTCTCGATACGAGAAACTGCATCACGCGGGTTGTTCGCGTGCACAGTCGTCAGCGAGCCATCATGACCCGTGTTCATGGCCTGCAGCATGTCGAGCGTTTCTGGACCACGACATTCGCCAATGATGATCCGGTCCGGTCGCATACGCAGAGCGTTCTTCACGAGATCCGTCGCACCGACGCGTCCCTTGCCTTCGATGTTGGCGGGGCGTGTTTCCAGACGCAGCACGTGCTCCTGTTGCAGCTGAAGCTCGGCCGCGTCTTCAATCGTCACGATGCGTTGATCCTGCTGAATGAAGCTCGACAGTGTGTTGAGCAATGTCGTTTTACCAGAACCCGTACCACCCGAGATGATGATGTTCAACCGAGCCTTCATGGCCCCTTCCATGAACATCACCATTTCTGGTGTGAAGGCACCAAAGTTGAGCAGTCCTTCCAGTGTCAGCGGGTTGGAGCCGAACTTACGAATGGTGAGTGACGGACCGTCCAGAGCGAGCGGCGGGATGATGGCGTTGAGTCGTGAGCCGTCCGGAAGACGGGCATCACACATGGGCGAGGTCTCATCGACACGACGTCCCACGCGGGAGACGATGCGGTCGAGAATTTGCAGCAGATGGTCGTTGTCCCGAAACGTGACCGGCGACCGCTGGACCCGGCCTTCTTTTTCGACGAAGACGTTCTTCGGACCGTTGATCATGATGTCCGCGACGCCCTCTTCCTTCATGAGGATTTCCAGCGGACCGAAGCCGAACGTCTCATCGAGGACTTCCTCAATCAGTCGTTCTCGCTCAGAGCGGTTGAGTAACGGGTTCTCTGTATCACAGAGATGCTCGACCACAAGTCGGATTTCGCGCCGCAGCGTGTCGCCTTCCAACTCACCCAGACGTGACAAGTCGAGCTTGTCAACGAGTTTGCCGTGGATGTGGGACTTAAGCAGTTCGAAGTCATCGGCTGACTGGCCACCGCTGAGACGTGGGGAATTGTTTAGTGATTGACTCATGGGGAAGCCGTCTCCTCATTGGACAACTGAACGTCGGGGATAGGGAGTGAGATGACCACGCATGAAGCGCAGAACATCCAAATTCCTCCAAACCTAGCTCACGTTCTGTGGTGATGAAGGATCAATTCTTCCCTCTGTTGAGTAAATGCCACATCTTTGCAGGGCACCGCAGGCCGGACAATCATCAGGACCGCGCTGATCGGGTCGGGCAGGGGTTGAAGGTCGATGGTTGGGTGGTGGGTCAGTTTAACGGAAAAGGGGTGGCACGCCCTGACCAACGGGAAGGGCGTGGCGGGCGCGAAGTGAGGGATTGCAAGCTCAAGAACAACTCGCCACGCCCTTCCTGACGTCAGGGCGTGCCACCCGAAACGTCTTCAGACCAAACTGACCCACTACCGATGGTTGAATGTTGAGGGTTGTGTGAGCATGGTGGTCAACTCTCGACATTCGAACTTCAACCAATAGAAGCCCGGCTGCTCAGTGAGCAGCCGGGCTTCGTTATTCATCCGGGCAAACAGGTGGACCAGACCGTTGCCGATTGGAAAGTTTGGAGACGTCAGTCGTCCGATGGGGGGAAGGGCACTGGGGCGTCGAAGCGATCATTCGAATTCGATGAAGGACCGAATTCTGAATCGCTCGCGGCCACGCGGGACGCACGCTGCTCCATCATCCCTCGGGCAATGGTTTGCAGATCATTCGCGTTCAGCCGGCGGAGGTTCGTCAACTCCATGAGCGGCTGCAGGCTGGCGACCGTTCGCAGAACCGTACTCTCCAACATAGCCAATTCGGTCAATCCGCGACGAATGTTGTCCAGTCCTCCGACACTCGCTGCGAACTCCGCCTGCAGGTCGGACATCAACTCCAGCGACTCGACCGCCGAGATGATCTGATCCTCCTGTGACACGAGTCGGCGTTCGATCGCGACAAGGGCGTCGAGGTTTTCCTGGGCATGACCAATATTGAGATTCGCATCGTCCGCAAGACTGTCCTCGAGACTCAGCAATCCATCTGCATGCTTGCGAGCCACGTCGACCCGTCCGCCCCGATTGATGAGATTCTCCTTCAAGGAGACCAGCTCTTCGGTGAGCCCGAAGGCAGCGGCCAGATTCGCACCGCCGTCGATGATCATCTGTTTGAGGTTCGTCAGCTCGGCTACCCGCGTTTGGGCGATGTCAATCTGCTCGGACGGCACCGATGCAGCAGACTCCTGCAATTCCATGAGCCGTGCAAATTGTGTCTCAGCGAGTTCCAGACCGTCAGATTCAATTGCCACCTGAGACTTGAGTTCACCCAATTGCCGCAGTTGATTCATCGCGGATTCGACGTCCATCGCCTGCGTCGAGATGTCCAGCTTAAGATCACCAAGTCGCTTCAGCGACGAGCCGGCGACTTCGATGCCATCAGCCTGTGCCGCGACATCTTGCTTGAGTTCGCCCAACTTTCGAAGTCTGGCCACGGCCACTTCGATGTCTGCGGCTTGCACCGAGACTTCCTGTTTGAGGCCGCCCAGCCCGCGCAGGTGCTCGACGGCAATCTCGATGCCATCTGCTTGCAGTGAGATGTCCTGTTTGAGTTCGCCCAGTTGGTGAAGGTTGTCGACGGCGAGTTCAATGTCCTCTGCCTGAGTCGCCACGTCTCTTTTCAGTTCACCCAGCCCCTTAACCAGTTGAGTCGCCCGATCGACGCCCACAAACTCACGAGCGGCAGCCGAGGTGAGACCGTGGACCTGAGTTTGGAAGGCGGAGAGATCATCGAGGGAATCCTCCAGCTGTGCAATCTGCTGACCTTGCGTGATGATCTCGTCCTGCAAGCGGCTGATGTTGCGGACAAGATTGAGTGAGTGCCCTGCGGCATGTCCTTGCGAGCGGACTTCACGCTCGAAGCGACGCAGCTGATCGATCGCAGACCGTGCCTCATTGACTCGCTTGCCCTGAAGCGTCAAATCGGCAAGCAAATCATTCGCATCAGACGCGTGACTGGCGGAGGCGGCGACCCGATCGATCCCCGCATGCAGGTGAGCGACTTCTGCGGTGAGGACTTCGATGCGTCGGTTGAGTGGTTGGGTCGTTAACAGGTGCAAGCACATCTGGCCTGTCAGAACGGCTGCTGCACAGAGTGCCCAAGACGATTGTTTCATGAGTGTCTGCTCCGAATCTGCTGAGTTTGATGAGGCAACCAAGTCACCCCAGAGCACGGCGTCTGCCTCATCCGCAAGGATGACCAACCGCACTAGAAATCTGTATCGCCGTCCGAAATGGCGATTCCAAATCTCAAAACAGGCAATTGACGGCCATTTTGGAAACACCGGCAGAGAATGCCGGTTGGCGCGGAAAGGCCGAGACGGGAGCAGAATGGTCCCTCAGAAACGTCAGATTCGCCCGACAACGAGCGTGGATGCACGCAGTGCATCAACAACCATCTCGAAAAATGGATGCTTCGTCTCCTAACGTAACCAGCTTGACTGCCAGACACTTGCAGCTGAGGGAGCCGGTTGGAACATCGACCGCGTTGGCTGCAGGCGTCGCGGAGCCGGTTGGGGCATCCATGCCCCCATCTGCTGAACACCTGCGTCCTGCTGAGCTTGGCGCTGCGGAACGGTCTGCCACGAACCGGCTGACGATGACCGCTGCGGTGCCTGCAGCGTCGCTGCTGGTGTTTGTGGGACGGCAGCCGACTGTGGCAGTGCAATCGGTGTCGGAACCGCAGCCGTGGGCCCATTCAAGTAAGGCGACGTGGGCAGTGAACCGTAGTGAGTCGGGTACGTTGGCGAGGCGTATTGAGGTGTCAGCCCGTAGGCCAAACCTTGATCACAAGTATTGCAAGGTGCAGCGGCCATCGGGGCTTGCGGCACATAGCTGACATGAGTTTGAGGCACGTATCGCGTATGCGTCTGTGCGACCTGACGGTTCACCGTATACGCCACATCCCGGTAGCGGGTCTGTGGCTGATATGTCGTCACAGGCACCTGCTCGACATACGCTTCGCGGCGGTACTGAGTCGTCGGCACGTTCTGGTAAGTGGTGTACTGCTGCGGCTGAAGCGTGGTCTGACAAACGGGTTGCGCACATGGATCGGGGGCGTAACTCGTCGGACCCGGCAAGACCGGACCAGGTTGAATGTTCGTGGGCGGAACATAATTCGGTGCCGGAGCAAATGAGGGAGTCGTCGTGATCGGTGGCGCGAATGATGTGCCGGTCCCACAGCCACACGAATTTGGCGCAGCTCCATAGCCGTAACTCAAGGGAGCCGAATACCCGGTTCCGCAACCGCATCCCGTGTTGCAGCCACCGCCATAGTAGCCTCCACCGCAACCGCACCCCGTCTGCCAACAACTGAGTCCGAAGTCTGACGGCTGAAGGAGCGGGATGCCAACAGTGAAGCCGATCCACCGCCGTGGACCGCATGATCCACAGTGAAAAGGGGCAAATAACCCGGCATCAACACTCGCCGGCATGACCGCCAGCAACACCATCAACAATCCGTTGCGAATCGACACGGGCATCTCCTGCACTCCTCCCCAGAAACATTCTTGAACCATGACCTGATTCACGCGGCGAAGGACGTTCCTCAGCCGAGACATCATGGTCGCGACCAGACCATCTGAGATGGCTTGCGTCTTTCCAGCGGTCATCGTGACCGGGGAATAGTTCCTATCGTTATTATCGGCCTCACGCTGATCGTCCGTGAATGCGGAACAGAAATCTCCAAAGGACCTTGACCGAATCAGTCGGCAAGGTTTCCCCAAACTGTGCAGTGCGAATCCCTTCGGCATGTCCGGCTCCCAGAATTCCCTTCCTCTCCAACGGGTGTAGTCCGTCATTGGTGGTGGTTCAGGCGTTCAGTGTGAGGGTGGTCCAGAGTTGGTGCCAGTGGCCGTTGAGGTCGGTGGCTCGCAGGGCGGTGGCTCGCAGGTCGGTGGCTCGCAGGGCGGTGACGGCCAGGGCGCCTCGTTCGCTCCCGTGCAGGCCGGGGCCTTTGAGCCGCAAGCCGACGCGTGGCTTCGCGGTCGATTCGATCGTGCCGCTGCGGATCATCGGGGGGCGGCTCCCGCTCGTTCGTGCAGGACATGATTCCATCCACGCGGACGTAGACCCGCCGCGGCGTGGTCTGGGCAGCCGGCCAGTGCTTGTCAGACGAGGCAGCCCACGCCTGGACCTCCGCCTGCGGCTGGGCATCGACGT
>JAJDEJ010000339.1 GCA_029259815.1 Planctomycetaceae bacterium | reverse complement strand
GGTCGACGGCGGGAAGGCGGTCGTCGTGCTGACGCGGATGTCGGGCAAGTCGAAGGATCTTCACTTGCGGTGTGACCACTGCGAAGTGCCGTGCGAACATGCGGGGGCAGCCCTTCACCTGTTGCTGGACGAGAAGTTGTCGCTGGGACTGGCAGCGCCGCCAGACGAGTCGGTCCCGCTCGAACTGTTGACGCGAGAGGAATTGCTGCAACGAGCGCTGGCCGAGCGACAGGAGCGAGCGTCTAACGAGAAGATGACGCTGCGGACGATGGACTCTTCGACACCGTGGACCGACTACGTGTTGACGTCGCATGCGTCGGGCAAGAGTTACCGTGTCGCTCTGCGGGGGACGGAGCCGGGCGAGTCGTACTGCTCGTGTCCCGACTTCCGCACGAATCGGCTGGGAAGTTGCAAGCACATTCTGCATGCGATCGAGAAGGTGCGTCAGCGGTTTCGCAACGCCGAGCTTGAGCAGCCTTATCGCCGTGAGAACGTCTCGCTGCGGATCGACTATGGCGAACCGGTGGGACTGCGATTCAACATTCCCGATGAGGTCGATGCGGTCATTAAAAAGCAGGCGGTGCCGTTCTCGCAACAGACGCTGACCGATGCCAATGAAGCGGTGAAACGCGTGCGAAAGCTCGAACAAGCGGGACATGCCGTGCATGTCTATCCGGATGCGGAAGAGTGGATCGACCGACGTCTCACCCAGCAGCGACTGCGGGAGTCGTCTGCGCCCCTGCTCGATGATCCGGACGGACATCCGCTGCGGAAGGAGTTACTCAAAACGGAACTGCTGCCGTATCAACTGCGCGGCATCGCCTTCGCTGCCGGCGCAGGTCGGGCCGTTTTGGCGGACGATATGGGGCTCGGTAAAACGATCCAGGGCATCGGGACAGCCGAACTCCTCGCACAATGGGCGGGGATTGGGCGCGTGCTCGTCGTCTGTCCGGCGTCGCTCAAGAGTCAATGGCGGGAAGAGATCAACCGCTTTTGTGAGCGCTCATCGCAACTCATCCTTGGCCGGGCCGACGAACGCACCGAGCAGTATCAGTCGGATGCGTTCTTCACCATCTGCAACTACGAGCAAGTGCTTCGAGATCTGACAGCCATTGAGGCGGTCGACTGGGATCTGATCATTCTCGACGAAGGACAGCGAATCAAAAACTGGGAATCGAAGACGTCACAGGTCATCCGTTCGCTGCACAGTCCGTTCGCCCTCGTGCTCTCCGGTACGCCTCTCGAAAACCGGCTGGACGAGTTGTACACGGTCGTCAAGTTTGTCGACGAACGACGTCTCGGGCCGGCCCATGAGTTCTTTCATCGGCATCGCATCGTGGACGAGACGGGCAAGGTGCAGGGGTATCGGCGACTCGACGAGTTGCGAAAAGAACTCGCCCCCATCCTCATGCGGCGAACGCGCGGCGAAGTCATGGGCGAGTTGCCCGAGCGGACCAACTCGGTCGTGAAGATCACGCCGACGGAGGAACAGGTCGAACTGCACACAGGCTTCATGCAAAACGTCATCCGCATCACCCGCAAGCCGTACCTCACGGAGATGGACCTGTTGCAACTCCAGAAGAACCTGTTGATGGCGCGGATGGTCGCCGACAGCACGTTCCTCATCGACAAGGAGCCGCCCGGCTACAGCAGCAAACTCGATCGTCTGAGCGAACTGCTGGGGGAACTGGCTGAACAACCGGATCGCAAGATCGTGATCTTCAGCGAGTGGCGACGCATGCACGATCTCATTCAGCCACTGCTCGAACAGTGCGGTCTCGACTACGTGCGACTCGACGGCCAGATTCCGCAGAAGCAACGACCCGCGATCGTCAAACGTTTTCAGGAAGAAGACGACTGCCGGGTCATTCTGATGACCAACGCCGGCAGCACGGGCCTCAACCTCCAATCGGCCAACACCGTCATCAACGTGGACCTGCCGTGGAACCCGGCTGTGCTCGAACAACGCGTGGCCCGCGCCCATCGCATGGGGCAGAAGAACCCGGTGCACGTCTATCTGCTCGTCACGGAGGGCACGCTCGAAGAACGGTTGCTCGACACACTGGCGATGAAGCAGGATCTGGCATTGGCCGCTCTGGATGCGTCCAGCGAGGTCGATGAGGTTCAACTAACGAGCGGGATGGAAGAACTCCGCCGTCGGCTCGAACAACTGCTGGGCCAAACCCCCGACGCGCCGATCGACCGCTCGCAACAGGACCGCGTCGTCGCCCAGACGCAGCAGCAATCCGAACGCCGTGATCGCGTGGCCGCCGCCGGAGGGCAACTCATCGGCGCGGCACTGTCACTGGTGGGCGAACTCGTGGACACGTCCGACCGACCGGCCCCCGATCCTCAGTTTGTGAATCGACTCAGAGAGGGCCTCACCGAAAGCATCGAACGCGACACCGAAGGCAGACCCCAGTTGCGAATCACACTGGACGATGACTCCGCCCTCACCGGCCTGGCGGAAACGCTCGCGCGGTTGCTGGTGACAAAGTAACACAACCGCCGCGTGACCCACCAATCCCTCACCCCGAAGGGGTCCCACAGCCTAGCCCAGGGTCGCGACCGCAGGAAGCGCACCCTGGGAAACAAGCTGATCTCCCATGCACAACCCTGAAGGGGTTGCATCACCTGCGGTTCGACGCCCCACCCCTCCCCATCGGGTTCCGCCATGCCGCAATCTCTCGCACAAATCTACCTCCATATCGTGTACTCGACGAAAGACCGTCGCCCGTTCCTTGCCGATCTCGAATTGCGCGAACGCACACACGCCTACCTCGCGGGAATCTGTCGCAACCATGATTCCCCCGCGATCATCATCGGCGGTGTACAAGACCACGTGCATCTTCTCTGCCGACTGGGGCGAACGATCACGATCGCGGACTTGGTCCGGGAACTCAAACGGGACTCGTCAAAGTGGGCCAAGGAGCAAGCCCCCGGTCTCGGCCTGTTTCAATGGCAAGCTGGTTACGGCACGTTCTCGGTCAGTCCGTCGCACGTCGAGCCGCTCAAGAGGTACATCGCCCGACAGGACGACCATCATCGTCGCGAGAGCTTTCAGGACGAGTTCCGACGGCTCTTGAACAAATACGGCATCGAGTACGACGAGAGATATGTGTGGCACTGACGGACGCCTGCCGACGGACTGTGACGATCGAACGTTCCCTATCAGCCGCTTTCTCCAACCCCTTCAGGGTTGCGGGGCGGGGTGCAACAATTCTCCCAGGGTGCGCTCCCGTTGGTCGCGACCCTGGGCTGTGATGGATGACCCCTTCGGGGTGGATTTCACCGCACACGACTCGGCGTTGATTGCCCATCGCGCGACGCCTGCTCGACTTCACCTCACAAAGCGGGTCGCACCGGTTGACACAACCAGCGGCGCGTCCGCGTTCCCAACTGTCTGCTGGCTGATCTGCACGAGGTGATTCAAGTCGCGATGGGCTGGGAGAACTATCATCTGCACGAGTTCGTGATTGGCGAGCAGCGCTTTCAACCCCCGCCTCCCGACGACATGAGCCCCCTGTGGGACATGGACGACGCGGCATCAACCGAAGAGCTGGCACTCAGCGACCTTGTCCCCGCCCCGACGAAGAAACGATTCCAGCTGAGCTATGTCTACGACTTCGGCGATTACTGGGAGCACACGATTGTCATCGAAAAAGCGGAACAGTTGGAGGAGACACCCGTCGTGCCTGTCTGTCTGGAGGGAGCACGTGCCTGCCCTCCCGAGGATTGTGGCAGCGTCTGGGGTTATGAGAACCTGCTCGAAGCCATCAAGGACCCCACACACCCGGAACACGCCGAAATGACAGAGTGGGCCGGGAAAATCGATCCGGAAGCGTTCGACATTGCTGAGGTCAATCAAGTGTTTGAGCGTTGGAGAGCCGTCGGCTGAGATTGAACCGGCACGCGGTGGCCGGGGCGTGCGTGACCTCTCAGCATACGAAGAGCGGTCATTTGCCACGAATCGTTGAGAATTGACTGATCGACACAGTCCCAGACGTGCAACCCATCTGGGGCCGTGGGACCGCAACATTCTTGTCGACGTTCCCCGTGATCACGATTCAACTCATCTGCACCACATCCTCAATCGCCTCATCCACCCGCCGCAGGCGGAATCAATGCGGGCCACGCGCTGAGTCAACGTGGAACGGCCTCGCCACCGTCGCGGGTGATGAGAGCCCGGAGGATCGCCTCGTCGATTGTGTTCGCGATGAACATTACCGAGCCGTCGGCAATCAAGGCGTGGAATCCACCCTCATGCCAGCCGCCGAACTCAGGGACATCCTTATCCGGTGAATAGGTGATGTCTTCCGGTTTGGTCCAGGGGATGTCACGCTTGGCCTCGACGACCAGCAGCGTGTTGGACATGCCGTCGGTGATGTCGCTGAATTTGACTCCCTTGGTCGGCTGACCGGTCCCGCCGACAGCCGTGTCTTGGCCGACCAAGGCATAGTAAGCGGCATTCGTCGAGTTGGAGTCATCGTTTGGGCTGCGAAAGACCGGCGGCATCCGTTCGAGAATCGTCTTGTTATGGTCGCTGTCCCAAGGCTCGTCAAAATGATACTCGCCATAGAGGTCAGCCGCTTCCACGAATGGCAGGATGGCGACCCGCCAGCTGTGCGGATGCTGACTCTTGCCACTCCCCGATTGTCCATACACCACGGGTGGCGGGAAGTGCCCGAAGACGTCGTTGTAATTATGAAATGCAAGGCCGATCCGCTTGAGGTTGTTCCGCGTCTGCGTTCGCCGCGCGGCTTCTCGAGCTGCACTGACAGCGGGAAGCATCGTCGCCACGATCTTCGCCAAACCGTCCGCCTCAGTGTCGAGTGATACAGTGACACGGTCTTCGGTGGTCTCTACCTTGAGGTTGTTAAGTGCCTCTTCCCCGATCCTGATCGCCGACTCGTTCGCTTGCCGCGACTCAGCCGGCATCTTTGCCAACTGGGCCTTCAGACTTTCAAGCATGCCCTGCCCCAACGGGACGAGCATCTTCACTCGCTCTTCGACCTTGGCTGCCCCCATCGCGTCGGGCGACCACATATCCAGTGCGAGTCCCAGTTGGTCACCGAGCGTTGCACGCCAGATCATCAAATCCGTGTTCTGCCACAGCGGTGCCAGCATCCCGTACATCGGATTCGGATCTTGTTGAAATTGATTCTGCAGGACTGTCCGCAGTTTCGTCATATCCGCCACCGCAAACATATCGCTGTCGGCAACCGACGAAAGCTCAGCAGTCCATGCAGGCGGTTGCTCCCGACGACGACGGGCTTCAAGCAGCTTCGCAATCCCGTCCGATGAACCGGACAGGAGCGTCTGGTAGTCGAGGACATGCGCGACTTGCGTGTTCGGGCCGATGTCGGCCCCGATTCGGACCCACATCGCATCTTCGCCCACCAGCTGCAGCTCAACCTCTCCACCCGCCCCAACTTCCGCCTTGATGAAGCCAGCAAAATCCATCGGCTCCTTCATCCGATATTCAAACACTGGGAACATCGCAACACGACCCTCAACGTCCACAGCGGAATCCTGCATTCCAATCACCAGCAGTTGCGAAAGGTCTTCGAGAGTCACGCCGCGTTCGGACGATGTCCAATCATCGTTGAACAGTTTGATGAGCGGCTGTAGATCGGGACGTTCCGCCATTTGCGCCGGGCGAACGCCCCATAGCACTGAGGTCGAAGCGGGCACATTCTCAAGATTGAATGTCGCCAGAGACTCAGCATTCGCTGTCGACGCTGTCGGCTGTGCTTGCGCGATTTGCGAGGCCGGCGGTCGCAAACCGACGATGAACACGCTGGCTGCCAGCGTCAGGGCGATGACCGCCACATGTCGAACTTTGGAAGAATGCAGCGGAGGACTCTTCGTGTCTCGTAACATTTCTATTCTCCTGAGAAGTGTGCCTCGGGTGGGGAGGAAGGCGCGGGTCGGCCACGCGATCGGTCGGTCCGGTTGTCGCACTGCCAGTTCAGCCAGGGTGGTGAGATAGGTCTGAGAGCCGCCGCTGAGGTTCGCGGCGCGCGCGTCGGCGGCGAGTTCCTGTTCCAAACGCAGGCGGTGCGTCAGCCAGTGGACGAGGGGGTGATAGAAGTGCAGCAGCAGGCCGACTTGAGCCAGCAGCCAGGTCGCAGCGTCGCCGGCGGTGACGTGGGCCAGTTCGTGAGCCAGGACTGTCTGTCGTTCGGTGTACGACCAGTTTCGCCAGTTGGGCGGCAGCAGAATGACCGGCTTTCGCCAGCCGACGGTTGCTGCCGAGGCCACGTCGCGGGACTCTCGCAATTCGACATGACGTCGGCAATCGAACTCGGCCCGCAGGATGTCGATCGCCTCCTGTAGTGAACGATCATTGACGAGCGTGCTACGTCGCAGACAGCGGCGCACCGTCAACCAGCCTGCGAGCAGACGTAGCGTACCCACGATCCCTGCGACCAGAAAAGTGATCACCAGCCAGGCGGTCCAGCGAAAGCCCGCTTGAACCGGTTGCGGTCGCGGCTCCATCAACTCTTGTCGCAGGCCTTGCCAGAACGCAGTCCACGCCGCTGTCGGTGTCGATTCGAGTTCGACATCACTCGCCTGCGACTCCTGTCCTTCTGACGGCATCGGAATGGGTAGGAGTTCGCCCGTGTCAGACGTGATGGGCACCGTCGACTCGTCTTGAGTGGAGGTCGCGGAATTATTCACAGTAACCTTGAACTGGCTGTTGAACTCCCAACGCGGCCACGGGCTGACGACGAGCAACGTCAACACAGCGGCCAGCAACAATCCGGACAACGCCGCAGTCGCCCCCGCTGCCGGATGACGGCGTCGGGCGATGAAGTAGATCACTGCGGTCACGCTGCATAACAGGGTGACTTGTCCGATCAGCCAGATAAGGGAGATGCCGAGGTTGTTCATCGCTGTTGCTCCCGGAGGATCTCTTTGAGCAGGGACAGGAAGTCCGAGCCAAACCGACATCACCTTCGACCATTGTCGATCTTGGACCAATCAATCGTTTCACCTCCGTCCCGGGTAATGATCTTTCTCAGAACTGTTTCGTCGAGATCTTTAGGAAGGAAACGCGCAGACGCATCGCCCAAGGTGTTGTAGAACCCTTCGCCATAGAAGCCGCCTAGCTTGGGAATTTCCCCTTCTGCGGAATAAGGAATGTCCTGCGGCTTCGTCCACAGGATGTCTCGCTTCGCTTCGGTAATGAGAACCGTGTGCGCGGTGCCATCGGTGATGTCCTCGATATTTACTCCTTCACCGGGTGTGTCGCCAAGAGCTGTGTGTTCGCCAGTAAGTGCGAAGTACGAAGTGTTTGTGGACTCCTTGTCGTCCATCGGGCTTCGGAAAACGGCTGGCATCTGTGCGAGGACTTTACGGTTCTGCTCGCTGTCCCATGGCTGATTGCGGTCATACTGTTTGTAGAGTGAGTCCTCATCAACAAACGGTAGTACAGCGATGCGCCAACTGTATTGCGTCTTCCCATCCGGCCCCAGCAGCACTGCGGGTGGGAAGTGTCCGTGCGTGGCGTGATAATTATGGAGCGCCAGTCCGAGTTGCTTGAGATTGTTTCTCGATTGCGTTTTCAGTGCAGTGATCTCATCATTTGAAAGTTCTGTAGACGTGTCGACATCTTTCGCCTGTGCGACCGCAGTCGTCGATGTAGTCGGCCGCAGACCGGCAACAACGAGAGTTGTCACGAGCGTCAGGGCAACGACAATGCCTCGTCGCACATTCGAGGTTCGTGCTGGGTGAGCTTTCGTGTCGCGTAGCATTTCAATTCTCCTGAGTAGTGTGCCTTGAGTGGGAAGAAAGGCCCGAGCCGGCCATGGCACCGGACGATCCGGCTGTCGGACGGCCAACTCGGCCAACGTCGTGAGATAGGAGTTCGATCCGCCCGCGAGACGAGCGGCGACTGCATCCGCAGCGAGTTCCTGTTCGAGCCGCAAGCGGTGGAGCAGCCAGTGCATCAACGGGTGATAGAAGTGCAGCAGCACACTGAATTGGGCTGCCAACCACGTCGCTGCATCGCGTGCATGGATGTGGGCCAGTTCGTGTGCCAACACCATTCGGCGAACCGCTGGGGACCATTCCCGCCATTCGCGCGGTAACAAGATGATCGGTTGACGCCAACCGACCGTTGCCGCCGACGCAATTTCGTGTGACTCCCGCAGTTCGACGATGTCGTGACAAGACAGCGTGGCCTGCAGTTCTTTGATCATTGCAGACACGTCTCGGTCGTGAATGACTTCGCTTCGCCGCAGGCATCGTTGGACTGCCAACCATCCGGCAAGCAGCCGTAAGGCTCCAATGGCCACGATCGATAGGAGTGCAACAGCGAGCCAACCGACCCGGCGATCATTGGGCGGAATCTTCCACTGAGACATCGCCGTGTATGCTTGCTGCACTTCATGCCAGATTGCGTGCCATGCCGTGGTGTGTTTGGACTCGTCATGAAGTCCCTGTCGTAGCTTGGTATTGTCTTCCCCGGACAAGAGCAGGCTCGCGTCCAGAGTCGGGAGACGATCACGACCCGTTGCCGATCGAAGTTGATCAGCGGACATTGTCTGCTCATCGCCTCCAGTCCAACGCGGCCACGGGCTGACGACGAGCAACGTCAACACAGCGGCCAGCAACAATCCGGACAACGCCGCAGTCGCCCCCGCTGCCGGATGACGGCGTCGGGCGATGAGGTAGATCACTGCGGTCACGCTGCATAACAGGGTGACTTGTCCGATCAGCCAGATAAGGGAGATGCCGAGGTTGTTCATCGCTGTTGCTCCCGGAGGATCTCTTTGAGCAGGGCTTGTTCTTTCTTGGTCAGGCGTTGTTTGCCGAACAGGCTGACGAGCAGCTTCTCGCGCGAGCCGCCGAAGACACGTTTGAGCAGGTGATCGACCAGCGACTGTGAGACGTCCTCGAACGTGCGGACCGGTTCGTACACGAAGGGGCGCTCGTCGTTTGTTTGCCGGAGGAATTCTTTGTCGGTGAGAATCCGAATCAGCGTGGCGACGGTGGTGTAGGCGAGGTCTCTGCCCCGCTCGTCCAACTCGTCACGCACCTCCTGAGCCGTCAGCGGACCGACGTCCCAGAAGACCTGCATGAGTTCGAGTTCTCGTTCTGTCAACTCGGGGGCTTTGGGCCGTGCCATCTGATTCCTTCCTCAAACAATCGCTGTGCTAACCAAATTTGGTTTATTAGATTTAATATCAGGATAACAATCCCGGAGAAAGATACAAGAGGTAGTTTCAAAACCTCTTGAGGATAGTGAACAGGCAGGCGAGGTGAACGAAGCTTTCGAACAGTTCGGGATAGTGTTCCCAACGGACGATGAGTCGGCGGAAGTGATGCAGCCAACTGATCGAGCGTTCCACTTTGTA